>JAFABD010000102.1 GCA_023426225.1 Pseudomonadota bacterium | reverse complement strand
GCCCAGGCGGCGGCGGTGGTGGCGGCTTCCGGCGGCTCGGCGGACCCAATGGCGCGCTGGCGGGGCGGATCCAGTTCAGCCTCTATCATACCTGGTATTTCAAGGATCAGGTCCGCATCCGCGCCGGCTTGCCCGTGCTCGACCTGCTCAACGGCGCCGCGACGGGGAGCGCGGGCGGTCAGCCGCAGCACGAGGTCGAGGCGCAGGCGGGCTTTGCGCGCGACGGGCTCGGCGTGCGGCTGATCGGCAAGTGGCAGAGCGCGACCGATGTCTATACCGGCGCGCTCGGCAGCACCGACCAGCTTCATTTCGGCAGCCTCGCGACGCTCAACCTGCGGCTGTTCGCGGATCTGGGGATGCAGCGCTCGCTGGTGCGCAACCATCGCTGGCTGCGCGGCACGCGCGTCACCTTCTCGGTCGACAATCTGTTCGACACGCGCCAGCGCGTGACCAACGGCATCGGCGAGGTGCCGGTCAGCTATCAGCCCGACCTGCTCGATCCGACCGGCCGCGTCGTTCGGCTGAGCATCCGCAAGCTGTTCTTCTGATTCGGCAGGCGATTCGGCGCGGGCGGCGTCAGCGCGCCCGTGCCGGCTGGTCCATGATCCGGCGATAGAGCAGCGTGATCGCCACGCGGCGGTTGCGCGGGTCGGCGGGGGTGTCGACGATCAGCGGTTCGCGATCGGCGACGCCCTCGATCCGCTCGAACCGCGCTTCCGCCACGCCGCCGCTCGCCAGCCGGCGGCGCGTGGCTTCGGCACGCCCGCTCGACAGCATCCAGTTGTTCATCGCGCGCGGGTCGCCATAGCCCAGGCTGTCGGTATGGCCGCGGATCATGATCGGGTTCTCCAGCCCGCGGATCGATTCGGCGATCGTGCCGATCAGCGTGCTCGCGGCGGGGACGAGTGCGGTCGTTCCCAGGTCGAACATCGAGTAATTGGCGTCGTCGAGCAGGTCGATGCGCATCCCGTCGCGCGTCGGGACGAAGCGGACGTGCCGCGCCAGCCCGGCGAGCGCGGGGGTGGCGCGCATCCGCGCCTGGATGCGCCGCGCGGTGGCGTCGAAATTCTTCTGGTCCTGCGCGGTCAGCGCGCGCTGGTCCTTCAGCGTGCCTTTCTGCCCGGTGCCGACCTCGTTGCCGCCCGCGCCGCCGACGGGAACGGTCAGCGACTTGGTGCCCGTCTGCGACGCCTTGCTGGGATAATGGTCGCGCTGGTTGATCGCCTCGCCGCCGAACAGTCCGTTCGATCCGGCGCTGTTCTGGCGCAGCTCGACCAGCGTCGGCGCGAAATAGTCGGCGAGCGCCTTGCGCTGTTTCTCGGTCGTCGCGCCCAGCAGCCACATCAGCAGGAAAAACGCCATCATCGCGGTGACGAAGTCGGCATAGGCGACTTTCCATGCGCCGCCATGGTGCGCGGCATGCGCCTCGACATAGACCTTCTTGACGATGATGCGCGGCGGCTGGTTCGAACCGTGCGGAGCGCGGGCGGCGGCCATGGTCGGGTCAGCGTCCGCGCAGGCCGTCGAACACCTGGGCAAAGCCCGGCTGGTTCTCGTGCGCGATTCCCGATCGCGCCGCCTCGATCACCAGCGGCTGCGGATGGCCGTGGAGCGAGGCGATGATGATCTGCTTGACCATGGTGTAGATCGCGGCATCGGCGTCGATCACCTGCTGCAGCCGGCTGGCGAGCGGGGCGACGATGCCATAGGCGAGCAGCACGCCCATGAAGGTACCGACCAGCGCCGATCCGATCATCGCGCCCAGGATCGCGGGGGGCTTGTCGATCGACCCCATCGTCTTGACCACGCCCAGCACCGCGGCGACGATGCCGAGCGCGGGCAGCGCGTCGGCGAGCCCCTGGAGCGTCGCCTGCGGGGCCTGCGCGGCGTGGTGATGGGTGCGGATCGCATTGTCCATCACCTCCTCGACCGCATGGACATCGAGGGTCCCCGAAGAGACCACAACGAGGCGTAAAGTGTCGGTAATCAGCCCGATCAGCGCCGGATCGGCAGCCAATCGGGGGTATTCTGCAAAGATCGGCGAGGCATTGGGAGCCTCGACATGGCTCTCGAGCGCGATCGGGCCTTCGGTCCGCAGCATCTTCATCAGCCGCGAAACGAGGAAGATCGTGTCGAGATAATCCTGCTTGCGATAGCGCGGACCCTTGAACGCGCGCGCGAGTCCGCCGGCCAGCGCCTTCAGCGAAGTACCTGAATTTCCAATGATCAATGCGCCTGCGGCGGCCCCGCCGATGATCAGCATCTCGTGCGGAATCGCTTCCATCACCGGCCCCAGCGCGCCGCCGGTGATCGCGAATCCCCCGAACACCATCGCCAGCAGCACGACAAAGCCGATCAGCGGAAACATGGTGCGTCAAATCCCCCCGATGCCGGGCCGAAATCGGCCATTCCATGCTGTTAAACGGCCCGTCGGGCGCAAACTTGCGGATAAAAACGTGCGTTCGCTCAGCGCAGATAATCGAACAGCGACAGCCCGCTCAGCTTCGAAAAGCTCGCCTGCGTCGCCTGGAGCACGGTAAGCGTGCGCTGCAGCGCGATCGTCGCGCCGGCGATGTCGGTATCCTCGGTCGCGGCGCGCTGGCTCTCGCGTGCCTCGCCGACATCGGTAAGCCGCTGACTTTCCACATCAAGCCGCGCCGATCGCGCGCCGAGCGACGCGCGTGCGCTGGCCACGCTGGCGACGCTCGACTGGATTCCGGCCAGCGCCGCGCTCCCCGCCGCATGGACGTCGCCGCCGCTGCGAACTGCCGCGGCGAGCGTCCCCAGCACCGCGAAGATATCTCCCAGCGCGCGATTCCCGGTAACGCCCGTCTCGATCTGCGCGTCGGCGCCGATCGGCACCTGCGCCGCGCCCGCGCTGCCGACATAGGCGATGCTGCCATCGGCCGCCCGACGATAGGGCGGCTCGGTGGCGGTGCCGCCGAACAGCGGCTGGCCGTCCGGCCCCCTGTCGTTCGCAAGCCCGAGGACCGTCGTCAGCACCGCATCGAGCTCGCTCCCCATCGCCGCGCGCTGGGCATCGGACAGGGTGCCGGTGGCGGCCTGCGCCGCCAGTTCGAGCGCGCGCTG
Source organism: Pseudomonadota bacterium (assembly GCA_023426225.1). Taxonomy (GTDB): domain Bacteria; phylum Pseudomonadota; class Alphaproteobacteria; order Sphingomonadales; family Sphingomonadaceae; genus Sphingomonas. The sequence goes on along the minus strand of JAFABD010000102.1, from coordinate 5,900 downwards.
GAGCTGCGTCTCGATCGACCCGAGCGCCGCATCGCCGGCATCGAGCGTCGCCTGCGCGGCGCGGATATTGGCAGCGAATGCCCCATCCGCCTCTGTCGCGCCCGCCAGACTGCGCAACTGGCGGTAAGCGGCGGGTGAAGCCGAGGGGGCGGCGTAGCGCTTTTCGGTGCCGATCGACGTCTGGATCGCATCGGCATCGGCATAGAGGCGCGTCATTTGCGCCAGCGATCGATCGTAAAGCTGCGAAGTCGCGACGCGCATGGCGCTCCTCACCGGATGTTGAGCAGGGTTTCGAAGATGTCGCGGGCGGTCTGGATCACCTTGCTGCTCGCCTGATACGCCTTTTGAAAACGGAGCAGGTCGACCGCCTCTTCATCGGTATTGACCGCACTGGCGGCATCGCGACTGCCGACGGCGCCGTCGTGCATCGCGCGTTGCGCCTCGCCGAGCGTTCGCCGCGCCGACAGCGCCGCGGCGTTGCCGGTCGTCAGATCGGCAATCGCGGCTGCGGCACCCGTTGTGCGCCCGAGCGTCGCGAGCGCGACCGCATTGCTGTTGTCGCGTCCGCCCGCGCCGCGTGCGGCAGCCGCGATTGCCGCGGGGTTGCCCATCACGAGCGATATTCGCGCGGGCGGGTCGCCGATCGCGAAGATCGGCTGCCCGGGCATTCCGTTGGCGTCGTCCCCCTGGGCCTGGACCTGGTTGACCGCATCGACGAACTGCGTCGCGACCGCGTCGAGCGCACGCGTGGCATCGCCGATCCGCTGCGCGCCGTCGGCGATTCCCGCGAGTGCGCCACCCTGCGGGAGCAGCGGGCGGATACCGTCATCGCCATGGACGGCGAACGAGGCGCCGCCATCGTCGGCGCGGACATAGGTGAGCGTTGCCGCCTGATCGCCGCTGACGAGAAGCGGCCCGCCCGGCCCGCCCGCGCGAACCTGCGCGCGCCCCGCGGCGTCGAGCGTCACGTTGACGTCGCTGATCGCGCTCATCTGTTCGAGGATCGCGTCGCGCTGGTCGAGCAGTGCCGCCGATCCGCTGGTGCCGGCACTGCTGCGCCCGATGGCGCCATTGACGCGGGCCAGCGCCGCCGTGAGCGCGTTGAGCGAACCCACCGTTGCCTCCGCTTGCGCGTCGAGATCGCCCATCGCGGCGTCCAGCCCGGCGCGCGCGGTCGCAAAGGCGCCGGCCACGCCGGATGCGGTTTCAAGCAGCGTCGCGCGGGCGGCGCCGGCAGTCGGGTCGGCGGCGAGCCGTGTGGCTGCCGCGAAAAAGGCGTCGATCCGCGTGTCGACGGCGCTTGCCGACAGGCTGTTCTCGATCCGCTCGAGCCAGCCGATCCCGGCTTCGGTCCGGGCCAGATCGGCGCCGGTGCGTCGCACCTCGTCCTGGCGAAACGCGTCGGCCGTGCGCACCACCGCACTCGCGACGACGCCCGAGCCGTCGATCGTGCGGCTCTGCGCGCCCCCGGCGGCGCGCACCTCGTCGAGCCGTGTCGTTCGGCGGGCATAGCCCGCGACATCGGCATTGGCGATGTTCTCCGACGTCGTGGTGAGCGCCGTCTGATAGGCGCGGACACCCGAAGCGCCGATCGAAAGCAGGTCGCTCATCGCCGAGGCTCCTTCGACGCCGCATCGGCAGGCAGCGCGGCGTTGCGGCCGAGGAAATCGGTCATCGCGCGACCGATGCCGATCGGCGCATGCGCCGCCATCGCCTGTGCGAGCTGCTGATCCTGCATGTCGCGGAACTGCTGCTGCGCCTGGCTGTCGAACAGCCCGTCGGCGAGCCGCGCCTGGCGCATCGACTTGAGCATCATCCCGGTGAAGATCGCCTCGAACCGCTGTCCCGCCGCGTCGAGATTGGCGTGCGTCGCCAGCCGCGAACGATCGGGTGCGGTCGCCCCGGCGGGGGCGACGGTGCGCGCGGGCGGAACGACCATGCTCACAGCACCACCAGTTCGGCCTTGAGCGCGCCGGCTTCCTTGAGCGCCTCTAGGATCGCCACCAGATCAGCAGGCGATGCCCCGATGGCGTTCACCGCCTTGACGACGTCGGACAGCCGCGGGCCGGGATTGAACAGGAACATCGGACGTTTCTCCTCGGCAATGTCGACGGCGCTGTGCTGTTCGAGCGCGGTTTCGCCGCGGCTGAACGGCGCGGGCTGCGACACGCGCTGCATCTCGTCGATCCGGACGGTGAGTTTGCCGTGCGTGACCGCGGCAGGACTGACGCGCACCGCCGCGTTGATGACGACGGTGCCCGTGCGCGCGTTCACGATCACGCGGGCTGCCGCTTCGCCGGGTTCGACGCGCAGATTCTCGATCTCCGCCATCATTTCGGCGCGAATGTCGGCGCCGGGCGGGGCCGTCACCGCGATCGACACGCCGTCGATCGCCCGCGCCCGCGCCGCTCCGAGGCGGGCGTTGATCGCGTCCTGGACGCGCTGCGCGGTCGTGAAGTCGGCGCGGGCGAGATTGAAGGTCAGCACCGGCGTCCGGTCGAAGCCGGTATCGACGGTGCGCTCGACGGTGGCGCCTTCGGGAATCCGGCCGCTTGAGGGTGTGTTGACGACGATCTTCGATCCGTCGGCCCCCTCGGCGCCGAGACCGCCGACCGCGAGATTGCCCTGCGCCATCGCGTAGATCTGGCCATCGGCGCCCATCAGCGGCGTGAGGATCAGCGTGCCGCCGCGCAGCGACTTGGCCTTGCCCATCGACGAGACGGTGATGTCGAGCTTTTGCCCCGGCTTGGCAAAGGGCGGCAGTTCGGCCGTCACCATCACGACCGCGGCATTTTTGAGCCCCGGCGCCGCGCTGGGCGGCAGTTGCAGCCCGAAGCGCGAGGCGACGCCCTTCATCGACTGGACGGTATATTCCAGATTGTCGTCGCCGGTGCCCGGAAGCCCGACGACGACGCCATAGCCGGTGAGCTGGTTGCTGCGGATGCCCTGAAAGCTGCCGAGATCCTTGATCCGCTGCGCCAGCGCGGGCGTCGCGGGGAGGACGAGCGCCGGCACGGTGGCAAGGGCACATATCAGGCCAAGGAGAAGGGAACGCAGGCGCATCGGGGGCCTCCGGGTCAAAACGGGCTGATCATCTGGAAGAATCGGCTGAGCCAGCCCTGTCGGCTGGCGCGGGCGACATCGCCCTTGCCGGTATAGGCGATGCGGGCATCGGCGACGCGCGTCGAGGCGACGCGATTCTGCACGTCGATATCGGCGGGGCGGACGATGCCGCGGATCTGGACGAACTCGTCGCCGCGGTTGAGCGTCACGCGCTTCTGGCCCTGCACCAGCATCGTGCCGTTGGGATAGACGGCGGCGACGGTCACGCTGATCTCACCCGACAGCGCATTGGCCTGATCGGCCGACCCCGTGCCCGAGAAGTTGCGCCCGCCGCTGAGCTTGGCGGCGCCCGCATCGAATGACAGTGGCCCCGATGCCGGCGGCGTCAGCGACAATCCGCCCGAACTGTCGAGCTTGGATCCCGCCGACTTGGAAGCGCTGGTGCGTTCGACGAGCACGATCGTCAGCGGATCGCCCACGCGGCGCGCGCGCTGCCCCTCGTACAGCGCGGCATAGCCGTCGCCGGGCTGGAAGATGGCGCCATTGGCGGCGGCTGGCGCGGTCGGGGGCGGGGCGAGCGTGGCGGAGAAGTCCTCGATCACGCGCCGCCGCCCCTGTGCCTGTGCCGGCGGGGAAAGGGCCGCGAGGGCGAGCACGCCCACCAGCGCGACCGTGCACGCGGTGGCGGCGCCGCCGCGCGGGTCAGATGTTCTGGTTGACATATTTCAGCATCTCGTCGGTGGCCGAGATCATCTTGGAATTGACCTCATAGGCGCGCTGCGTCTCGATCATGTCGACCAGCTCCTGGACGACGTTGACGTTCGACGCCTCGAGCATGCCCTGGCGCACCTTGCCGCGCCCGTCCTGCCCCGGCGCGCCGAAGCTGGCGCTGCCGCTCGCAGCCGTTTCGGTGAGGTAGTTGTCGCCCATCGCCTGAAGCCCCGCCGGATTGGGGAAATTGGCGACCTGGATCTGGCCGAGCGTCGTCGCCTCGGTCTGCCCCTGCAGCTTCGCGCTCACCGTGCCGTCGAGGCCGATCGTGATCGCGGTGGCGCCTTCGGGAATCGTGATGCCGGGGCTGACCGGATAGCCTTCGGCGGTGACGATCGCGCCCTCCGCCGAACGCGAGAAGTTGCCGGCGCGGGTGTAGCCGAGCTGGCCGTTGGGAAGCTGGACCTGGAAATAGCCGTTGCCGTCGACCGCGAGGTCGAGCGCATTGTCGGTCTGGCTGAGCGCGCCCTGCGTTTCGATCCGGCTGGTTCCCTGTACGCGCACGCCGGTGCCGAGGTTGAGCCCGGTCGCATAGCGCGTTTCGGCCGTGCTCGCGGCGCCGGGGGCGGTGACGACCTGATAGGCAAGCGTCTGGAACGACGCGCGATCGCGCTTGAACGCCGTCGTGTTGACGTTGGCGAGGTTGTTCGAAATCACCTGCATGCGCGTATCCTGGGCGTCGAGCCCGGTCCGCGCGATGTGCATTGCCGAAGATCCCATGGCGGCTGCCTCTCCTTGCTGTGGGCGTTACTGGCTCGACACGCGCATGATCGACGCGCCGCCTTCGTCCATGGTGCGGGCTTCCTTGAGCAGGTTGGCCTGCACCTCGTAGCTGCGCTGGTTCTCGATCATGTCGACCAGCGCCTGGGTCAGATTGACGTTCGACTGCTCGAGCGCCCCCGATTGGAGCCGCGCGTCCAGATCCTCGGGCAACGCACCGCCGCCGCGGACGTGGAGCTGGTTGTCGAGCCCTTTGCTCGTCGCGCTTCCCGACGCGCTGACCAGCCGGATCCGGTCGATCACCTGCGGCTGGGCGGGGTCGCCGCCGGGCGGCACGATCGAAACCGTTCCGTCGGGCGCGATCGCGACCGATTGGAACGGCGGCAGGGTGATCGGCCCGCTTCCACCCATCACCGGCATGCCGTCGCCCGTCTCAAGCACCCCCGATGCGGCGACGTTCAGATCGCCGCGCCGCGTATAGGCCTCGCTGCCGTCGGCGGCCTGGATCGCGATCCAGGTGTCGCCCGACACCGCGATGTCGAGCGGACGTCCCGTCTGGACGATCGTTCCGGGCGCGCGTTCGAGATCGTCGACCTCCTCGGCCGCGAACTGGCGCGTTTCGAGCCCCTGCCCCTCGAGCACGACGCGGTCGAACCGCACCCGATCGGCGCGAAAGCCGATCGTCGAGGCGTTGGCGATGTTGTTCGCGATCGTGGCCTGCGCCTGCATCTGGCTGCGCAGGCCCGAAAGCGTGGTGTAGACGAGCCGGTCCATGGCCCCCGCCTTTCGTGCGCTCAGCTGCGCATGTTGAAGATGGTCTGCGAGATCTGGTTCTGCGTATCGAGCGCCTTGGCGTTTGCCTGATAATTGCGCTGTGCCGCGATCAGCGCGACGAGCTCGGCGGTCATGTCGACGTTCGACTGCTCGATCGCGCCCGACATCAGCGAGCCATAGCCGCCGTCGCCGGGCAGCCCCAGATCGGGCTGGCCCGACAGTCCCGATGCCGCCCAGCTGCTGTTGCCGAGCTGGCGCAGCCCCGCCGGATTGTCGAAGGTCGCGAGCACCACCTTGCCCAGCACGCGCGTGTCGCCATTGGAGAAGGTGGCGGTGACGGCGCCGTCCTCGCGCACCGCGACGCTCTGGAACTGGCCGACCGCGGCGCCGTCCTGATTGCGCGTGACGACGCTGAAGGCGTTGCTCGTCTGCGTGCTGCCGCCGAGATCAAGCGTGATCGGCTGGTTGGATGCGCCGCCCGCGGGGGCAAAGCCGTCGAGCGTCACCGGCGCGGCCGGGGCGATGCGCTTGCCGCTCGCGTCGAAACGCAAGGTGACCGGCCCGGCCGCGCC
>JAFABD010000005.1 GCA_023426225.1 Pseudomonadota bacterium | reverse complement strand
CACCGCGCCCCCCTGGACCGTGCCGACGACGCCGCTCAGCACCTCGGCCAGCGGCGTGTGGAAGAGCTTGAGCGCCATCACGACGAGCAGCCAGGCGAGCAGCGACAGCACCTCGGCCACGAAACCGCGCAGAAAGCCCATCACTGCAGCGGCGCCGATCGCGATGAGCACGATGATGTCGAGTCCGGTAAGCGTCATTCGCATCTCCCGCGGGCGCCTATAGCCGAGCCGGGCGCGCCCGCGAAAGGGTGCCCGCGGATGCGCCGCACGGGCTCAGCCGCGGCCGAGCAGATGATCGACGAACGCGCCGAGCGAGCGGAACCCCGACAGCGCCAGCCCGCCCGATTCGGCCGCCTGGGCCGACGGGCCGAGCGCGCGCGCGAAACCGAGCTTCGCCGCCTCGCGACAGCGCAGCGCGCCATGCGCGACGGGGCGCACCTCGCCCGACAACGCAACCTCGCCGAACGCCACCGCGTCGGTGGGCACCGGCCGCTCCGACAGTGCCGAGACGAGCGCCGCCGCGACCGCGAGATCGGCGGCGGGATCCTGGACGCGATAACCGCCGGCGATGTTGAGATAGACCTCGCACGCCGAGAAGCTGAGCCCGCATCGCGCCTCGAGCACCGCGAGGATCATCGCGAGCCGCCCCGAATCCCAGCCGACCACCGCGCGGCGGGGGGTCGCGCCGCTGGCGAGCCGGACGGTGAGCGCCTGCACCTCGACCAGCACGGGCCGCGTACCCTCGAGCGCGGGAAAGACGACGGTGCCGCTGACATTCTCGTCGCGCTGGGTGAGGAACAGCGACGAGGGATTGCCGACTTCGGTGAGGCCGTCGGTGTGCATCGCGAACACGCCGATCTCGTCGGTGCCGCCGAAGCGGTTCTTCACCGCGCGCAGGATGCGGTACAGATGGCTGCGCTCGCCCTCGAACGCGAGCACGGTGTCGACCATATGCTCGAGCACGCGCGGCCCGGCGATGCTGCCGTCCTTGGTGACATGGCCGACAAGCACGAGCGCCGTGCCGCGTTCCTTGGCAAAGCGGATCAGTTCGCCCGACGCGGCGCGCACCTGGCTGACGGTGCCCGGCGCACCTTCGATCAGGTCGGAATGCATCGTCTGGATCGAATCGATGATGAGCAGGTCGGGCGGCGTCCCCGCACCGAGCGTGGTGAGGATGTCACGCACCGAGGTCGCGGCCGCGAGCTGGACCGGCGCCTGCCCCAGCCCCAGCCGGCGCGCGCGCAGCCGGACCTGATCCGCCGCCTCCTCGCCCGAGACATAGGCGACGCTGCGCCCCGCCGCGGCGAGCCGTGCCGCGGCCTGGAGCAGCAGCGTGGACTTGCCGATGCCCGGATCGCCGCCGATCAGCGTCGCCGACGCCTCGACGAAACCGCCGCCGAGCGCGCGATCGAGTTCGGCGATCCCCGTCGCCATGCGTTCGGGGAGCGGGATTTCGGCGTCGAGCCCGCTGAGCTGGATCGTGCGACCGCCCGACTGGAGATTGTGGCGCGCCTGAAAGGGCGTGGGCGCGACGGCCCCCGCATCCTCGACCATCGTGTTCCATTCGCCGCAATCGCCGCATTGCCCCGCCCATTTGGACGAGACCGATCCGCAGACCTGACACACATAGCGCTTCTGGGGCTTTGCCATGGCGGCAAGGCTAGCCCAGGCGAAACGAAAAGGGAACAGACAAGCGCATCGCATCCGATGCGGCATGGCGGGGGCGCCGCGCCTCCAATCGGGCGCTTCCCCCGGTTGCCGCCCCTGCCCGCCCCGGCTATGCGCACGGTGCGATGAACGCCTCCGACCTCCGTGTCGCCCTTTTCAGCGGCAACTATAACTATGTCCGCGACGGCGCCAACCAGGCGCTGAACCTGCTCGCCGCGCACCTGCTGGCGGCGGGCGTGACGCTGCGCGTCTATTCGCCGACGACGGCGACCCCCGCCTTCGCGCCGACCGGCGATCTGGTCGACGTGCCGTCGGTGCCGCTGCCCGCGGGGCGCGACGAATACCGGCTCGCGCGCGGGCTCCCCGCGCGCGTGCGCCGCGACCTCGAGGCGTTTGCGCCCAACATCGTCCATTGCTCGGCGCCCGAATTCCTGGGCCATGCCGCGGTCAAATGGGCGCACCGGCACGGCGTCCCCGCGGTGGCATCGGTCCACACGCGCTTCGAAACCTATTTCCGCTATTACCGCGTCGGCTTTCTCGAGCCGCTGATCATCGGCATCCAGAAGCGCTTCTACAACCGGTTCGACCGGGTGATGCCGCCGTCGCAGAGCATGGTCGACCTGCTGCGCAGCTGGGGCGTCACCGCGCCGATGACGATCTGGTCGCGCGGGATCGACCATCACCGTTTCCGCCCCGACCGGCGCAGCCTGGAATGGCGGCGCGGGCTGGGCATCCCCGACGACGCGGTCGCGCTGGGCTTTCTGGGCCGGCTGGTGAAGGAAAAGGGCCTCGACATCTTTGCCGAGGTGGTCGCCGAGCTTCGCCGTCGCGGCGTGCCGCACAAGGTGCTGGTGATCGGCAAGGGCCCCGCCGAGCAATGGTTCGCCGAGCAGGCACCCGAAGCGATCTTTGCCGGTTTCCAGTCGGGCGACGACCTGGGTCGGGCGGTCGCGTCGATGGACGTGTTCTTCAACCCCTCAGTCACCGAGACGTTCGGCAACGTCACCACCGAGAGCATGGCGGCAGGCGTTCCCGTCGTCGCCGCACGCGCGACGGGTGCCGTCGACCTGATCGAACAGGGCGTGACGGGCTTTCTGGTCGATCCCACCGACGTCGCGGGCTATGCCGACGCGATCGAGACGCTGGTGCGCGACCCGGCGCTGCGCCACCGTTTCAGCCTGGCCGGACGCGCCCGCGCGGCGGGTTATGTGTGGGAGACCGCGAACCAGGCGGTACTCGACGCCTATCTGGAGCTGGCGCGCGCCCGCGCGGGCGACTGACGCACCGGCGGCTCAGCGCCAGTCGAACGCCAGCGGCGCCTCGCGAAAGGCAAAGCGATCGAGGTGGCGCGCCACCACATCCTGAAGCGCGGCGCATTGCGCGGGCGTGCTCGCGGCGATGCGGACGACCAGCGCTTCGGGCTCGGCGACGAAGGTGACGGTCGCGTCCTCCGGGAAAATGCCGGCACGCCCCTCACGCGGGAACACGACCTCGCCCTGTTCGGGCGTGAAGCGCACCGCGAGATTGTGCGACCAGTGTTTGCACAATTGCTGGAGATAGCGGCTGGCGCTGGAAGTGGGCACGCGCGCGGTGGCGGCGGCTGCAACCGCGGGATCGGGAACGCTTTCGGTCATGCTCGGCTCCGTACAGGGCGTCGACGGCAATGTGGCGGGGATGGCGGCCGGGACAAGGCCCTGCCGCCACCGTGCAGGTCGGATCAGCCGTCGAGCCGCTCGATCCGCCGGGCCGCGTCGTCGAGGATTTCGGCGATCGCGTGCTGCGTCTCTGCATCGCTGTCGTCGCGGTGGAGCCGTTCGTGCAGCACCGTGCGCAGGTTGCCGAGCGCGCGGCGCACCGGCCCGGCATCGTTGCGCGCCTGCGCCTCGCCGAGCTGGCCGAGGCGTTCGACCAGTGCCGCGACGGTGGCCGCGGACTGGGCGAGTTCCGCCTCGCCCTCGGCCGTGATCGCATAGGTCTTGCGCGCGCCGCCGGTATCGGCCTCGGCGATCAGCCCCATGTCGGCGAGCATCGTGAGCGTCGGATAGACCACGCCCGGGCTGGGCGCATAGGCACCGTTGCTGCGCGCCTCGATCTCGCGGATCAGGTCATAGCCGTGACGCGGCTGTTCGGCGAGGAGATGGAGAAGGATGAGGCGCAGCTCGCTGCCCTCGAACATCCGCCGGCCGCGACCGCCATGCCCGCGACCGCCGCGACCGCCGTCTCCCGGGAAACCGCCGCCAAAGGGACTGCCGCCCCAGCCGCGATCCCAGCCGCCGCCCCAGCCGCCACGATGCCCGCGACCGCCGAACATCATCGCAGCCATGCCGTGCCGGCAGTCGGCACCCTTGATAAAACTATGCATAAATGCCTCTTGAGCGATTCTTGATGCGCTCAAGATATATCTTGAAACGGATCACACAAGAGGGTGCCGACGATTTTCGTCGAGCACCCTTTTCCGCATCCGGATCGCGGCGTGCGTTGGCGGCGCCTAACGCGCCATCAGCATCGTGCGCACCGACTTGCGGACAAGCGGCAGCCGGGCACCGAGGCGCAGGCCGGCGTGGCGGATCACCCGCGCGGGCATCGATTCATCGGTATAGACGCGCACGATCAGGTTGGTGCCGGCATAGAGCGGCCAGCTCGCGGTGCGGTGCGCGCGTTCGAAACGACGGAGCAGGCCGGTGCCGCCGATGTCGCGGCCCCGCCGCTTGGCCTCGCGCACCTCGGCCGCGAGGATCGCCTGCCCGCTGAGCCCCAGGTTGAAGCCGTGCGCCGTCACCGGATGCATCCCCACCGCCGCGTCGCCGATCAGCGCCGCGCGCGTCGCCGCGAAATGGCGCGACCAGGTCGTCGCGAGCGGATAGACATGGTGCGAGCTTGCCACTTCCAGCCGGCCGAGCCGCGCCGAATAGCGACGGGTGAGCTCGGCACCGAGCGCCGCGTCGTCGAGTGCGGCCACCGCCTCCATCGCCTGTGCAGGAAGCGTGAGCACCGCCGACGACTGGTTGCCGTTGAGCGGGAGCATCGCGAACGTCTGGTGATGATCGAACCATTCGGTCGCGATCCCCTGATGATCGCGCTCGTGGCGCACGCGCACGACCATCATCGACCGCTGGAGCCGGTTGATCTCGGCCGAAATGCCGAGCTGGTCGCGAATGAACGAGAAGCGCGAATCCGCCGCGACGAGCAACCGGCCCCGCAGCGTCTCGCCATTGTCGAGTTCGACCTCGGCGGCGTCGCGGCGCGCCTCGGCCCGCGTCACGCCGCGCCCGGCGAGCAGCCGGACGCCCGCCTGGCCGGCCAGCGCGTCATAAAGGCTGGCGCGGATGCGATGGTTGGGGACGAGCATCCCCAGTTCGCCCTCGGGCGCGTCGCCCGGATCGAAGGTGAGCGCAAAGGGGGACGCACCGTTGAGCACGCGCGCCTTGCGCAGCGGCGCGACGTCCTCGGGCTTCAGGAAATCCCATGCCCCCAACCCCTTGAGCAGACGGATCGAATGCTGGGTCAACGCGATCTCGCGCCCGTCGAACGCCGGTTCGGCAAGCGCCGCCTCGGGCTGGCGTTCGACGATCACGACGTCGAGCCCCGCATCGTCAAGCGAGCGCGCAAAGGCGAGTCCCGCCGGGCCGCCGCCCACGATGATGACGTCGCATTCCATGTCCGGCCTCCCTGGTTGCTGGCCCCCGTTGCTGCGCCGGGCGGCGACCGCGAGCGTTGCGGCAGATCAACTCTGCCCCGCCCGCCCCGCCGGGGCACGCCGATCCGCCGAGACAGCGATCCGCCGACAAGGATGCAATTCGCGCAAGACCGCCCTATCTTGCGCGTGATGGCCGACCTTTTCGCCGATGACTCCGCTCCCACCGCCGCCCCCGTTGCCGAAGGCGGCCCGCTTGCCGACCGGCTGCGCCCGCGCACGCTCGACGAGGTGGTCGGGCAGGAACATCTGACCGGGCCCGACGGGGCGATCGGCCGGATGGTGGCCGCCGGCCGGCTCAGCTCGATCATCCTGTGGGGGCCGCCGGGCACCGGCAAGACGACGATCTCGCGCCTGCTCGCCGACGCGGTGGGGCTGCGCTTCGTCGCGATCTCGGCCGTGTTTTCGGGCGTGGCGGACCTGAAGAAGGTGTTCGCCGAGGCGCGCGATCATGCGCGGCTGGGGCGCCGCACGCTGTTGTTCGTGGACGAGATCCACCGCTTCAACCGCTCGCAGCAGGACGGCTTCCTGCCGTTCGTCGAGGACGGGACGGTGACGCTGGTCGGCGCGACCACCGAGAATCCGTCGTTCGAACTCAACGCCGCGCTGCTCAGTCGCGCGCAGGTGCTGATCCTCCACCGGCTGGGCGCGGCGGCGCTGGGGCAGTTGCTCGACCGGGCCGAGGCGCTGGAGGGGCAATCGCTGCCGCTGACCGAAGCGGCGCGCGCCGCGCTGATCGCGAGCGCCGACGGCGACGGGCGCTTCCTGCTCAACCAGGCCGAGACGCTGTTCGCGATCGGCGCCGACGCCCCGCTCGACCCCGCGGCGCTGTCCGAGCTGCTGCAGCGGCGGATGGCGGTGTACGACAAGGATCGCGAGGGGCATTACAACCTCATCTCGGCGCTCCACAAATCGATCCGCGGCTCCGACCCGCAGGCCGCGCTCTATTATCTGGCGCGGATGCTCACCGCGGGCGAGGACCCGCTGTTCGTGCTGCGGCGGCTGGTACGCGCGGCGGTCGAGGATATCGGGCTCGCCGATCCCAACGCGCTGACGCAATGCCTTGCCGCCAAGGACGCATACCAGTTCCTCGGTTCGCCCGAGGGTGAGCTGGCGATCGTGCAGGCCTGCCTCTATCTCGCGACCGCGCCCAAATCGAACGCCGCCTACAGCGCCCACAAGACCGCGTGGCGCAGTGCGCGCGAGACCGGATCGCTGATGCCGCCGCCGAACATCCTCAACGCGCCCACCCGGCTGATGAAGGACATCGGCTATGGCCGTGGCTATACCTATGACCACGACACCGCAGAGGGTTTCAGCGGCGACAATTACTGGCCCGAGGAAATGACGCCGCAGACCTTTTACACCCCCACCGACCGCGGCGCCGAAAAGCGGATCGGCGAACGCATCGCCTGGTGGAACGCGATGCGCGCGCGGCGTCAGGCCGAGCGCGGTTGAGCGAACGCGTGACGGCCGCAACGGATGCGGCGGATGCGGCCGGGCCAAAGGCCCCGCCCCGCTTCACCGATTTCATCGCGATCGACTGGTCCGGCCAGGCGATCGAGCGCCCGCGCGGGCTGGCGGTTGCGCATGCACGGGCGGGCGACGACGCCCCGGTGCTGGTCGATCGCGCCTGGTCGCGTCCGGAACTGCTCGACTGGCTCGCGGGCCTGGCACAGCGGCGGGTGCGCGCGCTGATCGGGCTCGACCTCTCGCCCGCCTTTCCCTTCGCCGATGCGGGCGCCTATTTTCCCGGCTGGACGGAGAGCCCCGCCGACGGCCCCGCACTGTGGGCGCTGGTCGAGGCGCTGTGCGGCGACGACCGGCACCTTTCGGCGAGCGGCTTCGTCCGCCACCCCGAAGCCGCCCGCCATTTCCGCCAGATGGGCGCGTGCGGCGACCGCTTCCCGGCGGGCCGCGGCCGGTTGCGCGTGTGCGAGCACGGCCAGCAGGCGATGGGGCTGGCGCCGTATAGCTGCTTCAACCTGGTCGGCGCCTCGCAGGTGGGCAAGTCGAGCCTGACCGGGATGCGCGTGCTCCACCGGCTGCGCGGGCGGATCGGACTGTGGCCGTTCGACCCGGTGCCCGAGGACGGGCCGCTGTTCGTCGAGATCTATACCGCGCTCGCGGCGCGCGAGGCGGGGATGCGCCGCGGCACGTCCAAGATCCGCGACGCCGCGACGCTCGACACGATGCTCGCCGCCTTGGGATCGCGCCCGCATGCGCCGCTGCCGCGTTATGACGACCACGCCACCGACGCGATGCTTTCGGCCGCATGGTTGCGCCGCGCGGCGGGGCGCCCGGCGCTCTGGGCTCCCGACGGCCTCGATCGCGACCTTGCGCAAACTGAGGGCTGGACCTTCGGCGTCGCATGAAGCTAGTGGGAAGCCGTCGCCGGATTAGCTCAGCTGGTAGAGCAGCGGTTTTGTAAACCGAAGGTCGCGGGTTCGAGCCCTGCATCCGGCACCAGCGCTCAGCAAAAATCGTTTCGAACGAAGGGGGCAAGCACAGCATCGCCCGCGGCCATGGGCCGATTCGTGCGCGACCGGACCGGATAAGGCCGGTGTCCATAACGGGGATCATGGACACCGGCCGGGCCGATGAAAGGCCCGAAGCCGTCCTAATATGGTTAACAGGGCTGGCAACCATTTGTCAGCGCAGGACAGCCCCAAAGCGGCACGCCACCCCCGGTAAACCACGGTATTGCCTGACAAATTTGACGGTGTTGCCCTGCCGTCCCGCCGACGGGCCGCACCGCACCGGTGAAAACATGCCGGCCGCACCCCGTCATGGTGCGGCCGGCACAATCCTCAGAACTTGAACGAAAGCCGCGCGTAGTAATATCCGCCGTTGATCCCATATGGCGAAATGGTGAGCGGCGAATTCCACACATTGGTTCCCGACGAGGGCACCAGGCTGCTCGGCAGCCCCGCGGTGGCGCCGCGCGCGGCGAGCTGGTTGCGGACCTTTTCGGGCTTCTTGTCGAACAGGTTGTTCGCGCCGAGCGCGAGCTTCATCCCGCCGAAGTCATAGCTCGCCTCGAAATCGGTGATCGCGGCAAAGCCCACCGCGTTACGCAGATAGTCGTAATTGCCGGAGTAACGATAGAGAGCCGAGGTCTTGCCGTAGAAGGTCTCGCGCAGCGTCACCTCGATCGGCCCGGCGGTAAGGTTGGCCCCGGCCACCAGCTTCACCTTGGGCGACGCATCCTCGAGGTTGCTGATCGGCGAGACGTCGACCAGCGCGCTGCGCACGCGCGTCACCTTGGTCTCGTTATAGTTGCCCGACAGCGTCCAGTTGATCGTCCCGAACGCGACCGGCGTCGGATAGCTGAAGGTCAGGTCGACGCCGCGCGTGCGCGTATCGACGCCGTTGATGAACGACGCGACGCTGACATTGCCGACGGTGGGGTCGAGGATGTTGCCGTGCGCGGCGATCGCGGCAAGCACCGCGGCGCCCGTCACCGGATCGACCACCCCGCCCGACTTGCCGACGATCGAGCTGGACCCGACGATGCGGTTCTTGATCTTCACCTGATAGGCGTCGAGCGTGATCGCCAGCCGGCTGACCGGGCGGAACACCGCGCCCGCGCTGAACGTCGTCGACGTTTCGGGCTTGAGCGGCTGGAAGCCGACAATCCCCGCCGCCGCTGCGTTGGCGGGCAACTGCACCGTGGCCGAAGTCGGCGAGACGTTGGTCGCCGAATAATATTCCTCGGCCAGCGTCGGTGCGCGGAAGCCGGTGCTGACGGTGCCGCGCAACGCGAATGCGGGGTTGAAATCGTAACGCCCCGTCGCCTTCCAGATCAGCTTTTCGCCGAAGTCCGAATAATGCTCCCAGCGCAGCGCGCCGTCGAGCTTGAGCCCCGTCACCGGCGTCGCCGCGACGTCGAGATAGATCGACTGGTTGTTGCGGCTGTGCGCGCCCGCATCGCTGGCGGTGAAGCCCGGATAGGACTGGCCGCCCTCCTTGTACGTCGATGCCGGATCGCCCTTGCCGATCGTATAGCGTCCCTCGCGATATTCGGCACCGAATGCCAGCGTCAGCGGCGCCGCCATGCCGAGCTCGAGTTCGCGCGCGACGTCGAGATTGGCGGTGAGTTCCTGATTGCGGAACGAACCGTCGTAAAAGTCGGTCGGCGTAAAATGCGTGTCGACGAACAGCGAGGCATTGGCGCTGTCATAGGTATAGATCTCGTTGTGATCCTCGCCATAGGTCGAGCTCAGATCCCATTTCCACCCGCCGATCTCGCCCTTGATGCCGCCGGTGAGCGCGAAGTCCTGTTCGACCAGCCCTTCGCGCGGGCTGAATCCCTTGGGCGCAAAGATGATCGCGCCCGGCGTGGTGAGCGACCCCGCGACGCCGAGCGTCGGCGACGCGATGATGCGATCGGGCAGCCGCACATTCTCATAGGCGCTGGCGGTGCGGCGGCTGTAGCTGCCGAACGAATAGACCGTCACCCCGCCCAGGTCATAGCCGGTGTTGTAGGTGAACGTCGCCAGCCGCGAGCGCGAATCGCCGACGATCTTGTTGATGTTGGGATAGCCGGTCGTCTGCTGGCGGATCGCCGCCTGCGCCGGCGTGAGCGACGACAGCAGCGTGCCGTTCGCATCGGTGACGCGCAGGTCGAGCCCGCCCTGCTGGCTGAAATCGTGGAAGCGATACATGCCGGTCAGGTTGAAATAGCCCTTGTCGCCGATGCGCGTGGCGATGTGCATCTGGCCGCCCAGCGTGTCGCCGCCGCCCTTGTAATAGCGGCCGCCGGTGAAGCTGCCCGATCCGCCCTCGTCGTCATTCTTGAGGATGATGTTGATGACGCCCGCGATCGCATCCGAACCATATTGCGCCGCCGCTCCCTGCTCGAGCACCTCGATCCGCGCGATCGCCTCGGGCGGGATCAGGTCGAGATCGGGCGACGCCGCACCCTGATAGGGGCCGCCGAGGACGTGGAGATTGGCGCTGCCGTGCCGCCGCTTGCCGTTGACGAGCACCAGCGTGTGGTTGGGACTGATCCCGCGCAGCCGCGCCGACAGCGTCAGGTTGGCGGTGTCGCCGCCGAACGACTGGGCGACGAACGACGGCACCAGCTGCGTCAGCGCCTGGCTGAGATTGGGCTGGCCGACATGGCTGAGCGCAGCCTCGTCGAGCACCTTGATCGGCGTCGCGCTTTCCGCAGCGGTAATTCCCGTGCTGCGCGTGCCGGTGACGATGATTTCCTCGCCCGCCGTTCCCTTGGGTGCCGACTGGGCCTGGGCGATATCCGCCGATGCAACCTGGACCGGAGCATCGCTCTGTGCGTGCGCCTGGGTGGCGGCGAACAGACCGATGACCAACGCAGTAACCGAAACACTTCCCTTCATGAGGAGCCCCCTTCCGCTTGATGGAATGCCCCTTCAGGTTCCGCTCCGACGCTTCTCTGTCTCTTTTTTGACACACGAAACGAACATGGCTGCGATGCCGAGTTCC
This sequence comes from Pseudomonadota bacterium, assembly GCA_023426225.1. GTDB lineage: Bacteria > Pseudomonadota > Alphaproteobacteria > Sphingomonadales > Sphingomonadaceae > Sphingomonas. Next base: position 8,628 of record JAFABD010000005.1, on the reverse strand, counting down.
GACTCGGCCCTTCCTGTGATCGAGCGGGCAAGCCGCTCGCGTTGCCGGGAGCGCACCACGCGCCTCCGGCCGATGATGCCGCCGCTACCGGCGGTCGTTACGATTCCCATCCTGCTGCTTGGCGGGGCGGCAGCCGGCGCTTCACCGTGCCGCCGCCCTGCGGGAAATCAGGCGGTCCACACCTTGTCGAGCGCCGCGCAGAACAGCTTCATCTCGGCCATCGAGCCGATCGTGATGCGCGAGATCGTCGGCCAGATCGGCCAGGAACGACCGATTTCGACGCTCTGGCTGCGGAATGCCGCCTGCACGTCCTTGGCCGCGCGCGTCTTCCAGTCGATCATCACCATGTTCGCCTGGGTGGGAACGAAATGCAGCCCGCGCTTCTTCAGATGCTCGAGCGTCAGTTCGCGCGCGGCGACCATTTCGGCGCGGCGCTTGTCGATCAGCGCCTTGGCGGTGAGGCTGGCCGTTGCGCAGGCCAGCGACGGCAGCGGCAGCGCGCCCGACTGCATCCCGCCGTCATAGCGCATCATCTTGGCGATGTTGGCCGGGTTGGTCATGATGAAGCCCATGCGCATCCCGGCCATGCCGAAGATCTTGGAAAAGGTGCGCATGACGATCACGTCCTTGTGCTTGACCGCAAGCTGCGACGCGACCGGGACGCCGGCGAAGTGGACATAGGCCTCGTCGACCAGCACCATCGCCCCGGCGGGCTTGTTGGCGATCAGCCATTCGATGTCCTCGATCGGGGTGATCGTGCCCGTGGGATTGTTGGGCGTGCAGATATAATAGAGCCCCGCATTGGGATCGGCGGCGAGCATCCCCTTCACGTCATGGCGGAAATCGGGAGTCAGCGGCACGCGCTTCACGGGCGCGCCCAGCCAGTCGGCGGTGCGGCCGGCAAGCTCGAACGTCGGGTCGGCGGTCACCAGCCCGCGCGTCGGCGAGCAATAGGTGACGACCGCGCGCGACAGCGGGTCGCTCGACCCCGGCCACGGCGCAACATGGTCGGCAGGGACGCCCTCCACTGCCGATACGGCGCGAAGGAAGTCGCCGCGTTCGTCGCGCGGGGCATAGCGGTTGCTGAGCGCGATGATCTTGGCCGCGGCGACCTGTCCCGGGGCGAGCGGACCGGTCCAGCATTCGTTGGCGCCGATCCGCACCTTGGCCGTGGGTGCCGGATCGGGCACGCCGCCCGATGCCCAGGCGGGGCGGCCCGCCGCTGCGGCAACGGCGCCCGCGCCGAAGATCGCGGCGATCCGCGCAAGGTCGCGCCGCCCGTAACCGCGCGACAACAGGTCGTCCTGCGCCGCCGGATCAAGCGCTTCGGGCTTCACGGTCTCAATCGCTGTCATACTGCATTCCCTCTATTTTCTTGGTTCTTGCCGGGCGAAGACCCCCCTGGCCCGGCGAAACGGGGATCAGAATTTCATCGCGTTCTTGAACATGACGAACGAGATGAAGACGAGGTACACACCGAAGACGCGCTTCAGCAGCGCGGGCGGCAGGCTGTGCGCCGCGGCCACGCCCAGCGGCGCGGTGAGGATCGACATCGACGCGATCGCGACCGTCGCGGGCATGTTGACATAGCCGAGCGAGCCCCAGGGCAAGCCCGGTTCGCCGAAGCCGATGATCGCAAAACCGATCGCGCTCGGAATGGCGATCAGCACGCCGATGCCCGATGCCGTCGCGATGGCGCGATGGATCGAACGCCCGCACAGCGTCATCACCATGATCGCGATCGTGCCGCCGCCGATGCCGAGCAGCGAGGAAAAGGTGCCCAGTCCGCCCGCAATCGCAACGCGCGGGGCGATCCCCGGCATCTCGTCGGCGATCTGGTGGTTGGCAAGTTGCGGCACCAGGAAGTTGAGCGACATCAGCCCGACGCCGATCGCGAACACCAGCGTCAGGACATGTCCGTCGAACCGCTGCGCGAGCAGCACCCCGGCGGCATCGCCCAGCACCAGCCACGGCGCCCAGCTCTTCAGGATCTCGAAATCGACCGCCCCGCGCTTGGCGTGCGAGCGCACCGATCGCAGCGAGGTGAGAATGATCGTCGCGGCGGACGTGCCGATCGCGACATGCGCATATTGCGCGTGCGAACCGCCCAGCAGCGGCAGAACCAGCATCAGCGCCGGGACGACGACGAAGCCTCCTCCAATTCCGAAAATTCCGGCCGCAAAGCCGGCAACGAGCCCCGCGCCGAGAAGCGCGAGAAGCGGCAAAAACCACGATGCTAAGGTCAAGGACACGGCCACCCCAATTGACTGAGTGAGGCCCTCTCCACGGAACCGCGGGTGTTATTTTGCTACGCGACCAAGCCCCCGCATGGTGAAAGGATGCATGGGGGCGCAGCCTTGCGCAACATTAAATTACAGGCGCGTGAAAATTCGTTTCTGGATTCCTTCCGCCCCTGTTGCATCGCGGTGACAGTTCCGCTGCACCGCAGCGATTCGGGCGACGGCGGTACCGCGCGACCGCCGCACCTTTCGGGCGGCGGCAGGGCGTCCCAAAACGGGGACAATCCACGAATTTTCTTGGATCATGCACATCCATGCAATCCTTGAATTGCCGCCGAATGGAGCTATGGACGGCCCAAGCCCTCGGGTCGCAAACGCGAGGGTTGGCCGGGCGGCTCGTCCAATCCCCCTCTGCCGCCCGGCCATCGCCGCCTTGCCGACGGCACGGCAGCCCCCCTCGATCCACTCCGGGAAAGTGCGGAAGCCGTTGCGCGACTCGGCGGGCCGAATCGGCTGCACCCGCCCCTAACCCCGGCGATTCGGCGCCAGCGCGGCGGCCAGCGCATCGCGGTCGAGTCGCCCCTCCCAACGCGCCACGACGATCGTCGCCACGGCGTTGCCGATGAAGTTGGTGAGGCTGCGGCATTCCGACATGAACCGATCGACCCCCAGGATCAGCGCCATGCCCGCGATCGGCACCGACGGCACGATCGACAGCGTCGCCGCCAGCGTGATGAAGCCCGCCCCCGTCACGCCCGCCGCGCCCTTTGACGACAGCATCGCGACGCCGAGCAACAGCAGTTGCTCGCCGAACGAGAGGTGGACGTTGGTCGCCTGGGCGACGAACAGCGCCGCGAGCGTCATGTAGATGTTGGTGCCGTCGAGGTTGAACGAATAGCCGGTCGGGACCACCAGCCCCACCACCGACTTGGCGGCGCCGGCGCGCTCCAGCTTCTCGATCAGCAACGGCAGCGCGCTTTCGGATGACGAGGTGCCGAGGACCAGCAGCAGCTCGGCCTTGAGATAGACGATCAGCCGCACGATCGAGAAACCGCAGGCGCGCGCCAACAGCCCCAGCACCACCAGTACGAACAGCAGCGAGGTCGCGTAGAAAGTGGCGACGAGCGCCGCCAGGTTGGCGAGCGTCCCCACGCCATATTTGCCGACCGTGAACGCCATCGCGCCCAGCGCACCCAGCGGCGCCGCGCGCATCACCAGCCCCACCAGCCGGAAGAAGACGAGCGACACCGTCTCGAGCAGCCCGACGAGCGGCTCGGCGGGGGCGCCGACGAGCGCGAGCGCGATCCCGAACAGCACCGCGACCAGCAGCACCTGCAGGATGTTGCCGTCGACAAAGGCCGAGAGGAAGGTTTCCGGGATGATCCCGGTGAGGAAGCCGGTGATGCTCGTCTCGTGCGCCTTGTGCGCATAATCGGCGACGCGCGCGGCATCGAGCGTCGCCGGGTCGATGTTGAGCCCCGCCCCCGGTTGAACCACATTGGCGACGATCAGCCCGACGATCAGCGCAAGCGTCGAAAAGGTCAGGAAATAGGCGAACGCCTTGGCGGTCACCCGCCCCACCGCGGCCAGGTCGCGCATCCCGGCGATCCCGGTCGCGATGGTGAGGAAGATCACCGGCGCGATCACCATCTTGACCAGCTTGATGAAGGCATCGCCCAGCGGCTTGAGCGCTTCGCCCGTAGCGGGCGCGAAATGGCCGATCAGCACGCCCAGCACGATCGCGACGAGCACCTGGGCGTAGAGATGCCGATACCAGGGGCGTCGGGGGATCGCGATGCGCACCGCGGGATCGGGCGCGGCAATCCTCATTGCGTCCCGGCCACGGGCTTCACGACCGAACCGCCCTTCATCACGAAGGCGACATGTTCGAGCGTGCGGACATCGGCGAGCGGATCGCCGTCGACCGCGATCAGGTCGCCCAGCCGTCCCGGCGCGATCGCGCCCAGATCGGCGCCCTTGTCGAGCATCGCCGCCGCGTCGCTCGTCGCCGCACGGATCGCCTCGATCGGGGTCATCCCCCATTCGACCATCTTGGCGAATTGCAGCGCGTTGTCCCCGTTGGGATAGACGCCGCCGTCGGTGCCGAACAGCAGCCGCACGCCCGCGGCATGCGCCGCCCGGAACGTCTCGCGCTGCTTGCGGCCGATCATCCGTTCCTTTTCCAGGCTTTCGGGAAACACGCCGTTCCGCGCGCCTTCGGCCAGGATGTAGTCGTCGTTATAGATGTCCATCACCAGCGCGGCATTGTGCGCGCGCGCCAGCCGGAAACTCTCGGCATCGGCCAGACTTGCATGTTCGATCGTGTCGACGCCGGCGCGCAACGCCTCGTTGATGCCGGCGGTGCCATGGGCATGCGCGGCGACACGCATCCCCAGCATGTGCGCCTCGTCGACCACCGCCTTGATCTCGTCGGCGCTCATCTGTTGCGCGCCGACCGAGTCGGTCTTGGACAGCACGCCGCCCGTCATGCACACCTTGATGACCTCGGCACCATATTTGCGCATCGTGCGCACCGCCGCGCGGAACTCGGTGGGCGAGTTGGCGATCTGGGGCGACTTCATCTGCATCGACGGCGGAAACTCGGTCGAATCGCAATGGCCGCCGGTGACGCCCAGCGCATAGGCCGCGGGGACGATCCGCGGGCCGGGGACATAGCCGCGGTCGATCGCCTGCTTCAGCGCGACATCGTCGAAATTGGCCGAACCGACATTGCGCACCGTGGTGAAACCCGCCTCCACAGTCCGGCGCGCGCTGGCGACGCCCACCACCGTCCAGAAATTGTCGGTGAACTCCAGCGCCTGATACCCGCTCAACCGCGGATCGCTGGTCAGATGGACATGCATGTCGATCAGCCCGGGCAGCAGCGTGCGAGCGCCCAGTTCGATCCGCCGCGCATCGGCGGGCACGGCATCGCCGCGCCGCCCGACCCTGGCGATGCGCCCGTCGGTCACCACCACCTGCACATCGTCGACGCGGCGTCCGGCGAGCACGTCGACCATGTGATCGGCAGAAATTACCACCGTATCGGCCTGTGCCGTCGCGGGCATCGCCGTGGCCAGCAACGCGCCGGCAAGCGCGATCGGGGCAATCTTCATTCGCATGGCGTTCCCTTTGTTGTTCGATCGCTGCCGATCCTCACGCTCGCACGATCATTTGCAAGCCTCGATGATGCGGCACCGCGTCGAAGCCCGGATGCCGCAGCGTCCCATTGCGGTATTCCCCTTGGTGCAGCGCACACAAAATGGCTGGACGGCGCGCGCGGGGCCATGCTTGGGCGGCGCAGGGGGGAATGGGGGACACATGCACACAGGGGAATCGGAACGACCGATTCAACGCGCCGCCATCCTGCCCTGGCGCGACCGGGCCTGGCCGATCGGGCCTGACGAACGCCGCAGCCGCATCGAACATGCCCGCGCGCTGGCGCTGCTGGCGGGGCTCGACGCGCTGCTCGTCACCGCGCGCGACAGCCTGCGCTATTTCACCGGAATCGACGCGGTCGCGCTCGCGGCTGACTGCGGGTGCCGGTGCGGATGCGGCACCGCGCCGCTGGCGCTGCTCCTCCCGGTTCGCGGCGATGTGTGGATCAGCAGCGCGCGCACGGCCGATGCGCTGACGGCGGCGGGCCTGATGCTGCCGATCGAGGCGCGCGGCTTTCATGGCGCTTCGGCAATGGCGGCGGCGCTCGCCGATGTCCTTCCCCGCGGCGCGACGCTCGCGATCGACGGCGTCGCCGATATCGCCCTCAGCCGCGCACTCGCCGCGCAGGGGCTCGTCCTCGCCGACGGGACGCCGTGCGTCACCACCTGCCGCTGGGCAAAATCGCCGGCGGAGATTGCGTTGATCGGGCAGGCGGCGGCCATGGCGCTCGCGGTGCAGCACCATGCCGCCCGCGCGCTGCGACCAGGCGTCGACGCGGCCGAGGTCGAACGCTTCATCGTCGCGGCGCACCGGGCGATCGGCGCCGACGGGCCGGGCCAGGCGAGCGTCGCGTTCGCCGACCGGGGCGCGGGCACGACCATGGCAGACGCATCGCACCGCATCCTGGGCGAACGTGCGCTCGTCCGCATCGCCAGCGCCTGCGCGGTCGACGGCTATCACGGCGCCGTCACGCGTACCTTCTGCTTCGGCGATGCCGTCGCCGCCGATCTCGATCGCTTTGCCGCGGTCCGCGCGGCGCAGACCGATTTTGCCGCGCCAGCTCGGCAGCCGGGCACCGTCGTGCGGACCGAACGGCGGGTCGGATTGGGACTGGGGCCGGCCCTGCCCTGCGGCACCATCGGCATGCCGATGGAGGTCTCCGGCGCCTGCTACGCCGTCGCCGCCAGCATCGCCGACGATGACGGTTTCACGATCGCGGTGGAGGATTGCTTCCACACCACCGAAACCGGCCCTGCCGCCTTCACGCGCCCCCAGCCCGCGCTCGACCGGCCGTTCGACTGATCGCCGATCCGCATTCCGCCTTGCCCGAACTTGGGTTAGGCTGGCCGGCGGAGAGGATAAAAACAATGACCAGCAACGACCCGGGGGGGCGGGCGGAGGCGATCAGCTTCCGTCAACTCCGGCTGTTCGAAAGCATCGGCCGTCATCAGAGCCTGCGCCGCGCGTCGCTCGACTATGGCCTTTCGCAACCCGCCGTGACGCAGGCGCTCGCCAAGCTGGAGGTCGCGGTGGAGGCGCCGCTGATCGACCGCGACAGCAGCGGCAGCCGTCTCAACGGCTTCGGCGAGATCCTGCACCGGCGTACCGCCCGCATGTTCGACCAGATCGCCGCCGCGCTGACCCAACTGGGCGTGCCCGGCGACCGCCAGGCGATTGCGGCGACCGCGCGCCGGATCACGCGGGCACAGGCGCGCGGGCTGGTCGCGGTGGTCGAGACCGGATCATTCGCGCGCGGTGCCGAACGGCTGGGGCTGTCCCAGGCCTCGCTCCACCGCGCCGCGCGCGAACTCGAGGCCGAGCTGCGCCGTCCGCTCTGCCACCGCACCGCGACCGGGATCATCGTCTCGCCCGCCGCGATGGCCTTTGGCCGACGCTTGCGGCTGGCGGTGCAGGAGCTCGCCTGGGGGCTGCGCGAGATCGCCTGCGCACGCGGCGCCTGGGGCGGCAGTGTCGCGCTCGGCACGATCGCTGCGGGTGATTCGCTGCCGCTGGGTTCGGCGATCGAGCGTTTTGCGGGCCGCCACCCCACCACAAGGCTGCGGATCGTCGAGGACGGCGCCGAGGCGCTTTTCGCCCAGTTGCGCGACGGCGCGCTCGACCTCGTGCTCGCGCCGCTGCCCGAACATGCCGACGGACTGGCGGGCGAGCCGTTGGTGCCGGCGCGCTACGCCGTCGCAGCGCGGCGCGGCCATCCGCTGCTCGCCGAATCGACGGTGCCGCTCGACCGGCTGCGCGAGCAGGAATGGATCATGGGAGCGCCCGGCGCGCGCCGCCACGCCTGCTTCACGCGGCTGTTCGCCGACGGGCCGATGCCGCACGCGCCGATCGCCACCTGTTCACCCGCAACGATGCGCCAGTTGCTCGCGGGCAGCGACCGGCTGGCGTTGCTGACCGAACAGGAGCTGCACGACGCGCAGGGCGTGGTCGAGCGCATCGCCTTCGGTCCCGTCGGCACCGCGCCGCCGCTTGGAATCGTCACGCGTGCGGACTGGCTCGGCACACCGCTCCACGACGCCTTTGCCGAGCTGCTCCGTAGCGCCACGCGCGCGCCGGTGGCACACGCCGCGCTCCGCCGCACCGGCTGAGCCGCGATCAGCGTTCGCGCCCCGCCGTGCGGCGCACCGCCTCGATCGGGCTCAGCAGATAGTCGGCGAGCGAACGGCGCCCGGTGCGGATGTCCGCCGTCGCCGCCAGGCCGGGGGCCAGCGGCACCGTGGTGCCGTCGCGAACGATGCTGTCGCGCGCCAGCGCCACGCGGACGATATAGACCAGCCCCTGCTTCTCGTCCTGCACCGCGTCCGAACTGATCCGCACGATCCGCCCGGGGACGGTGCCGTAGCGCGTGAACGGAAACGCCTCCAGCTTCACCGCCGCCGGCTGCCCCACCGCCACGAAGCCGATGTCGCGGTTGGCGACCATCACCTCGGCGACCAGCGGGCCGTGCGCGGGCACCACGATCATCACGGGTTTCGCCGCCTCCACCACGCCGCCCAGCGTGTGGACCGCCATCTGGGTGACGGTGCCGTCGACGGGGCTCGTCAGCCGCTGATAGCGCATCCGCTGCGCCGCCTTGGCCACCTCCTCCCGCCGCAGCCGCACCTCGTTCTCGGCCTTGGCGAGGTCGCCCAGCACGCCGCTGCGCGCCTGTGCCGCGGCCTCGGCGCCGCTCGCCCCCGCCACGCCGATCTGTGCCGCCGCCCGCCGCGCC
>JAFABD010000277.1 GCA_023426225.1 Pseudomonadota bacterium | reverse complement strand
GTGCAGGGCACCGGCAAGGACGGCCGGCTGACCAAGGAAGACGTGCTCGCCGCCGCGACGGCCAAGCCCGCTGCGGCCCCGGCTGCGGCGCCCGCCGCCGCTCCGGCCGCGACCGGCGGTCGCAAGGAAGAGCGCGTGCGGATGACGCGTCTGCGCCAGACGGTCGCCAAGCGCCTCAAGGAAGCGCAGAACACCGCCGCCATGCTCACCACGTTCAACGACGTGGACATGGGCGCGGTGATCGAGGCGCGCACCAAGTACAAGGATCTGTTCGAAAAGAAGCACGGCGTCCGCCTCGGCTTCATGGGCTTCTTCGTGAAGGCCGCGTGCATGGCGCTCAAGGACATCCCCGGCGTCAACGGCTCGATCGAGGGCGATGAGATCGTCTATCACGACTATTGCGACATCTCGGTCGCGGTGTCGGCGCCGAACGGCCTCGTCGTCCCGGTGATCCGCGACGCGCAGGACCTGTCGGTCGCCGGCATCGAAAAGACGATCGGCGACTTCGGCCGCCGCGCCAAGGACGGCACGCTCAAGATGGAAGAGATGAAGGGCGGCACCTTCACCATCTCGAACGGCGGCGTGTTCGGCTCGCTGATGTCGACCCCGATCATCAACCCGCCGCAGTCGGCGGTGCTGGGCCTCCACCGCATCGAGGATCGCCCGGTCGTCCGCAACGGCCAGGTCGTCATCCGCCCGATGATGTACATGGCGCTCAGCTACGACCACCGCCTGATCGACGGTCGCGAGGCGGTGACCTTCCTCGTCGCGATCAAGAACGCGATGGAAGACCCCACGCGTCTGCTGATCGACCTGTAATCGCCCGCGCCCCTGCTTTCGCAGGGGCGCAGGGTAGGAAAATGCATCGCCTGCGACCCTGTGCTCCTGCCTTGGCAGGAGCACGAATTTTGAAGCCGGCCCGCACCCCTGCGGAAGCAGGGGTCGGCAATCCCGGGCGACAGGGCTGACGGTTTTGGGCGCCCGCAAGCGCACGCATGGAGCGAACAATGGCTGAATATGATTTCGACGTCCTGATCATCGGTGCCGGCCCCGGCGGCTATGTCGCCGCGATCCGCGCCGCGCAGCTGGGCCTCAAGACCGCCTGCGCCGAAAGCCGCGAGACGCTGGGCGGCACCTGCCTCAACGTCGGCTGCATCCCCTCCAAGGCGATGCTCCACGCGTCCGAATATTTCGACGCCGCCGCCAACGGCGCGATGGCGAAGCTGGGCATCAAGGTCACGCCCGAGCTCGACCTCGACACCATGCACGGCCAGCGCCGCGACGCGGTGAAGCAGCTCACCGGCGGCATCGAGTTCCTCTTCAAGAAGAACAAGGTCACCTGGCTCAAGGGCCGCGCCAGCTTCGAGGATGCGCACACCGTCACCGTCGGCGACCAGAAGGTGACGGCAAAGAACATCGTCATCGCCACCGGCTCGTCGGTCACCCCGCTGCCGGGCGTGACGATCGACCAGAAGGTCGTGGTCGATTCCACCGGCGCGCTCGAACTGCCCAAGGTTCCCGGGCACATGGTCGTCATCGGCGGCGGCGTGATCGGGCTCGAACTCGGCAGCGTGTGGCGCCGCCTCGGCGCCAAGGTCACCTGCGTCGAATATCTCGACCAGATCCTGCCGGGCATGGACGGCGACGTCCGCAAGGAAGCCAACAAGATCTTCCGCAAGCAGGGCATCGAATTCAAGCTGGGCACCAAGGTGACCGGCGTGGCGGTGAACGGCGACAAGGCCACCCTCACCCTCGAACCCGCCGCCGGCGGCGCGGCCGAGACGATCGAGGCCGATGTCGTGCTGGTGTCGATCGGCCGTCGTCCGAACACCGACGGACTGGGCCTCGACAAGATCGGCCTCGCCACCAACCAGCGCGGCCAGATCGAGACCGACCACAGCTTCCGCACCAAGGTCGACGGCGTGTGGGCGATCGGTGACGTGATCCCCGGCCCGATGCTCGCGCACAAGGCCGAGGACGAGGGCATTGCGGTGGCCGAGAACATCGCCGGCCAGACCGGCATCGTGAACCACGACGTCATCCCCAGCGTCGTCTACACCTGGCCCGAAATCGCCGGCGTCGGGCTGACCGAAGAGGCGGCCAAGGAGCGCGGCGAGGTAAAGGTCGGCAAGTTCCCGATGCTCGCGAACAGCCGCGCCAAGACCAACCACGAGCCCGACGGCTTCGTGAAGATCATCGCCGATGCCAAGACCGACCGCGTGCTCGGCGTGTGGGCGATCGCCAGCGTCGCCGGCACGATGATCGCCCAGGCCGCGCAGGCGATGGAGTTCGGCGCGACCAGCGAGGACATCGCCTATACCTGCCACGCGCACCCGACGCATTCCGAGGCGATCAAGGAAGCGGCGATGGGCGTGCAGGGCAAGCCGATCCACATCTGATGTTCGACTTTCTCGGCGCGGTCATGCTGCTCGGCATGGCCGCGCCGATGCCGTTTCCGGCGCAGGACGATCCGGTGATCGACGTCCCCGCCGACGATCCCGAGCTGCGCGCCGCCGTCGTGCGCGCCCGCGCCGGCCTCCCCGTCTTTTTCGGCCACGCCACCGCGCCCGGCCCCGGCGAGACCGGCTTCCTCGTCAAGTTCGACATCGTGCCCCAGGGGCGCGGCGAATTCGTCTGGGGCGAGGTGATCGCGCATCAGGGGGACGAGACGCTCGTCCGCCTCGTCAACACGCCGCGCGCGCCCGGCTTCGCGCTCGGCCAGCAACTCCGCGTCCGCGACGGCGAGGTCGTCGACTGGGCCTATTGGCGCGACGGCACGATGGTCGGCGGCGCGACGATCCGCGTCCTCATCGCCCGCATGCCCCCCGCGGCCGCGCGCACGCTCCGCGACCGGCTGGGCTGGTAACGACGCGGCCCTTCATCTTCGCTCGATATCCCAAGGCTTTACGGTTCCCTCGGCACGGTCGGCGCCCTGTTTTCCGGAGCGTCCGCATGCCTTCGATCGAATTTCTGAGCAGCATCGCCACCGTCGCCGCGCTGGCGATCGCCATCTGGCAACTTTATCTCCAGCGCCGCGAGATCGAACGCGGCAACCGCCTCAACGCACTGCTTCAGTTCGAGGCGCTGCTGCGCAGCCAGATCGAGGCGCGCGAACGCGTGATCGAGGGGCTGAAGGCCGCCAACCGCTCCTATGCCCCGCTCGCTGACAAGGGGAACCGGCGCTACCGCCCCGTTCACCGCCGGATCGAACAGCGCATCTTCGCGATGGCGTGCGAGAACGCGCCCGACATCGACCTTGCCGAGATCGAGGATCTGCTCGCGCCCGCGGCCGAAGTCCGCGCGGGCTGAGCCGTCACGCCGCCTGGTCGGGCCCGCCCCGTCCGGCCGTCGCAAAGCGCGCGACCACCAGCGTCAGCAGCCCGGCGATCGCCGCCGCCAGCCACACCGCGTTCCATCCCCACAGCCGCTGGCTCGCCGCGCCCGATACCGCGCCGGCGAGAAAGCCCGACCACAGCGCCAGATACGGTACCCAGTCGAACCGCCCCGGCTCGCCGATCAGCGCCGCGGCCAGCTTCTGCCCCAGCTTGACCAGCGTGCCCGTCATATAGGTGACGCCGATCGAGACCTCGCCGTTGCGCTGGAACATGCCGTTCTCGCACCCCATCGCGCTCGCCAGCAACAGCAGCGCGATCGTGCTCTGCGGCACCAGCGTCCCCACCACCGCGGCGGCGAGCAGCAACAGCGTCACCACCGTCATCACCGCGGGCTGGCGTCGCGCCGGCCCGGCGGCGCGGTCGACCACGGTCGCCACGATCACGCCGCTCACAAAGCACAGGATCAGCGCGCCCGCGACGATCGCGTCGCCCGCCGACCCGCCGCCGATCCCGGCGCCCAGCCGCGTCGTGTTGCCGCTCATGAACGAGGCGAAGAAGGCGCCGAAGCTCGTGAAGGCCAGCGCGTCGACAAATCCGGCCAGCGCTGCGAGGATGATGGCAAGCGCCGCCCAGCGAGACTCAGTACGATGCATGCGCGCCTTTTGCCGCACTGCGGCGGCGCTCGCCAGCCCCGTCGTCGCATCGCGCCGGCCGTTTGGCGCCGCTCGCCCGTTGACGTGCCCCCGCGCCGTGCCAAAGATGCGCGCGATGGACCCCGATATCGCCACCCAGATCGGCCCGCTGCTGCCCTGGCTCGACCTGTTCGGCATCGCCGTGTTCGCCGCCACCGGCGCGCTCTCGGCGGCCAAGCGCGCGCAGACCTTCGTCACCGCCGCCTTTTTCGCGCTCATCACCGGCGTCGGCGGCGGGACGGTGCGCGACCTGCTGATCGGCGCGCCGGTCTTCTGGGTGCACGATGCCAAGGTCGCCTCGCTCTGCCTCGCGATGGCGCTGCTCGTCTGGGTGACGCCCGAACGCTGGTGGAACGACAAGAGCTTTCAATGGCTCGATGCGCTCGGCCTCGCCGCCTATGCCGCGTTCGGCGCCGCCAAGTCGCTCGGCTACGGCATCCCGCCGGTGCCTGCGGCGGTGATGGGTGTCGTCACCGCCTGTGTCGGCGGCATCATCCGCGACATCCTTGTCGGTGAGCCGTCGATCCTGATGCGCCCCGAACTCTATGTCACCGCCGCCGCGCTCACCGCGTCGCTCTATGTCGGGCTCGCGCTGCTCGGCTTCTCGCCCTTTGCGGCGGGGTTCGTCGCGGCGGTGGCGGGCTTCGGGCTGCGCGCTGCGGCGATCGTGCTCCATCTCGGCCTGCCCGCCTATCGCGGTCACCGCTGAGCGGCGATCGCGCGGCGGTTCAGCCGCGATCGACCGCGCGCTGCCACAGTCCGATGTCGCGCCATTCGCCGTGCTTGTACCCTACCCCGGTCAGCACGCCCGCCGCGCGAAATCCCATCGCCTCGTGCAGCCGCACCGATGCCGGATTGGGCAGCGCGATCACCGCGATCGCCTGGGCAAAGCCGCGCTCCGCCAGCGCCTCCAGCAACGCGGCATACAGCGTCCGCGCCGCGCCGCTGCCGCGCGCCGCATCGGCGAGGTAGATCGTCGTCTCGACGCTGTGGTCATAGGCCGCGCGGGCGCGAAAGCGCGCGGCATAGGCATAGCCGATCACCGCGCCCGCGCGCTCGGCCACCAGCCATGGATAGCGCGCGCCGGCGGCGGCGATCCGCCCGGCCATCGTCGCGGCATCGGGCGGCGTCGCCTCGAACGACGCGCCGCCGCGCGCGGTGACGTGCGGCGCATAGATGG
>JAFABD010000266.1 GCA_023426225.1 Pseudomonadota bacterium | reverse complement strand
ACCGGCGCAGGCGGCGCCGATGCGGCTGGCAACGCCGCTGCCGGGCTCTAAGGCGAATGCAGGTGCCGCTGCCCGGCCGGAAGGCGGGCGGCGGACGGTATCGAAACATGCGGCCGGCGACGAAGCGCCGGCCCGGCTCAATCCACCACCGGGGGGTGAGACAAAGATGCGGTTGTTGATGGCAGTGGCGCTGGCGGCGACGGCGCTTGGGACGACGGGAAGTGCATGGGCGCAGACCACCCCGATCGAAGGGCGCGTCGACCGGCTCGAGCGCGAGATGCGCGCGGTGCAGCGCAAGGTGTTCCCGGGCGGCGGCGGCCAGCTGGTCGAACCGCAGATCCGTCCCGAAACCAATGTCGAGGTTCCGGGAACGCCCGCGAGCAGCCCGGTCGCCGACCTGACGCAGCGCGTCGCGTCGCTGGAGAGCCAGATCACGACGCTGACCGGGCAGGTCGAGCAGAACCAGTTCCGGCTGCGTCAGCTCGAGGACGCCTTCAACGCCTATAAGCGCGCGACCGATGCGCGGCTGAAGGCTTTCGACGAGAGCGCGTCGGCGACCGGCGGCGGCATGGCCGGCGATGCAGCCGCGGTGGGCGATGCGGGCAACGCGCGCCCGACGACGCGCCCTGCCGCGCCGATCAAGCCGCAACCGGTGACGATTCCCGACGACAAGGCCGCGGCGAAGCCGAGCCCGGCGCGCGCGCAGGCGCTGGCCGCCGTGGAAAAGCCGAGCACCGGGGATGCCGCCGAGGACGGCTATGTCTATGGCTTCCGGCTGTGGCAGGCGAAGCTCTATCCCGAGGCGCGCAAGGCGCTAGAGGCGGTGGTCGCCAAATATCCGACGCATCGCCGCGCGAGCTATGCCCAGAATCTGCTCGGCCGCACCTATCTCGATTCGGGGGCGCCCAGCCTGGCGGCCGTCGCCTTCTACGAGAATTACAAGAAGAACCCGAACGGCGAGCGCGCGCCGGACAGCCTCTATTATCTCGCCGATGCGCTCACCAAGCTGAAGAAGCCGTCGAGCGAGGTCTGCAAGGTCTATACCGAGCTGACGCAGCTCTATGGCGACCGGCTGTCGGCCGAGATGCGAGCGGGCGTCGCGACCGGCCGGACCGCGAACAAGTGCAAGCCGTGAGGCCGTGATCTGCGGCGTCGACGACGCGGCGGTCGCGCGGTTTCGGCGCGACTGCCTGGCGATCGTCGAAAGCGGCTTTACGCCCGCGATGCCGATCGGCGTCGCGGTCTCGGGCGGTCCCGACAGCCTGGCATTGCTGTTGCTCGCTGCCGCGGCATGGCCCGGCGCCGTCCGCGCGGCGACGGTCGACCATCGGTTGCGTGCCGAGGCCGCCGCGGAGGCGGCAATGGTCGCGGAAACCTGCCGCGAGCTGGGCGTCCCGCACGCGACGCTGATCCCCGAGGTGCCGATCGCTGGACGCGGCAACGTCCCGGACCGGGCGCGGCAGGCGCGCTATGCGCTGCTCGGCGAATGGGCCGGCCCCGCGGGCTGGATCGCGACCGCGCACCAGTGCGACGACGTCGCCGAAACCTTCCTGATGCGCGCGCGACGCGGGGCGGGGCTGGGCGGGCTCGCCGCGATGCGGGCCGAGCGGCCGTTGGTGGCGGGGAGCGCCGGACCGCGACTGATCCGTCCGCTGCTTGGCTGGCGGCGTGCCGAACTGGCGGCGATCGTGGTGCAGGCGGGCCGGGTCGCCGCCGACGACCCGTCGAACCGCGACCCGCATTATGACCGCGCGCGCATCCGTGCGCTGCTGGCCGAAGCCGACGATCTGCCGGTACCGCGGCTGGCGATGGCGGCGAACAATCTTCGCGAGGCGGAGGTGGCGATCGCATGGGCCGCGGCGCGCGAGTGGACGGCGCGTGCGGCGGTGCGCGACGGACGGGTTCGGCTGGAGGCCGCTGACGACCTGCCGCGCGAGCTGGTCCGGCGGTTGACGGTGCGCGCGGTCGACACCGTGCGGCAGGCGGCGGGGCTGCACGCCGCATGGCGCCAGACCGGAATCGACCGGCTGATCGCGACGCTTCGGGCCGGCGGTATCGGTACGATTGCGGGGGTGATCGCGCGGTCGCGCGATGGTTCATGGTGGTTCGACGAGGCCCCGGCGCGCCGATCACACTGATCGACGTTGTTCCATTGCCATTAACCGCGCTGTTCCTATGTTGGACGGTGAAAGGTATCGACGCCGATGAACGACAACAACAACAAGCCGCAGGGCCCCGAAAACGGCGGCGGCAACCCGTGGATGAAGAGCCTGCTGATCTGGGTGGGCATCCTCGCGGCCCTGGCGCTGTTTGTCAGCCTGTTCGAACGGCCCGCGACGCAGGCGGCGGGCGATACGATCCCCTATTCGGCGTTCCTCGACAAGGTGCAGGCCGGCGAGGTGCGCGCGGTCAACATCGCTGCGGCAAGCGGCGGCAACAGCGTGATTTCGGGCACGCTGACCGGCGACGGCAAGTTCCGTACGATCGTTCCCAACGATCCGCAGCTGATCCCGACGCTGCGCAGCAAGAACGTCGTCATCAACGCGCGTCCTGAAGAATCGCCGTCGATCTGGCAGTATATCCTCGTCCAGTCGCTGCCCTTCCTGCTGTTCATGGGCATTGCCTTCTTCGTCGTCCGCCAGATGCAGAAGAATTCTGGATCTGGTGCGATGGGCTTCGGCAAGAGCCGTGCCCGGCTGCTGACGCAGAAAGAAGGCAAGGTCACGTTCGACGACGTCGCCGGGATCGACGAGGCACGCGAGGAACTGCAGGAGATCGTCGAGTTCCTCAAGGATCCGACCAAGTTCGCGCGGCTGGGCGGCAAGATCCCCAAGGGCGCGCTGCTGGTCGGCTCGCCCGGTACCGGCAAGACGCTGCTCGCCCGCGCGATCGCGGGTGAGGCAGGCGTGCCCTTCTTCACCATTTCGGGTTCGGACTTCGTCGAGATGTTCGTCGGCGTCGGCGCCAGCCGCGTGCGCGACATGTTCGAGCAGGCCAAGAAGTCGGCGCCGTGCATCGTCTTCATCGACGAAATCGACGCGGTCGGCCGTTCGCGCGGGGCGGGCCTGGGCAACCAGAATGACGAGCGCGAGCAGACGCTGAACCAGCTGCTCGTCGAGATGGACGGCTTTGAGGCGAACGAAGGCATCATCATCATCGCCGCGACCAACCGGCCGGACGTGCTCGACCCGGCGCTGCTCCGTCCGGGCCGTTTCGACCGGCAGGTGGTGGTGCCGCGCCCCGATATCGAGGGACGCATCAAGATCCTGCAGGTCCACATGAAGAAGGTGCCGCTGGCCCCCGACGTCGATGCGCGGGTGATTGCGCGCGGCACGCCGGGCTTTTCGGGCGCCGACCTTGCCAACCTCGTCAACGAGGCGGCGCTGCTCGCTGCGCGCCGCGGCAAGCGTCTGGTCGCAATGAGCGAGTTCGAGGACGCCAAGGACAAGGTGATGATGGGCGCCGAGCGCCGTTCGATGGTGATGACCGAGGACGAGAAGCGCATGACCGCCTATCACGAGGCGGGCCATGCGATCGTCGCGCTGCACGAACCCGCTTCGGACCCGATCCACAAGGCGACGATCATCCCGCGCGGCCGCGCGCTGGGCATGGTGATGCGGCTGCCCGAACGCGATTCGTACAGCTATCACCGCGACAAGATGTACGCGAACCTGGCGGTTTCGATGGGCGGCCGCGTCGCCGAGGAAGTGATCTTCGGCTATGACAAGGTCTCGTCGGGTGCCAGCGGCGACATTCAGTACGCGACCGGGCTGGCGCGCGACATGGTGACGCGCTGGGGCATGTCCGATGCGGTCGGTCCGCTGGAATATGGCGGGTCGGACGAGAACTATCTCGGCTATACCGCCAACCGCCCGGCCAACATGTCGAACGAGACCGCGCAGCTGATCGATGCCGAGATCAAGCGGCTCGTCGAGGGTGGACTTTCGCGTGCGAAGCAGGTGCTGACCGACCATGTCGATCAGCTCCACACGCTCGCGCAGGCGCTGCTCGAATATGAGACGCTGACCGGTGAGGAGATCAAGCGGCTGGTGGCCGGCGAGGATCTGGGCCGCGACGAGCCCGGCGCGACGCCGGTGCCGGTGGCGGTGGCGGGAACGTCGATTCCCAAGACGCGGCGCCCCAAGGGCCCGTTCGGGAGTCCGACGCCGCAGGGCGCCTGACACAAATCGACCTGATTTTCAGGTGGTTGAAGCCCCCTTCCGGGATGCCGGGAGGGGGCTTTTGCTCGCGGGGTTCAGCCGACCGTGCCGAGAAGAATGAGCAGGATCGCGAAGAGCGTCAGGATGATGCCGATGAAGATCCCGAGCACGACGGTGCGGAGCAGGGCCGACAGCCAGGAGAGGCGATAGGCCTGCTTGAGCTGAACCGCGATATGGATCGGCGGAACAAAGACCGCGACGTTGGTGAGAACATTGTGGCCGACGCCGAGTTCGCCGGCGATCGTGATGGCGATGAACAGCAATGTCATGAACGACAGCGAGTAGGTCACGAACATCGCGTGATCGTACAGGTGATATTCACGCTTCCAGAAAAACAGTAGCCAGACGAACGGGATTGATAGCGGAATGAGAAGCCACGAGAATTTGTAGCTGTTCGACTGAAGCTTGTAGAGCATCAGCGACGGGTTCTTCTTCCACTTTTCGATACCGTGATCGAGACGGTGCCAGCCGGTGTGCGGTTCGCCCAGGTCGATATTGAGATTCGATTCGTCGAGCGCCCGGATTGTTTCGTTGGCCGAGGCGATATCCTTGTTCGCTTGCGCGATCTGGCGATCGATACTTGCCAGCGATGCGGCGTCGTTTCGCGCAGTTTCACGCGCCTTCACCGCCGTTTCGCGGCGGAATCGTGCATCATCGAGCTGTTTTTGGAGCGTTGCGCGGGGCATTTCCGTCGCTGCGTGGATGTCGGCCGGCGGCGAGAGGCCGACGATCGAAAACACCGCGAACATCGTGAACACGCCGAACAGGAACAGCGCCATCGGCGAGACGAAACGGACCCGCTCGCCCGCGATGTAACGGCGGGTGAGGGCGCCGGGCCGCCACAGGAGCAGCGGCAGCGTCCGCCAGAGCTTGCCCTCGAAATGCGCGACGCCGTGAAGGATCTCGTGCCCGATGGCGCCGAGCGAGCGATGGACATGCGCCGCCTGCCCGCAGGCGTGGCAATGGTCGCCCACCAGCCGCGTTCCGCAGTTGAGGCAGAGGTCGGGCGCGTGCCCGTGGTGCCTTGTCGTGCCGCCGCCGGGCTCGACTGCCCCTGCGGCCAATGCTCCCGTGACGATATCGCCTGCTGCGCCAATGTCCCCCATGGGGCCTGAGGCTACCAGCTTCGCTGCGCGCGTGCTAGCCATGCGCGATGGCCGATGCAGACCACACCCACACGCCTTCCGCCGACCCCGCGACGATGATCGCGGCGATGGCCGCGCGCGCGCGCGCC
>JAFABD010000246.1 GCA_023426225.1 Pseudomonadota bacterium | reverse complement strand
GCCAAGCGCGGCCCCGCCACCGCCTTTGCGACCGCCGAGGCAGTGGGGCCGCTCGCCGGGCTGATGATGGCCGCGCGCACGCTCGCGCCGCGGCTGGTGCATCGGCTGGGAATGCGGCTGGCGCCCGCGCGGGACGAGGTCGTCGCACCGACGCTGGGCGAAGGGGGGTGTTCGGCGCACGGTCACGCGCCCCACGATCACGCCGCGCCGTTCACGCTCGCCGAAAAGATCGGCTATGCCGAGGCGCTGTTCCGGCTGACCGGGCTGGCGACGCCGACGGCGCGGCTGGTGGTGCTGGTCGGCCATGGCGCCCAGGCGGTGAACAACCCCTATGCCGCCGCGCTCGATTGCGGCGCGTGCGGCGGCCATGCCGGAGGCGCCAACGCGCGCATCCTCGCCGCGATGCTCAACGACCCCGCGGTGCGCGCCGGCCTCGCCGAGCGCGGCCTTGCGGTGCCCGAAACCAGCCTGTTCATCGCGGCGGAGCACAATACCACCACCGATGCGGTGACGCTTTTCGATCGCGACCGGGTGCCGGAAAGCCACCGGGCCGATCTCGGCACACTCAGCGCGGCGCTGGCCCGCGCGGGCACCGCCAACCGGCGGCGGCGCGCGGCGACGCTGGGCCGCGCGCCCGACGATCTGCTCACCGGATCGGTGCATTGGGGCGAGGTGCGGCCCGAATGGGGGCTGGCGCGCAACGCCGCCTTCATCGCCGGGCCGCGCTGGCTGACGCGCGCGCTCGATCTCGACGGCCGGGCGTTCCTGCACAGCTATGACTGGCGGCGCGATCCCGACGGGACGGCGCTCGCGACGATCCTGGCCGCGCCGATGGTCGTCGCCCAATGGATCAACGGCCAGTACCTGTTCTCGACGCTCGACAACCACGCCTATGGCTCGGGCGACAAGACGACGCAGAACGTGCTCGGCGGGATCGGCGTGATCCAGGGCAATGGTGGCGACCTGCGCATCGGCCTGCCGCGCCAGTCGCTCTTCGCCGACGACGGCACGCCCTATCACGTCCCCCAGCGGCTGCTCACCGTCGTGCTCGCCCCGTTCGAGCGCGTCGAGGCGGTCGTCACCGCCAACGACCTGCTCGCCCGGCTGTTCGGCAACGGCTGGGTCACGCTCGTCGTGATCGACCCCGAAACCGGCCGCGCGCTGCGCTGGCGCCGCGACGATGCCGCGGGCGCGACTCCCGACCTCGATGCCGCCGCCGATCTCTCGCCCCCCGACGTCCGCTGAACCCTCAGAACAAGGAACCCGACCATGACCCATCCCGCCGATACCGGCCTGCCGCTCTCCCAGTTCCGCAAGATCGAGATCGTCGTCCATGCCGAGGATCGCCAGGCCGTCGAGCAACTGCTCGCCGCCGCGGGCGTCGGCGGCTGGACGATGCTGCGCGACGTCGCGGGGATGGGGCACCGCGGCTTTCATCAGGGGCGCACGATCTTCAACGACCAGAGCGGGCTCCTGATGTTCATCGGCGTCGCCGATGCGGGCGCGGTGGCCGAGGCGGCGCGCGGGCTCGCGCGGCTGTTCGCGCACCGGCCGGGCGTGACCTTCCTCTCCGATGTCGCGGTGATGCGTTCGGACTATTTCGCGCAATCGGGCAACGCCGCCGCGGCGGGCGCAAAGGCGGCCGTCGCGCCGTGACCGGCGGCTTTTCGCTTGCCGGGCGGCGCGCGGTGGTGGCGACGATGCACGGCAAGGCGCGCGTGATCGAACCGCCGCTCGCCGATCTCGGCCTGGAGTTCCTGCCCGTGCCGCCGCTCGACACCGATCGCTTCGGCACCTTCACCCGCGACGTCGCGCGCGCGGGCAGCCAGCACGACGCGCTGCTCGCCAAGGCAAAGGCGGCGCTGGCGCTGGTGCCCGAGGCCGATTTCGCGGTGGCGAGCGAGGGCGCGTTCGGCCCGCATCCGCAGATCCCGTTCCTCCCCTCGGGCTACGAGATGGTCGCGCTGGTCGAACGTGCCGGCGGGCGCGCGGTGGTGGGGCGCGACCTCACCACCCACACCAATTTCGCGCAGACCGAGGTGCGCAATGCCGACGACATCGCCCGTTTCACCGCGCAGGTCGGCTTTCCCGATCAGGCGGTGGTGGTGATGCACGGCAGCGACGGCCCGGTGGTCGCCAAGGGGATTGCCGACGCCGCCGCGCTCGACGCCGCGGTCGCGCCGCTGCTCGCGGCGGCGGGGGCCGCGTGGCTCGAAACCGACATGCGCGCGCACCGCAACCCGGTGCGGATGCGGGCGATCGCGGTCGCGACCACCGATCTCGTCCGCCGGCTGCTCGCGCGCTGTCCGCAATGCGGCTATCCCGACTGGACGCCGCGCTATCTGCCCGGCCGGCCCTGTGCCGCCTGCGGCGATCCGACGATCGAGGCATGGGTCGAAACCTGTCGCTGTGTCGGGTGCGGGCACCTTTCGGCGCGTTGCATCGATCCCGATCGCCGGGCCGAGCCGGGGCATTGCGCCACCTGCAATCCCTGACGCCCCGCCGCCCGTTCCCCGCCATTGGTAGATCACCCTAGGCTCGCTACCGAAGTTGTGGGCGACGCCCCGTCTGCGCGAAGGAGCGTCATGCCCGCGGTGCCGTTTGCGGCCGCCGGCGGGCGGGATCGGGGCCGGACGACGGTTCCGGCAACCATAGGGATTTGATCGATGCAGTCCGCTTCCCTGCGGGCCGCGGCCTGTGCTGGCGCCGCGGCGATGGCGTTTTGCGTGCTTCCGGCCCACGCCGACGACACGCGCCCGGCAGGCGCGGCGGGCGCGGGAGCGGGGGCGGGGGC
>JAFABD010000223.1 GCA_023426225.1 Pseudomonadota bacterium | reverse complement strand
CGACCGACTGGCAGGGGCTCCACGCGCTCGACACGCTGCCGAGCGTGATCGCGCCGAAGAGCGGGTGGATCGCCAACACCAACAACGCGCCGTGGAGCGCGGCGGGCGCGTCGAGCCCGCGCGCGGCCGATTTCCCGCGCTATATGGACCAGTTCGGCGAAAATCCGCGCGGCATCCATGCGACGCGCCTGCTGGCGGCGGCCGACGCGCTGACCCCCGACACGCTGCGCGCGCTGGCGTTCGACCCCGCGCTGCCGCTGTTCGAGGCGCAGTTGCCGCGGTTGCGGCGCGCGTTCGACGCGCTTCCCGCCGACGATCCGCGCCGCGCGACGCTGGCCGAGCCGGTCGCCGCGCTCGACCGCTGGGACCGCAAATGGGGGCTTGAATCGACCGCGATGACGCTCGCCGCCGCCTGGGCCGAGGCGCTGTGGCGGCGCGAGCAGCCCAAGGCGCTGGCGGCGACGATGCCGATCTTTGCCTATCTCGACACGCGGACCGCCGATGCCGACCGCATCGCCGCGCTCGACGAGGCGGTGGCGCGGCTGACGCGCGACTGGGGAAGCTGGCGCGTGGCGTGGGGCCGCGTCAACCGCTTCCAGCGGATCGACAACCGCATCCCGTCGCATTTCGACGATGCCGCGCCGAGCATTCCGGTGGCGTTCGCATCGGGCAATTTCGGGTCGCTCGCATCGTTCGCGACGGTGCGCCCGGCGGGGGGCAAATGCCAATATGGCGTGAGCGGCAACAGCTTTGTCGCAATCGTCGAGATGGGGCCGCGCGTGCGCGCCTGGGGCGTTTCGGTGGGCGGCGAGAGCGGCGACCCGCAATCGCCGCATTTCGACGACCAGGCACGGCTGTACGCCGAGGGGCGGTTCCGGCCGATCCTGATCGACGCCGCGGCGCTGCGCCGCCTGCCCGCCTATCACCCCGGCAGCACGCTGCCGGGGCCGGCGGAAACCAACATCGTCCCCGCGCCGACGCGCTGCGGCGACTGAACGACGCCGCGATCGGGCGGCGTTGGGCGGCCGCGCGGCTGGCGCGGCGCTGCCCACGGCGCTATCGGCCGCGGGTGGCGGGTCGCGGGAAGGACAGATGGGGTCGATGAACGGAGCGCGGTTGCTGGGGATGCTCGCCGTGGCGGCGATGCTGATGCCGGGCACGGCCTGGGCCGAGGCGCGGTTCGATGCGCGGACGCGGATCTTCCGGCTCGACGGCGGCGGCGTCACCTATGCCTTCCGGATCAACGCCGCCAACATGCTCCAGTCGGTCTATTGGGGCGCGCGGCTGGGCGAGGACGATCCGCTCGCCGCGCCCGAGCTTACCGGGCATAGCGGATTCGACCTCGTCACCAACGTCGTGCCCCAGGAATATGCCGGCCAGGGCGGCGGGCTGTATGCCGAGCCCGCGCTGAAGGTGACATGGCCCGACGGCAACCGCGACCTGGTGCTCGTCTATCAGGACCACCGCATCGAGAAGGACGCGATCCGCGTCACGCTGCGCGACATCGACCGCGCGCTGACGGTGACGATCCAGTACCGGATCGACCCCGACACGGGCGTGGTCGCGCGATCGGCGACGATCGAGAACCGCGGCACGACCGACGTGCGCGTCGACCAGGCGGCGGCGGCGGGGCTGACGCTGCCGGTCGCGCAGGATTACCGGCTGCATTATTCGACCGGACGCTGGGCCGCCGAATGGACGCGCCAGGAACGCCCGCTGCGCGCGGGCGCGACGGTTCTGGAAAGCCGGCGCGGATCGACCGGCAGCCAGAACAACCCGTGGTTCGCGATCACGCGCGCCGAGACGACCGAGGAAAGCGGCCCCGCCTGGATCGGCGCGCTGGCGTGGAGCGGATCGTGGCGGATCACGATCGACCAGGACGTGACCGGCCGCGTGCGGATCGTCGGCGGGTACAATCCGTTCGACTTTGCCTATCGGCTGCGCCCGGGTGCGCGGCTGGAGACGCCGACGCTTTATGCCGGCTATTCGGGCGCGGGCATGGGCGGCGCGTCGCGGCTGTTCCACCGGTTCCAGCGCGACCATGTGCTGCCGCGCCACGACGGCCGCGTGCCGGTGCGCAAGGTGCTGTACAACAGCTGGGAAGCGACCGCGTTCGACGTCAACGAGGCCCGGCAGATCGCGCTGGCCGAACGCGCGGCGACGCTGGGCGTCGAACGCTTCGTGATGGACGACGGCTGGTTCGGCGCGCGCAACAGCGATCGCGCCGGGCTGGGCGACTGGCTGGTCAACCAGAGCAAGTTCCCGCACGGGCTGAAGCCGCTGATCGACCGCGTCAAGGCGCTGGGGATGGATTTCGGGCTGTGGGTCGAGCCCGAGATGATCAACCCCGACAGCGACCTGTATCGCAAGCATCCCGAATGGGTGATGCAGTTCCAGGGCCGCCCGCTGACGCAGGGGCGCAACCAGCTGGTGCTCAACCTGGCGCGCGACGATGTGCGCGACCATGTGCTGAAGGTGCTCGACGACCTGTTGACCACCAACGACATCGCGTTCCTGAAATGGGATTACAACCGCAACTGGTCCGAGCCGGGCTGGCCCGATGTCGACGTCGCCGACCAGCAGACGCTGTACGTCGCCTATGTGCGCAACCTCTATGCCATCATCGACGAATTGCGGCGGCGGCACCCGGGCGTCGAGATCGAGAGCTGTTCGGGCGGCGGCGGGCGCGTCGACCTGGGCATCATGGCGCGCACCGACCAGGTCTGGCCGTCGGACAACACCGACCCGCTCGACCGGCTGGAGATCCAGGACGGCTATAGCCTCTCCTATTCACGAGGCCGGGATTTTGGGCTGTTCTGATTGTGTTCAGCCGATAGCGGTTTGACCTGGACGAGCGCCATCGGCGGTGTTTTTCACCGTGTCAGGAGCGATGGGCTTTTCAGG
>JAFABD010000077.1 GCA_023426225.1 Pseudomonadota bacterium | reverse complement strand
GACGAGATCGCGCGGCTGTTCGGCGCGAACGGCGCGCCGGCCGATTTCGTGATCGTCGGCAGTCACGGGCTGGAACTGCGCCGCCCCGGCGGGCGGATCGAGGCGCCCGCGCGGCCGCCGGCGGTCGACGCGGTACGCGCGGCGATGGCGGATTTTGCCGCGGCGCATGACGGCGTGCTGCTGGAGGACAAGCCGCTGGGGGCGGCGCTGCATTACCGCATGGTCCCCGCGATCGAGGGCGAGGCAGTGGCGCTGGCGCACGGGCTGGCGGCGCGCCACGGGCTGCATTTCCAGCCGGGCAAGATGATGGCCGAGGTTCGCGCGACGGGCGCCGACAAGGGCGCGGCGATCGCGGCGCTGGCGGGCGAGGCCCCGTTTGCGGGCACGCGGCCGGTGTTCCTGGGCGACGACCTGACCGACGAGCCGGGCTTCGTCGCGGCGGCGGCGGCGGGCGGTTACGGCGTGCTGGTGGGGCCGGCGCGGGCAAGCGCGGCGCGATACCGGCTGGCATCGGTGGCGGCGCCGCGCACCTGGCTGAACGCGGCGATGGCGGCGGCGGCATGAGCGGGCTCGACCTGTGGCCGATCGGCAATTGCCAGGTGAGCGCGCTGATCGACCGCGCGGGCCGGTTCGTGTGGGGATGCGTGCCGCGCGTCGACGGCGACCCGCTGTTCTCGGCGTTGCTGGGCGGCGAGGCGCCCGAGGGCGGCTATTGGGCGATCGAACTGGAGGACGGCGCCGCGATCGAGCAATCCTATCGCCACAATACGCCGATCCTGGTGACGCGTGCGAGCGATGCCGCGGGCAACGCGATCGAGATCATCGATTTCTGTCCCTATTTCCGCCGGCTGGGCCGTACCTATCGCCCCGTCGCGTTCGCCCGGATCGTGCGGCCGGTGCAGGGCAGCCCGCGCATTCGCGTGCGGTTGCGCCCGACCTGCGGCTGGGGCGCCGAATGTTCGCGCTGGATCGGCGGATCGAACCATCTGCGTTACCAGACCGATGCCATGACGTTGCGGCTGACCACCGATGCGCCGGTCGGCTATGTCCATGAGGAGCGCAGCTTCCGCGTCGAGCGGCCGCTGCATTTCTTCCTCGGCCCCGACGAAAGCTTTTCGGGCGACCTGGCCGAGACGCTGGGCGCGATGCTCGCCAACACCGCCGCCGAATGGCAGGAATGGGTGCGCGGGCTGGCGATCCCGCTGGAATGGCAGTCGGTCGTGATCCGTGCGGCGATCACGCTCAAGCTGTGCCAGCATGAGGAGACGGGCGCGATCGTCGCCGCGCTGACGACGTCGATCCCCGAACATGCGGGGTCGCAGCGCAACTGGGACTATCGCTATTGCTGGATCCGCGACGCCTATTACACCGTGCAGGCGCTCAACCGGCTGGGCGCGCTCGACGTGCTCGAGGGCTATCTCGGCTATCTCCGCAACATCGTCGACCAGGCGCGCGGCGGGCATATCCAGCCGCTCTATGGCGTGCTGGGCGAGGCGCGGCTGGAGGAGTGGCAGGCGCCCGCGCTGGCCGGATATCGCGGCATGGGGCCGGTGCGCGTCGGCAACCAGGCCTATGAACAGGTCCAGCACGACGCCTATGGCCAGATCGTCCTTTCGAACGTGCAGGCGTTCTTCGACGAAAGGCTGTTCCGTCGCGCGACGATCGAGGATTTCGAGGCGCTGGAACGCGTGGGCGAGCGCGCCTGGGCCAACCATGACCAGCCCGATGCGGGACTGTGGGAGCTGCGCACGCGGCAGAGCGTCCACACCTATTCGTCGGCGATGTGCTGGGCGGCGTGCGATCGGCTGGCGAATGCGGCCGGGGTGCTGGGCCTCGACGCGCGGCAGCGTTTCTGGGCCGACCGCGCGGCGACGATCCGCGAGCGCATCGAGACCGCGGCATGGCGCGAGCCGACGCAGCGGCTTTCGGCGACCTTTGCCGGCGACGACCTCGACGCCAGTCTGATCCAGCTGCTCGACCTGCGCTTTCTGGCGCCCGACGATCCGCGCTTCGTCGGCACGCTGGCGGCGGTGGAGGCGGGGTTGCGGCGCGGATCGCACATGCTGCGCTATGCCACCGAGGACGATTTCGGGCTGCCCGAGACGGCGTTCAACGTCTGTACCTTCTGGCTGATCGAGGCGCTGCACGCGACCGGGCGCGGCGAGGATGCGCGCGCGCTGTTCGAGGAGATGCTGACGCGCCGCACCGCCGCGGGGCTGCTTTCCGAGGATATCGACCCGGCGACGGGCGAGCTGTGGGGCAACTATCCCCAGACCTATTCGCTGGTGGGCATGATCAATTGCGCCGTGCTGCTGAGCAAACCATGGAGTTCGATCCGTTGAACCGTCTGATCGTCATTTCGAACCGTGTCGCCCAGCCCCAGGCCGCCCATTCGGGGGCGCAGGGCGGGCTTGCCGTCGCGCTGGCCGCGGCATTGAGCGAATTCGGCGGCATCTGGTTCGGATGGTCGGGCGAGCAGACCGACAGCTTCACCGGGCAGGTCAACCTGCAGCGCGGCGAGGGCTATACGACCGCGACGGTGGACCTGGAGGAACAGGACATCGACGAATATTACAACGGCTATGCCAACCGGACGCTGTGGCCGCTGTTCCATTACCGCATCGACCTGGCCGAATATGAGCGCGGCTTTGCCGGGGGATATCAGCGCGTCAACGATCGCTTTGCCGACACGGTGCGGCCGCTGATCGAGGCGGACGACGCGATCTGGGTGCAGGATTACCACATGATCCCGCTGGGCGAGGCGCTGCGCCGGCGCGGTTGCGACAACCGCATCGGCTTTTTCCTGCACACGCCCTGGCCGCCGCGCCGGCTGCTCGCGACGCTGCCCGAGGCGCGCGAGCTGGTCGAGACGCTGTTCGCCTATGACGTGATCGGTTTTCACACCGAGGAATGGCTCCAGTCGTTCATCGACTTCGCGCGGCTGGAGATGGGCGCCGAGACCGGCGAGGACGGCACGATCCGCTATCGCGGCCGCGACGTGCGCGCGATCGTCTGCCCGATCGGGATCGACGCGGCCGAGTTCCAGGCGCTGGCGGACAGCGAGGCGGCGCGGCGGAGCTGTGCCGCGATGCAGGCGAGCGCGGGCGGGCGGGCGATGATCGTCGGCGTCGACCGGCTCGATTATTCGAAGGGGCTTGAGGAGCGTTTCCTCGGTTATGAGCGCTTCCTGCTGGCGCATCCCGAGACGCGCAAGGAAGTGTTCCTGCTCCAGATCGCGCCGCCGTCGCGCGCATCGGTCGAGACCTACCAGCGCATCCGCAACACGCTGGAGGGGCTGGCGGGCAGGATCAACGGCGCGCACGCCGACCTCGACTGGGTGCCGATCCGATACGTCAACCAGGGCTATCCGCGCGACGTGCTGGCGGGGGTGTATCGCGCGAGCCGGATCGGGCTGGTGACGCCGTTGCGCGACGGGATGAACCTGGTCGCCAAGGAATATGTCGCGGCGCAGGACCCCGAAGATCCGGGCGTGCTGATCCTGTCGCGCTTTGCGGGCGCGGCGGAGCAGCTGCGCGAGGCGGTGCTCGTCAATCCCTATAGCGCCGAGGAGCTGTCCGACGCGATCCTGCAGGCGCTGCGGATGCCGCGGGCGGAGCGGGTGCGGCGCTGGCGGGCGATGATGGAGAATGTCACGCGCGAGGATGTGCTGTGGTGGCGCCGCCGCTTTACCGACGCGCTGATCGGCAAGGCGCCGCCCGCGGATGCGGCGGGTGCGGCGGACGGGGCGGATGCGGCGGTGCCGACCCCCGTGCCGACCGACGCCGCGGCCTGAGCGCCGCCTGACCGTCGCCGGACGGTTGGGCCGGATACGAAAAAGGGCGCCCCGGTCGGGACGCCCCAATTCGTGTCGTCAGGCCGCGCGCCGAGGCGCGCGGCGCAGCGATCAGTGCGCGTTCGCTTCCGCGGCGTCGGCGACGTTCTGCTGCGCGTCGGCAGCGTTCTCGAGCGCGTTTTCGGCAGCCGGGGTGGTCGCGTTGTCGGCAGCCGCCTCATAGAGCGCCGCATTGGCTTCGGCGTTGTCGGCGACGTTTTCGGCGACGGTGTTCGTCTGCGAACCACCGCAAGCCGCGAGCGACATCAGGCCGGCAGCAGCAGCAACAATGAGGATCTTCTTCATTCGGGTTGCTCCCAATGGAAACTTCAAAAGGTTTCGCGCCCGGCCCGTTGCCAGTGCGAAGCTGCTGAAATAGCGCCACTGACACGAAGGTCAATCACAAAAATGCCGCACAATGGCACATTTGCCTTTTTTCCGCCCCAATTCGGGGCGGGCGACGCGGACGCCGCCCCGAAGCGCATCATTCGCCGCCGCCGGGCTTGACCGGGCCGATCGCCTCGGGCGCGTTCGCGACGACCGCGAGCATCGCCGTCCAGGCGGCGACATTCTGGCGAAGCTGAACCGGGTCGATCTTGTCGAGCGTGTCGTCGGGCGTGTGGTGATAGTCGAAATAGCGCAGCCCGTCCTGTGCGAGATCGACCGCCGCGACGCCGGTGCGGATCGTCGGGCCGACATCGGCACCGCCATGCGCCGGTTCGCGCGTGCGCGAGATGCCGATCGGGCCGAGCGCGGCCGCAAGCCGGTCGCCGATCGCCTCGGCCCCCGCCGGCAGCGTCGTCGAGAACTTCCACACCCGGTCGGCGCCGAAATCGGATTCGGCGGCAAGGACGTGACGGTCGCCTGCATGCGCCTTTTGATAGGCAT
This sequence comes from Pseudomonadota bacterium, assembly GCA_023426225.1. GTDB lineage: Bacteria > Pseudomonadota > Alphaproteobacteria > Sphingomonadales > Sphingomonadaceae > Sphingomonas. The sequence goes on along the minus strand of JAFABD010000077.1, from coordinate 23,713 downwards.
CGCCGCCGAACGCGCCGACTTCCTCGGCGCCGAACCAGACGACGCGGATCGTGCGGCGCGGCCGGCCGGCATCCATGATCCGCTTGGCCGCGGCGGTGGTGATCGCGACGCCCGCGGCATCGTCGATCGCGCCGGTGCCGAGATCCCAGCTGTCGAGATGGCCGCCGATCAGGACGATCCCCGCCGACGGATCGGTGCCGGGGACTTCGGCGACGACATTGCCCGATTCCGCCTCACCCTTGAATTCGGGCGTGACGAGCATGCGGATGCGCACGCTGCCGCGCTTGAGCAGGCGTTCGAGCTGGTCGGCATCGGGGCCGGACAGCGCGGCGGCGGCGATCGGCTTCTGGTCCTTGGCCCAGCCGGTGACGCCGGTGTGCGGGTTGCGATGATGGTCGGTGCCGATCGAGCGGATCAGCACCGCGGCCGCCCCCTTGGTCGCCGCGATGCTGGGCCCCGCACGCCGTGCGGCGCCGTAGAAGCCGTAATGCGACCCGTCCTGCGTGGCGGTCATCGCGTTGCCGATATAGACGATCTTGCCCTTCACCGCGTCGGCGGGGGCGGCGACGAGATCGGCGAAGGTGGGGAAATAGGTGATTTCGGCCTCGACCCCGTGCGGGCCGGTCGACCCCGAATAGCCGAGCGCGGCAATCGCCAGCTTTTGCGATGCCGCGCCGACGACCTCGGCCTTTTCCTCGCCCCGCACCCAGAGCGGCATGCGGTAGGTTTCGATATGGACGTTGCTGAAGCCGAGTGCGGTCAGCTTCCTGACGGCCCAGGCGCGCGCCCGCGCCTCTGCCTCGGTCGCGGCGAGACGCTGCCCCACCTCGGTCGTGAGACCTTCGACGACATCCCAGGCGATCCGGTCTTCGTTGAGCGCGGCATCGCGCAGCGCGGCGGCATCATGGCCGGTCTGGGCGAAAGCGGGGAAGGAAAGGGGGAGGGCGATGGCGGCGGCGGCGGCCGCGAGCAGGAGGCGCTTGTTCATGCTGCGGATGCTAACCGCCGGCGAAACGATTGCAATGGGTTTGGCGGTGAAATTGCCATTTCGTTGCGCGGCGGGCGGCGTGGCCGCCGGCGAGAGCCCACCGCGCGGCCGCGCCGTTGTGGGACATCCGGGCCGGTGCGCGCGGCAGGCCCCGGCGGGCTGCGTTGCCAAGCGGCGGCCGCATCGCTACATGCCGGGCAACCTTCCTGCATTCCGAATTTCGCAACGGAGATCCGCCACCGTGGCCGCGCAATACGCCTTCGTCATGAAGGACATGACCAAGACCTTCCCCGGCGCCCCCAAGCCGGTGCTGAACAACATCAACCTGCAATTCTATCAGGGTGCCAAGATCGGCATCGTCGGCCCGAACGGCGCCGGCAAGTCGACGCTGATGAAGATCATGGCGGGCATCGACAAGGATTTCTCGGGCGAGGCCTGGCCGGGCGAGAACATCACCGTCGGCTATCTGCCGCAGGAGCCGCAGCTCGACCCGAACAAGAACGTGCTCGAGAACGTCAAGGACGGCGCGCGCGAAGTGGCCGACATGGTCGATCGCTTCAACGCCATCTCGGCCGAGATGGGCGATCCCAAGGACGACACCGATTTCGACGCGCTGATGGAGGAGATGGGCGACCTTCAGGCCAAGATCGACGCGGTCGACGGCTGGACGCTCGACAACCAGCTCGAAGTCGCGATGGAAGCGCTGCGCTGCCCGCCGTCGGACTGGTCGGTCGAGAACCTGTCGGGCGGTGAAAAGCGCCGCATCGCGCTCACGCGGCTGCTGATCCAGAAGCCGTCGATCCTGCTGCTCGACGAGCCGACCAACCACCTCGACGCCGAGAGCGTCCGCTGGCTGGAAAACCACCTGAAGGAATATGCGGGCGCGGTGCTGATGATCACCCACGACCGCTATTTCCTCGACAATGTCGTCGGCTGGATCCTCGAGATCGACCGCGGCAAGTACTTCCCTTACGAGGGCAACTACTCGACCTATCTGGAAAAGAAGGCCAAGCGCCTCGAGCAGGAGGACCGCGAGGCCACCGGCCGCCAGAAGGCGATCAAGGACGAGCTCGAGTGGATCCGGCAGGGCGCCAAGGCCCGCCAGACCAAGTCGAAGGCCCGTATCAAGAAGTTCGAGGAACTGGTCGCCAGCCAGGAAAACCGCACGCCGGGCAAGGCCCAGATCGTCATCCAGGTGCCCGAGCGCCTGGGCGGCAAGGTGATCGAGGCCAAGAACATCTCGAAGGCCTATGGCGACAAGCTGCTGTTCGAGAACCTCTCGTTCATGCTGCCGCCGGGCGGCATCGTCGGCGTGATCGGGCCGAACGGCGCGGGCAAGTCGACGCTGTTCAAGATCATCACCGGCCAGGAAACCCCCGATTCGGGCGAGATCGAGATCGGTTCGACCGTGCGTCTCGGCTATGTCGACCAGAGCCGCGATCACCTCGACGACAGCAAGAACGTCTGGGAGGAAATCTCGGACGGGCTCGACTACATGAAGGTCAACGGCCACGACATGTCGACGCGCGCCTATGTCGGCGCGTTCAACTTCAAGGGTCAGGACCAGCAGAAGAACGTCGGCAAGCTGTCGGGCGGTGAGCGCAACCGCGTCAACATCGCCAAGATGCTGAAGCGCGGCGGCAACGTGCTGCTGCTCGACGAGCCGACCAACGACCTCGACGTCGAAACGCTGGGCGCGCTGGAAGAGGCGATCGAGAACTTCGCGGGCTGCGCCGTGGTCATCAGCCACGACCGCTTCTTCCTCGACCGTCTTGCGACGCACATCCTCGCGTTCGAAGGCAACAGCCATGTCGAATGGTTCGAGGGCAATTTCGAAGCGTATGAGGAGGACAAGCGCCGTCGTCTGGGCGACGCCGCCGATCGTCCGACCGCGCTGGCGTACAAGAAGCTGACGCGCTGATCGCAGCAAGCATCGCGGCCGGGCGCAAGCTGGCGTCCGGCCGCGGGCTTGCCGATGGTGTATTGCCCATATAGAACGGTTGCGTTCCCCCGTGGAGGCGCAACCGATGCTGAACCTGATGCTGATGCTCGCCCTGCAGGGCGCCCCCGCGATCGCTGATGTCGCGGTGCCGGATGGTTCGAAGCTCCGTGCGGGCAGCGCCTGCTACGCGATCGAGCGCAGCGGCAAGCCGATCGGCAAGACGTGGCAGCGGGTGCGTCCCGCAATGGAGGGCGACGCGCCGGTATGGGACGTGATCGTCCACCAGCGGGTCGACGACGGTCGCTTCGACATGCGCGACCATTTCGTGCTTCGGCGCGCCGATTTGACGCCGATCCGCATGGACAGTCGCCGCAACGGCGTCGAGCATGTCCGCGTCCGGTATGACGGCGACGCCATCGAAGTGTCGCGCCCCGGTCAGGAAACCAGTCGCTTCCGCTCGTCCGGCAAGCTGTGGGACGGCAACCTCTGGGGCCTTACTTTCGCCGCGCTCCCCTTGGCCGAAGGGCGCACCTACTCGGTTCCCTTCTTTCAGTACGACAAGGGAATGGGGCGGTTCGCGCTCAAGGTGGCCGGCACCGTCCAGGTGGACGGTCGCGCGGCGTGGCAAGTCGACGTCGAAGCCGGCGGGGGCGAAGGGCGGACCGTGCGCTACCTGATCGGCAAGAATCCGCCCGACGAACTCGGCACCGAGAGCCCGATGTTCGGCCAGCGTCTCGGCGGCGATTGCGGCGCGCTGATCGAGCCCTGAACCCGGGGGCAGGGCGCCGCAGTCAGGCGGTGAAGCGTTTGGTGAAGCCCTTGGGCTGCTTCTCGTCGTCGGCGGCGACGGTTTCGATCTGGGCGACCTGCGCGCGCGCCGGTCCCTCGCGACATGCGGCGACCAGCGCCTCGATCGCGTCGTCGCTGCCGGCGGCGAGGATCTCGACGCGCCCGTCGCGCAGGTTGCGTACCCATCCGGTGACCCCGCCACGCTGCGCGGTGCGCACCACCCAGTCACGATAGCCGACGCCCTGAACCGCGCCGCTGACGAAAATTCGCTTGGTTGTCATTCTTTCCACGCTTTACCGGCCCCGCCGGGGGGCAGCCCCGGCTTTAGCATGTGCGCCGGTCCGTCGCGGACGGGCGCGATGCGGCCTGCCGCATCCTGTGCACCCTTCGGGCGATATTGTCAGGGATATTCGATCGCGACGACTTCATATTCGCGTTCGCCGCCGGGAAGCTGGACGCGGCGCAGGTCGCCGAGCCCGGCACCGCGCAGCGCGCGCGCGATCGGGGCGTTCCAGCCGACACGGCCGGTCGCGGCATCCGCCTCGTCATCGCCCACCAGCGTGAGCGTGCGCTGATTGTCGTCCTCGTCGGCGATGGTCACGGTGGCGCCGAAGAACACGCGCGCGCGATCCTCCTGCCGCGCCGGGTCGACGACCTTGGCCGCCTTCATCCGCCGGGCGAGCCAGCCCAGCCGCCGGTCGATCTCGCGCAGCCGCTTGCGCCCATAGATATAGTCGCCGTTTTCCGAACGGTCGCCGTTGCCCGCCGCCCAGGCGATCGTCTCGACGAGCTGCGGGCGCTCGTCGGCGAACAGCCGGTCATATTCGGCCTTGAGCGCGGCATAGCCCGCCGGGGTGATATAGTTGGGACGATCCATGCGCCCTCTATAGCGGCGCCGGCGCGGGCGTCATCACCCGCGCCCGCCTGCCTAGCCCGGATTGTTCTTGCCCAGATACCAGCTGAGATTGGCCGGCCCGCGGCTGCGCGCGCGATCGGGGTTGATGAGGTCGTAGACGACCGCATTCTCGAGCACGCGCTGGACATAGTTCTTGGTCTCGAAGAACGGGATCTGTTCGACCCAGCGCAGCACGTCGCCGCCGGGCAGGCGCGGGTCGCCGAAGGCGGCGATCCATTTGTTCACGTTGCCCGGCCCGGCATTATAGGCCGCGATCGCCAGCGGGTAGCTGCCGTAGAGGCCGAACATCCGCTGGAAATAGGTCGAGCCGAGCTGGATGTTGTAATCGGTGTCGTCGGTGAGCGAGCCCGCGTCATAGTTGAGCCCCAGCCGCAGCGCCGTGTCGCGTGCCGTGCCCGGCATCAGCTGCATCAGCCCGCGCGCGCCGGCGTGGCTGACCGCGGTGCGATCGAACTGGCTTTCCTGGCGCGCGATCGCATGGATGATCGTCCAGTAATCGCGCTGCGATTCGGGCACGCGCACCGCGGGATAGCCCGCGAGCGTATAGTCGGAGAGGCCGTTCTGGCGCGCGCTGCGCCCCACCATCACGCCCAGATCGGGGCGGCCGATCGTCTGCGAAAGTTCGGCGGCGAGCGCATGGTCGCTGTCGGTCTGGGCATCCTGTGCGATCTGGCGGATGAAGAGGCTCTGCGTCGGCCGATCGCCCAGCTTGCCGAGCAACTGTGCGGCGCGCACCGTCTCGCGCGCGAAGAAGGCGGCGCGTGCCGCGGCGGCGGTGCCTGCCGTCCCGAGCTGGGGCGGGCCGGCGAGTGGACGGCCAAGGCGTTCGGTCGCGAGCTGACCATAATAGAGATCGGGAAAGCCCGCGGCGCGGCGGTAATAATCCTGCGCCAGCGCGCTGTTGCCCGCCGCTTCGGCCGCGCGGCCGGCCCAATAGAGCCCCTTGGACTGCGTTTGCGGCGTCTTCGATCCGTGCGAATAGCGGTCGAACATGCCGATCGCATCGCCGGGACGGCCGAGATTGTAGAAGGCGACGGTGCCCGCGGTCCAGGTGAGCGTGGTATAGTCGTCGCGCTCGCCGAGCGGTTGCGCGGTGATGTCGGTCCCCGCCGGAAAGGCATCGTCGACACGCGACGCGATGCGCCAGGCGAGCGCATATTGACCGTCGGCGATCGCGCCGCGCGCGCCCGCGAGCAGCACTTCGAGCCAGGCCTCGGCATCGGCGGGCGCCGATTCGAGCGCGGGGCGGTTGGCGAGCCAGTCGCGCATCGCCGCGCTCTGGCCGGTATTGCGCAGCCAGGTGGCGCGATCGGCGATGAAGCCCGGATCGGCGCGAGCGAGCGCGAGCACGGCGCTGCCGCGGGCATCGGCATCGGCGGCGCGCGTGCGATAGGCGATGCGCGCGTCGAAGATCGGCCGCCGATCGGGCGAGACCAGCGCGAGCTGGCGCCCGGCCGCCGCCAGCGCATTCTGCCACAACAGCCGGTCCATCCGCGCGTCATGGTCGGCGGGCGTGAGCGCGGGGAGGAAGGCGGAAAGGATGCGCGATTCGTCGCGCGCGCGCAGCAGCCCCGCGCGCCAGGCGAGGCGGACCTGTGCATAGGCGCGCGGCGTGTCGCCCGACGCCATCAGCGCTTCGGCCAGCCGAATGCGCCCCGCGGGCGTGCGCGGCGGAAAGCGTTCGAAGAAGCGCAGCACGAGCGCGGGCGCCCAGGTTCCCGAATCGAGCACCGTCTCCGCCGCGGCGCGGCGGCTGGTCTCGCCGGGCCAGCCCGGATGCGCGAGCAGGAAGTTGGCATATTCGGCGAACGGCCAGTTGTCCGACTGTTGCAGCCGCTTCCATTCGGCGACGACGCCCGAAAGGGCCATTTCGGCGCCGGTCAGCGGCGGCGGGGCGGGGGGGAGCGGCTGGACGATCGGCTGGGCAGGCCCCATCGGCACGCCCTGGCCGCCCGGCACGGCGCCGGGGGCGGCGGGCGACATCTGCGCCTGCGTCGCCGGCGCCGAGGCGCACAGGCCCGATGCGCAAGTCGCGAGAAGCACGGATTTCGCCAAGGGTCGCAGCATGCTGGACATGATACGGAATGACGCCCTATCTGCCAGTCCGAATTGATGCATAGAGAGAGTTTTGCGGCCGATGTTTTCCGGATCGATCCCGGCGCTGGTGACGCCGTTCCGTAACGGCGCTTTCGCGGAGGACGCGTTTCGCGCGCTGGTCGAATGGCAGATCGAGGAGGGTTCCGGCGCGCTCGTCCCCTGCGGGACGACGGGCGAGGCCGCGACGATGCCCAAGGACGAGCATTTCGAGGTGGTGCGCATCTGCGTCGACCAGGCGCGGGGGCGCGTACCCGTGCTGGCGGGCGCCGGATCGAACGACACCCGCGTCGCGATCGACAACGTCAAGGCCGCGCACGATGCCGGGGCCGATGCGGTGCTGATGGTGCCGCCCTATTACAACCGGCCCAACCAGGAGGGTATTTTCCGGCATTTCGCGGCGATCGCCGAGGCGGCGCCGCTGCCGGTGGTGCTCTATAACGTCCCCGGCCGCACGGTGACCGACATCCAGCCGGCGACGATGGCGCGGATCGTCAAGGCCTATCCCGAGATCTTCATCGGCGTGAAGGACGCGACGGGCGCGCTTGCCCGCGTTTCCGAACAGCGCGCCGGGTGCGGCGCGGGCTTCATCCAGCTTTCGGGCAACGACGAGACCGCGCTTGCCTTCAACGCGATGGGCGGGGTGGGCTGTGTTTCGGTGAGCGCCAACGTCGCGCCGCGGCTGTGCGCCGATTTCCAGGCGGCATGGGCGGTGCGCGATTTCGACCGCGCGCTGGCGCTGCACGACCGGCTCTATCCGCTCCATGTCGCGATGTTCACCGATGCCTCGCCGGGGCCGGTCAAATATGCGCTGTCGCGCGTGCGGCCCGACTTTCCGGCCGAACTGCGCCTGCCGATGGTGGCGGCGAACGAGGCGAGTCGCGCCGCCGTCGACGCCGCGCTGGCCCATGCTGGCCTGATCTGAACCCCGATCGCCGTCGATTGTGCAGCGCGCAATCAAGCGTGCGCAATCGGCAGGCGATGGCGCGGCTTTTGCCACAATTGATCGCCTCGTCCCGTCGCAACGGTCACAGGAAGTTCACAATCGCGGCCTAGCGGCGCGGCCAGCGGGGGTCGAACCCCGCACGGACGCGATGTTGCAGCCCCTCCGCCGCTTGGGCGGGGGCGACTGCGCGCGCGCCTGATGTGCAACGAAAACCGTAAAGCGGGGAAAACATGAAATTCAATCTTGCCAAGCGTGCGCTTCTGGCGGGCGCGGCGATCAGTGCAGGGCTGATCGGCACCGCGGCGCAGGCGCAGACCAACGCGCCGGCGGCATCGACCCAGGACGAAGGGCTTGGCGAAATCGTCGTCACCGCCCAGCGCCGCGAGGAAAAGCTGGTCGACGTGCCGGTTTCGGTCGGCGTCATCAAGAGCGACCAGCTGCGCGAGTTCCAGGCGGCGGGCGACGACACGCTGGCGCTTTCGGGCCGCGTTCCCGGTCTGTACGCCGAGACGACGACGGGGCGCATCTTCCCCCGCTATTACATCCGCGGCCTGGGCAATATCGACTTCTACCTCGGCGCGTCGCAGCCCGTGTCGATCATCCAGGACGACGTGGTGCTCGAGCATGTCGTGCTGAAGTCGAACCCCGTCTATGACGTCGACAAGGTCGAAGTGCTGCGCGGGCCGCAGGGTTCGCTGTTCGGCCGCAACACCACCGCCGGCATCATCAAGTTCGACACGATCCGCCCGAGCAACGATTTCAACGGTCGCGCGTCGGCGTCGATCGGTTCGTACGGCACGCGCACGCTGGATGCGGGCATGGGCGGCGCGATCATCGACGACCTGCTGTCGTTTCGCGTGTCGGGGCTGTACCAGCACCGCAACGACTGGGTCGCCAACGCCTATACCGGCACGTCGTTCGACGGGACCGAAGGCGGCCACACCCGCGCGATGGGCGGCTATGACGAGCGCGACCTGCGCCTCCAGCTGCGCCTGACGCCGACCGACCGGCTGACGATCGACCTGTCGGGCCATGGCCGCTGGTATTCGGGCAGCTCGACGATCTTCCATCGCGCCGCGCTCAAGAAGGGCTCGAACAGCGTCGATGCCGAGCCGCGCGACACCGTCTTCTATGACGAGGGGCAGAACAACCCGCAGGCCTATGACACCTATGGCACGTCGCTGCGCGTCGCCTATGACCTGGGCGGTGCGGTGCTGACGTCGATCTCGGCATGGGAATCGACCTCGGGCTACAGCCGCGGCGACACCGACGGCGGTGCGGCGGCGCTGTATCCGGTCAACGGCGCGCCCAACGGCTATGGGCTGTCGCAGGGCAATGTCCGCAACCTCGACCAGTTCTCGCAGGAGCTGCGGCTGGCGAGCCCGGGCACGGGCAAGTTCAACTGGCAGTTCGGCGGCTTCTATTTCGATTCGCGCGACACGACCGATTTCTATCAGCGCCGCTATTTCCTGACTGTGCCGTTCAACCCGAACAACCCGAACAACTCGAATAGCAACAACCCGTATAACTGGGTGCGTCTGCGCAACGCCAACACGTCGTGGGCGGTGTTCGGCCAGGCGAGCTATGAGCTGCTGCCGAACTTCACGATCACGGCGGGTGCGCGCGTGACCGAGGACGAGAAGCAGACCCGCCTGCTCAAGACGGCGGACGGTCCCGATCCCGCCACCAACTACACGACGCCGAAGGTCACCTATGCCGGCCGCCGCTATGTCCGACTGGACGACACCAAGGTCAGCTGGGACGTCAGCGCGCTGTACAAGCTGAACCCCGATGTCAGCCTGTATGCTCGCGTGGCGCGCGGCTTCCGCGGCCCGACGATCCAGGGGCGTTCGGCGGTGTTCGGCAACGACTTCACCACCGCCGACTCGGAAACGATCCTGTCGTGGGAAGGCGGCCTGAAGAGCGCGTTCTTCAACAATCGCGTCCGCTTCAACCTGACCGGCTTTGCCTACACGGTCGACAACATCCAGCTGAACGCCAATGACGAGAACGGCAACGGCGTGCTGCTGAACGCCGACAAGGCCAAGGCCTATGGCATGGAAGCCGAGCTCGAGCTGCACCCGCTGCGCAACCTGGCGCTGTCGGCCGGCTTCAGCGCGATCCATACCGAAATCCAGGACAAGGCCGCGCTGGCGCAGGTCTGCGCGCTCAACGGCGTCGTGGTGTGCACCGTCGACAACCCGACGGTGACGATCGCGGGCAAGGGCGTGTTCGCCAAGATCGATGGCAACCCGCTGCCCAACGCGCCCGAATATAACCTGAACCTGGCGGCGCGTTACGACCTGCCGGTCGCCAACGGCGGCAAGTTCTTCGTCTCGACCGACTGGAACCTCCAGGGCTATACGAGCTTCGTGCTCTACAAGACCAAGGAGTTCACCTCGAACGGCAACTTCGAAGGCGGCCTGAAGGTCGGCTATGAAGCGCCGGGCGGGGCGTGGGAGCTTGCGGCGTTCGCCCGCAACATCACCAACGAGAAGAACCTCAAGGGCGTTATCGAGAACTATATGGCTGCGGTGTTCAACGACCCGCGGATCATTGGCGTCTCGTTCGGCGGCCGCTTCCGCTGATCGATCGCGCGCAGCCGGACCCGCCCGCGGGCCGGCGCGCGACCGATGACATGATCGCAGAAGGGCCCGGCGGTGTTCGCATCGCCGGGCCCTTTTCGCGTCCGTGGGCGTGCGTGCGCGAGGGGACTGCGCAGCCGATCGCGCACGGGCGCTTCCCTTTGGCGGCCGGCGTGCCTAAATGCGCCGTTCCATGGCACGTCCCCGTCCTCCCTCCGAAAAGCTGAAGACTGTCGCCGAGAACCGGCGCGCGCGCTTCGATTACTTCATCGAGACCACCTATGAGGCCGGCATCGCGCTGACCGGCACCGAGGTGAAGTCGCTGCGTTTCGGCGAAGGGTCGATCGCCGAGGCCTATGCCGAGGTGCGCGACGGGCAGGTGTGGCTGGTCAACGCCAACATCCCCGAATTCAGCCATGGCAACCGCTTCAATCACGAGCCCAAACGGCCGCGCAAGCTGCTGCTCCACGAGCGCGAGATCAACAAGCTGCATGGTGCCGTTGCGCGCGACGGCATGACGCTGGTGCCGCTTTCCATCTATTTTAACGGAAAGGGGCGCGCCAAGGTGGAACTGGCGCTGGCAAAGGGCAAGAAGGCGCATGACAAGCGCGACACGATCAAGGAACGCGACTGGAAGCGCGAGCAATCGCGCATCCTGCGCGACCGCGGCTGAGATGCCGCGCGGGCGGTTCGCACGCTGGTTCCACAAGGTCGCGCCGACGCGCGATTCGCTGGAGTCGAACCGCTGGCTGCGCCCCTTTGCCCAGCGGATGATGCATTCGGCGCTGTGGCGCTTCACCCGCCGATCGGTGCCGCGCGGTGTCGCGCTGGGGATGGTGACGGGCATTCTGGTGCCGATGGGGCAGATCCCGGCATCGGCGCTGCTCGCGCTGCCGTTCCGCGCGAATATCCCGGCGGCGGCGGCGACCACCTTTTTCACCAATCCGCTGACCACCCCGCCGCTGTGGGTCGCCGCCTACTGGATCGGCAGCTGGATGCTGGGCACGCCCGCCGCACATGCCGCGGCGGCGGCCGAGACCGGCATGGCGGGCATGGCGCAGGCGACGGGCGCGTGGCTGTATCATCAGGGCGGTCCGGCGCTGCTCACCGGGCTGCTGACGCTGACGCTGGTGCTGAGCCTGATCGGCTATTTCGGGTCGGCGATGGCGTGGCGCATCTGGATCGCCCGCCGCTGGCACCGTCGCCAGGCCGAGCGCCGCGCCGCCGTGCTGGCGGCGAGAGCGCTTCCCGCGGCGACGGGCGGCTCGATGCGCCCGGACGTGCCCGAGCTTCGGCAGGACGATTGACGCGGCGTATCAGTGGGGTAAGACGGCGCATCGCTCAATTCCCCGAGGTCATGCGAATATGCGTCTCACGTTGCTTGCCACCACCATCCTCGCCGCGCCGGTACTGCTGACCGGCTGTGCCCATGAGCAGGGCAGCGCGCCCGTCGCGCCGGCCGAAGCGCCGGCACCCACCCCGACGCCGACTCCCGAACCCGCGCCCAAGCCCGAGCTCGGCACCTTCGGCTTCGACACGGCGGGCATGGACAAGACGATCGCCCCCGGCGACGACTTCTATGCCTATGCCAACGGCAACTGGGCGCGCACGACGCAGATCCCCGCCGACAAGTCGAACTATGGCATGTTCACCGTACTCGACGACCGTTCGCGCGAGCGGACGCGCGGCATCCTCGACGCGGCGAAGGACGATCCCAATTCGAAGATCGGTGTCGCCTATTCGACCTATCTCGACCAGGCGGCGATCGACGCCAAGGGGCTGGCACCGGCCAAGGCTTGGATCGACCGGATCAAGGCGGTGACCAGCAAGGCTGCGCTCGCCACGCTGTTCGCCGATGCGGCGCGCAACGGCGTGTCGGTGCCGTTCGCGGTCTATGTCGGCCAGGACGACAAGGAGCCCGAGGTCTATGCGCTGAACCTGTCGCAGGCGGGTCTCGGCATGCCGGACCGCGATTACTATCTGTCGACCGACGCCAAGCTGGTCGAGACGCGCGCCGCCTATGAGCGCCACGTCGCCAAGATGTTCGAGCTGGCGGGCGAGCCCAACGCGGCGGCGCGCGCCAAGGCGCTGGTGGCGTTCGAGACCCAGATCGCCAAGGCCCACTGGACGCGGATCGAGAGCCGCGACGCCAACAAGACGTACAACAAGATGACGCTCGCCGCGCTCGCCAAGGCGGCGCCGGGCTTTGACTTCGCCGGCTATTTCAAGGCGCTGGGCGCGACCAAGGCGAGCTATGTCATCGTCGCGCAGCCGAGCGCGGTCGCCGGCATCGCCAAGCTGATGCAGCATGCGCCGGTGGGGGTCATCAAGGACCAGCTGCTGCTGCGCACGCTCGACAACTTCGCCGATGTGCTGCCGTCGAGCTTCGACAAGGAGCGCTTTGCCTTTTACGGCACCGTGCTGTCGGGCACGCCGCAGCAGGAAGAGCGGTGGAAGCGCGCGGTTGATTTCACCACCGGCGCGCTGAGCGACGACGTCAGCAAGGTCTATGTCGCGCAGTATTTCCCGCCCGCGACGAAGAAGGCGGCCGACCAGCTCGTCAAGAACGTGATCGCGGCGATGGACCGCCGCATCGACGCGCTCGACTGGATGGCGCCCGAGACCAAGGTGAAGGCGCACCAGAAGCTGGCGGCGTTCACGCCCAAGATCGGCTATCCCGATCGCTGGCACGACTATTCGAACCTGTCGATCGTGGCGGGCGATGCGTTCGGCAACAATCTGCGCGCGAACAACTGGCAGTTCGAGGACAATTTCTCGAAGCTGGGCTCGCCGCTGCGCCGCTGGGAATGGGGGATGACCCCGATGACGGTGAACGCCTATGCCAATTTCGGCATGGTCGAGATCGTCTTCCCGGCCGCGATCCTGCAGCCGCCGTTCTTTGATCCCAATGCCGATCCGGCAGTAAACTATGGCGGTATCGGCGCGGTGATCGGCCACGAGCTGAGCCACCATTTCGACGACCAGGGCGCCAAGTACAACGCCGAAGGTCGCCTGACCGACTGGTGGACGCCCGCCGATGTCAAGGCGTTCAAGGCGCGCACCGACGCGCTGGTCGCGCAGTATGACAAGTACGAACCGCTGCCGGGCCTGCACGTGAAGGGTGCGCTGACGCTGGGCGAGAATGTCGCCGACCTCGCGGGCCTGACGGTCGCCTATGACGCATACAAGGCGTCGCTGGGCGGCAAGGAAGCGCCGGTGATCGACGGCACCACCGCCGACCAGCGCTTCTACCTGGGCTGGGCGCAGGTGTGGCGTCGCAACTATCGCGAGGCGAACCTGCGCCAGCGGCTGCTGACCGACCCGCACTCGCCGTCGGAACAGCGCGCCTGGGTCGTGCGCAACCTCGACCCCTGGTACGGTGCCTTCGCGCCGACCCCGGCATCGAAGCTGTACCTGGCGCCCGCCGATCGCGTGCGGATCTGGTAAGCCGGGCGGCGATTTGCCGAAACGAGCGGGGAGTGCGGCATCACTCCCCGCTTGACCCCCGCGGCGCGACCGCACAACGGTGAACGCCATGGCAACCTTGCCCGACCGCCCAGCGGGGGCCACCCGCATGCTGCTGCCTGCGCTTGCCGCGATCCTGGCGGGGATCGGGGCGAGCGCGATCGTGCTGCTGACGCTCAATGACCGGGCGATCGCGATCGGTTTCGTCGCGACCGCGCTGCTGGCGCTGGGCGTGATCGTCGCGGCCCGGCGGCTGTTGCGTGCAGAAACGGTGGTGGAGCGCGAGACCGACTGGTCGGTCGCGCACGCGCTCGCCGCGATCGCCGACGATGCGCTGGCCGTCACCGACCGTTCGGGGCGGCTGGTCTGCGCCAATGCACGCTATGAGGCGCTGTTCGGCGGATGGCCGACGCCGCCGGGGCTGCCGATTGCCGACACGCTCGTCAGCGAACTCGAACTGGCGACGCGCCGGGCATGGCGCGACGGACGGGCGCGGTTCGATTCGATCCAGATCGGCGGGGCGGCGATCTCGGTCCGTGTCGAGCGGATCGGCGAGGATGCGCTCGTCTGGCGCTTTGCCGGGGTGCAGACGCTCGACCTTGTCGCGCACATCGAAGGGCTGATCGCGGGGGCGACGGGCGATCGGCTCGCCGGCGCCGGGCTGATGGTGGTGATGGTGACGCCCGAGGGGCGCGTCCGCAGCGCCAACCGCGTCTTTCGGCTGCGCGCGATGGGGGCGCCCGACGCGGCGGTGGAGGGGCGCGACTTTGCCCGTTTCCTCATCACCGATTCGGCGGGGCTGGTGCGTTTCGAGCGCGAGGGGCTGGAAGGCAACCCGCTCCGCGTGCTGCAGATCCCGTTCCTCGACGGCGATGAGGCGCCGATGCTCGTCGCGCTGCTCGACGAAGAGGCGTCGGCGGTGGCGGTGCCGGCGATCGGAACCAGCGCGTCGGCCAATATCCACTCGCTGATCGCGCTGTTGCCGGCGAGCATGGCGCTGATCGATCGCGATGGGCGGTTCGTTCACATGAACGACGCCTTTTGCCGCGCCGCGCGCGTCAATTCGGCCGCGCCGCCGCTCTATCCCGGTGATCTCGTCGTGCGCGAGGACAAGGCGGCGCTTGCCGACGCGATCCGCCGCGTCGCTGGCGGGGCGCCGCGATCGGTGGAAATGACCGTGCGGCTGACCGAGCTGCCCGACGAGCCGGTGGGGATGACGATCGCCGGCGCGCGCGGGCTGGGCGACGCGGCGGTGCTCATCAGCATCAAGGATGCGGGCGAGGAGGGCAAGCTGAAGCGCCAGGTCGCGCAGGCGACTAAGATGCAGGCGGTGGGCCAGCTTGCCGGCGGCGTCGCGCACGATTTCAACAACATCCTGACCGCGATCATCGGGCATTGTGACCTGATGCTGATGCGGCATTCGCCGGGCGACAGCGACTATGACGACATCCAGCAGATCCGCGCCAATTCGAACCGCGCGGCGTCGCTGACGCGGCAATTGCTCGCCTTTTCGCGCCAGCAGACGCTGCGCCCGCAGGTGCTGCAACTGCCCGACGTGATTTCGGAAGTCTCGAACCTGCTCAAGCGGTTGCTTGGCGAGACCGTCAAGCTGGAGGTCAAGCACGGACGCAATCTGGGGCCGGTGCGCGCCGATCCGGGGCAGCTCGAGCAGGTGGTCGTGAACCTGGCGGTCAACGCACGCGACGCGATGCTGTCGAAGAACCCCAATGGCGGCGGCACGCTGACGATCGAGACGCTGGGCGTTCCCGCATCCGAGGTGCGCCAGATGGACGACGACGTGCTGCCGGTGGGGGATTACACCGCGCTGCGCATCGCCGACACCGGAACTGGCATCCCGCCCGAGATCCTGCCCAAGATCTTCGAACCCTTTTTCACCACCAAGGAAGTGGGCAAGGGCACCGGCCTGGGCCTTTCGACCGTTTATGGCATCATCAAGCAGTCGGGCGGGTTCATCTTTGCCGAAAATCTGCGCGGCGGCGGTGCCCAGTTCACCATCTATCTGCCCGTCCATGCCGCCCCCGAGGCGACGGTCGCCAAGGCGCCGGTCAACCCGCGCGAGAAGCCGACCGACCTGTGGGGATCGGGCACCGTGCTCGTCGTCGAGGACGAGGACATGGTGCGGGCGATCGCCGAACGTGCGCTGACGCGGCAGGGCTATACCGTCGTCACGGCCGAGAACGGCGAGGTCGCGCTGGAAATGCTCGATACGATCGAGCGGCCCGACCTGCTGATTTCGGACGTCGTGATGCCGTCGATGGACGGGCCGAGCATGGCGCGGCGTGTGCGCGAACGTTATCCCGACCTGCCGATCCTGTTCATGTCAGGCTATGCCGAAGAACAGCTGCGCAAGTCGATCGATCTCGACAACGTCGCCTTTCTGCCCAAGCCTTTTTCGGTGCAACAACTTGCAGAAGCGACGAGATTGGTGCTTTCGCCCAAATAGCCTCTTGGTTCTCGCGCGAATTGCTGCATAACGCATGCCATGTCGGTGCGCCGTATTCTGATCGTCGAAGACGAACCCCTGATCGCGATGATGCTCGAGGATTTCCTCGATGCGCTCGACCGCGAGGTGGCGGGAACCGCCGATTCGGTGGCGACCGCGCTGGCGTGCCTCGATCGCGGGACGGTCGATGCGGCGATCCTCGACGTCAACCTGCGCGGCGGCGAGCAGAGCTGGCCGATCGCCGAGCGGCTGGCGGCGACCGGCGTCCCGTTCGTGCTTGCGACCGGCGGCGCGGGCGACATGATCGCCGAGGCGTTCCGCGACCGGCCGGTGCTGTCGAAGCCGTTCACGATGGACGCGGTCGCACGCGTGCTCGACACGCTGGGCAACTGAGGCCCGGCGCCGGGGGCTCGTCTTGCGGCGCAGCATCGGTTAGGCGAGGGCGATGATCCGCCTTTTCACGCGCCTGTTTGCAATATTGTCCCTGATTGCCATGGGGTTGGCCCCGACCGGCCACGCCGTGGCGGCGCGGCCCGGCAACGGACCACTGCCCGGCATGGTGCGCGTGCGCATCGTGACGTCGCAGGGCGCGATCGTCGTCGCGCTCGATGCCCGGCGTGCGCCCAAGACGACCGCCAACTTCCTCGCCTATGTCGACGACGGACGGTTCGACGACACGCAATTCTATCGCGCGACGCGGCGCAAGAGCGATGCGCGGTTCGGTTTCGTGCAGGGCGGGATCGGCACCGATGCACGGCGTATCCTGCCGTCGCCGCCGCTCGAGCAGACCGACAGGACGGGGCTGCGCCACCGCGACGGGACGATTTCGATGGCGCACGGCAGCAATCCCGATTCGGCGACGGGCAATTTCTCGATCATGGTCGGCGACAACCCGACGCTCGACGCACGGCCGGGATCGCGCGGTTATGCGGCCTTCGGGCAGGTGATCGCGGGGATGGACGTGGTGCGGCGGATCCTGGCGCTGCCGACCGGCGGCGGGCGCGATGCGATGCGCGGGCAGATGATCCTCAACCCCGTCCGCATCATCCGCGTCGAGCGGATCGACGGCAAGCCGCACCCGACCGGCGGCCCGCGCCCCTGGCTGATCGGCCTGCCGGCACGGCGCTAACCCACTGAAACCAAAGGGGCGCCCGGACCCGAAGGTCCGAGCGCCCGGGGAGCGCGGCGCCCCAAGGGGGCGAAAGGCGCCGCGTGCAACGGTTCAGATCCGGCGGTCGATCAGGCGGCGTGGCGCTGTTCGATCGCGACCGGGGTGTCGCCGGTGGTGACGGCGATCTTCTTGGGCTTCATCGCCTCGGGGACTTCGCGGACGAGTTCGATCGTCAGCAGGCCGTCGGCGAGGTTCGCCGCCTCGACCCGCACGAAATCGGCGAGTTCGAAGCGCCGCTCGAAGCTGCGGTTGGCGATGCCCAGATGCAGGTAAGTCCCTGCATTGTTTTCATTTTCCTCGCGCTTGCGGCCGGCGATCAGCAGCAGGTTCTGCTGTGCGGTGATGTCGATTTCGTCCGAACGGAAGCCCGCGACGGCGAGCGTGATCCGGTAGCGATCCTCGGCAAGACGTTCGAGGTTGAAGGGGGGATAGTTTTCCGCATTCGCCTGGCGCGCGCTGGCTTCGAGCAAGTCGAAGAGGCGATCAAAGCCGATGGTCGAACGGCGGAACGGAGTGAAATCAAACTGACGCATCTTCAAATCCTCCAATGAGCAATATGAATGTTGCAGCCCAAGTGCCCGCAACTGCGCGACACCTTGCCCCACGACCCGGTTGGCGCCGTGGTATCGCCCATGTTGGAAGCGCCACCACGGCTTTCAAGACCCCCGATCGCACCGATCCAACACGACAACTTGGCGTTTGAAGCCGCGAAGATTCGCTTTGTCGCCAATGTCCACGGTTTCAGTGGAGTTTCTCCGGCAACGACCGGAGAGGGCAACATGGCTTCAACGACGATCCTAATCGCGCTGATGTCGGGAACATCGGGGGCAAATGCCGACAATCCGCAGCCGATTCGCGTCGTTGCGGCGGCAGATCATGCCGTTGCCGGGACGCCGATGACGCACCGCTTCGTCTCGATCCGCGATGACGACGAAGCGCCCGAAACCAGCGACGAACCGAAAGAGGACCAGACCCCCGCGATCGTCGTCACCGCGCGCCGTCGCGAGGAACGGTTGCAGGACGTGCCCGCCGCGGTGTCGGTGCTCGCCGCCGCGACGCTGGCGCAGAACGGCGTCCAGACGATCGGCCAGATCGCGCAAGTCCAGCCGTCGGTCCAATTCTATTCGACCAACCCGCGCAACTCGGCGGCGAACATCCGCGGGCTGGGCGCGCCGTTCGGGCTGACCAACGACGGGATCGAGCAGGGCGTCGGCCTGTATGTCGACCAGGTCTATTACAGCCGGATCGCGGCGGCGACGTTCGACTTTGTCGATGTCGAGCGCGTCGAGGTGCTGCGCGGGCCGCAGGGCACGCTGTACGGCAAGAACACGACCGCCGGCGCGATCAACGTCACGACGCAGGCGCCGAGCTTTACCCCCGAAGGGCGCGCCGAGCTGACGCTGGGCGATTATGCGCTGGTCCAGGCCAAGGCGAGCGTTTCGGGGCCGCTGGCCGACACGATCGCGGTGCGGCTGTCGGCGACCGCGTCGCACCGGCGCGGCACGATCCTGAACGTGCGCACCGGCGACTGGGTCAACGAACGCGACAACCAGGGGCTGCGCGGCCAGCTGCTCTATCGCGCGAGCGACGCGCTGCGGCTGACGCTGGCGGGCGATTACAGCCACCAGGACCCGCAATGCTGCGCGCAGATCTATGTCCGCACCGGCGCGACGCAGCGCCCGCTCAACCGCCAGTTCGCCGCGCTGGCGACGGCGTTCAACTATGCCCCGCCGAGCACGAACGCGTTCGACCGCAAGACCGACCTCGACACGCCGTTGCAGGCGCGCCAGTCGCTGGGCGGCGCGAGCCTGCGCGCCGAACTCGATGCCGGCGGCGGCACCGTCACCTCGGTCACGGCCTGGCGCTTCTGGGACTGGAACCCGTCGAACGACCGCGACTTCACCGGGCTGCCGATCACGACCAAGTCGAACAACCCGTCGCGCCAGCGCCAATGGACGCAGGAGCTGCGCTATGCCTCGGCCGGCAACCGCCGGTTCGACTATGTCATCGGGCTGTTCGGCTTTTACCAGACGATCCACACCTCGGGCGTGCAGCAGCAGGGACCGGCGGCGAGCCGGTGGCTGCTCAACCCGACAAGCGCCAACGCCGCCAACCCCGCGGTGCTCGACGGGCTGACATCGACCAACGACATCGATTTCAAGAATGCGAGCGCGGCGCTGTTCGGCCAGGCGACGTGGCGGATCACCGAGCGGCTGCGCCTCCAGCCCGGGCTGCGGCTCAACTATGACTGGAAGAAGGGCGATTATCTGGCGACGGTGACGACGGGCACCGGCAGCACGACGCTCAACGCCGACCAGCGCGGCGTGCTCGCCCCGCAAAACTATGCCGCGCGGTTCAGCCAGTGGAACCTGTCGGGCGACCTGACGCTCGCCTATCAGGCCGGCGACGGCGTGCTCGGCTATGCCACCTATGCCCGTGGGTTCAAGTCGGGCGGGATCAACCTGTCCGGGCTGCCGCTCGACGCGCAGAACAACCCGATCCTGAGCGCCGCGAGCGTCAAGCCCGAGAAGGTCGACCATTTCGAGCTGGGGATCAAATCGACGCTGTTCGACAAGCGCGCGGTGCTCAACCTGGCGGGTTTCTGGACCGAGATCGGCGATTACCAGGCGACCGTGACCAACAGCCAGGTCGGCGTGCTGCGCGGCTATCTTGCCAATGCCGGGCGCGTGCGGTCGCGCGGGATCGAGCTGGAGTTTTCGGCGACGCCGTTCGCGCGGTTCAGCCTGTACGCCAACGCGACGTTCAACGACGCGCGCTATGTCCGCTTCGTCGACGCGCCGTGCCCGCCCGAGCTGTCGGGCGGAACGACGGTGAGCGGCACGCAGCAACCCGCCGCCCCCGGCACGCCGGGCGGGCCGAGCCCGCGCAACTGCGACATTTCGGGCCAGTGGCTGCCCGGCGTCTCGCGCTGGGCGGGCAGCTATGGCTTTGAATGGAATGTGCCCGCGACGCTGATCGGCCAGGCGGGCCAGCTCTATCTGGGGTTCGACGGCACCGCGCGCAGCCGGTTTTCGTCGAACCCGTCGCGATCGCGCTACACCGACATCGCGGGCTATTCGCTCGCCAATATCCGGATCGGCTTTCGCAGCGACACGCGGCTGAACCTGTACGGATGGGTGCGCAACGCGTTCGACACCGACACGTTCGAGGTGCTGGCGACACAATCGGGCAATACCGGGCTGGTCGTCGGCCAGCCGGCCGATCCGCGCACCTATGGCGTCACGATCGCGCGCGCCTTTTGAGCGGCGACGGACGGACGGGCTAGCCTCTCGCCTTGGCCGGGGGAGGTTGGGGGGAAGGGGGCGGCGCTGCACCGCCCCCTTTCTTCGTTCGCGACGATCATTTCGTCCCCGGCGCAAAGAGAAAGCCGCAGGTCCGGCCAATTGCGGCGCAGAAGTCGCCGCAACGCCGAAGAACAGCGCGCGTGACTCGCAAATTGCAGTGAAAGGAACGGAGCAGAAATGACAAACGCCCGGACCGTTTCCAGCCCGGGCGCCTGCGTGACGAATGCTCGTCAGCCCCCTTTGTCAGGCCCGCCCACACGCCTGTCTTTCGACCAGCGGGGCGAAGCCCTCCCCGAACCACGGCCATTGCCTGCGTTTCGATATGTTTCTGCTATGGCATCGGCGGGGCTTTGTCACCGGCTTTGCAACCCTTCGTAACCGATTTGGCGGCGGCTGTGTCGATTCCGCAACAGCGGGGCGGCCGCCCGCGCCATTGCCGTGCCCATGGCCATCGCCTAGAGCTTCGCCCGTCTGAATTATCGAGGCACTGTCAGCCGCATGCTATTGTCGCGTTACGAGCGGATGATCGCCCGCCGCTATCTGCTGCCCGGGCGCAGCGAAGCCTTTATCGCCGTGGTCGCCGGGTTCAGCCTGGTCGCCGTGATGCTGGGCGTCGCCGCGCTCATCGTCGTGATGAGCGTGATGAACGGGATGCGCGGCGAGCTGTTCGACAAGATCACCGGGCTGAACGGCCACGCCGTCATCCAGGGGTATAACGGCCAGCTGCGCGACTGGCGCCAGATCGTCGCAGAGGCATCGCGCACGCCCGGCGTGACGCGCGCGCAGCCGCTGGTCGAACAGCCGCTGTTCGCCAGCCTGGACGGGCGCGTCGAGTTCGCGCAGGTGCGCGGGATGCGGGTGGAGGACATCCGCAACAACCCGTCGCTGCGCGGCAAGGAGATCCTGGGCTCGCTCAACAAGCTGCGCCCCGGCGAGCAGCAGATCGCGATCGGATCGCGGCTGGCCGAATCGCTGGGCGCGACGGTGGGGAGCCACATCCAGATCATCAACCCGGCGGGCGCATCGACGCCGTTCGGCAGCATGTTCCGATCGGTGAGCTATACCGTCGCCGCGGTGTTCGAGGTGGGCGTTTACGATTACGACAAGATCTTTGTCGTGATGCCGATCGAGGATGCGCAGACGCTGCTGCTGCTCGGCGATTCGGCGAGCATGGTGGAGATCACGACGCGCGATCCCGACCGCGTCGGCACGATCATGGCGCCGTTGCAGCAGCGTTACGGCAATGTCGCGCAGATCGTCGACTGGCGGTCGATGAACCGCGAGCTGTTCGAGGCGCTGGCGATCGACCGCACGGTTTCGTTCACGGTGCTGTCGATCATCCTGGTCGTCGCGTCGTTCAACATCGTGTCGTCGCTGATCATGCTGGTGCGATCGAAAACGCGCGACATCGCGGTGTTGCGGACGATGGGCGCGACGCGCGGCGGGCTGATGCGCATCTTCGTCACCGTCGGCACGACGATCGGCGGGCTGGGCGTGATCGCGGGCGGGGTGCTGAGCTTTTTCTTCATCACCTATCGCGACCGGGTGGTGCAGTTCATCGGGCTCGTCACCGGGCAGAATGTGTGGGACCCGCAGATGCGTTTCCTGACCGAGCTGCCCGCGCGGACCGACCCGTTCGAGACGATCGGCATCTGTGTGATGGCGTTGCTGTTCGCGTTCCTCGCGACGCTGTATCCCGCCTGGAAGGCGGCGAGCACCGATCCGGTGGAGGTGCTGCGTTATGAGTGAGCCGATTCTGGAGACGCGCGGGCTGCGCCGCAGCTTTGCGCAGGGCGGCACGACGATCGAGGTGCTGCGCGGCGTCGACCTGACGATCGCGCCGGGCGAGATCGTCGCGCTGCTCGGCCCGTCGGGATCGGGCAAGTCGACGCTGTTGCAGGCGGTCGGGCTGCTCGAGGGCGGGTTCGAGGGCGTGCTGCGCATCGCGGGCGAGGAGGCGGGGCGGCTTTCGTCCGACCGGCGCACGACGGTGCGGCGCGAGCGGCTGGGCTTTGTCTATCAGTTCCACCACCTGCTCCCCGATTTCGACGCGACCGAGAATGTCGTGCTGCCGCAGCTGATCCGCGGGGCGACGCGGCCCGAGGCCGAGGCGCGCGCGGCGGCGCTGCTCGAGGGGCTGGGGCTGGGGCATCGGCTGAAGCACCGGCCCAACCAGCTTTCGGGCGGCGAGCAACAGCGCGTCGCGGTGGCGCGCGCGCTGGCCAACCGGCCGGCGCTGGTGCTGGCCGACGAGCCGACGGGCAATCTGGACGAGGCGACGTCGGACCGGGTGTTCGACGAGTTCGTGCGGCTGGTGCGGCACGAGGGCTCGGCGGCGCTGGTCGCCACGCACAACGAGCGGCTGGCGCGGCGGATGGACCGCATCGTCCGGCTGCACGAAGGGGTGCTGCACGAAGGGGTGCTGCCCGAGGGGGTGTTGCACGGGGGAACGGGCGGCGACGGCGCGCCCGCAGCGGAGAGGGTGCCATGACCGAGACGAACCAGGCCGGGCCGGACGCGCCCGCGATCACCGACCTGCCCGTGCGGCTCGCCGACGGCAGCGAGACGACGCTGGCCGAACATCGCGGCAAGGTGATGCTGATCGTCAACACCGCGTCGAAATGCGGGTTCACGCCGCAGTATGCCGAGCTGGAGGCGCTGTATCGCGACTATGGCCCGCGCGGGCTGGTGGTGCTGGCGTTCCCGTGCAACCAGTTCGGCGCGCAGGAGCCGGGCGATGCGGCGGAAATCGCCAGCTTCTGCTCGCTCACCTATGACGTGACCTTTCCGGTGTTCGGCAAGGTCGACGTCAACGGCGCGGGCGCGGCGCCGCTGTTCGAGCGGCTGAAGCGCGCGGCGCCGGGGGTGCTGGGGACGCAGGCGATCAAGTGGAACTTCACCAAGTTCCTGGTCGACCGCGCCGGCCGCGTCGTCGGCCGCTATGCCCCGACGACGAACCCCAGGGCGATCGCGGCGGACATCGAGCGGCTGCTCTGACGCGGGCGCGGCGTTTTCAGCCGCGCGGCGGGCCTTCGGGCAGGCGGATGA
>JAFABD010000006.1 GCA_023426225.1 Pseudomonadota bacterium | reverse complement strand
CGCTGCGGGTGCGGCGGGGCTGGCCGATAGCGGGCTGGTCGCGCTGGCCCTGCTCCTCGCGCACCATCGCGTCGCGGTCGATCCCGCCCAGCTTCGCCACGAACTGGGGCATGGCCGCGCCGTCGCGCCGGGCGATCTGGTGCGGCTGGCCCGCCGGATGGAGGGCGTGCGCGCGCGGGCGATCCGCGCCGATTTCGACCGGCTGCGGCGGTTGCCGATGCCGGTGCTGGCGACGGGACCGGCGGGGTGGTTCGTCGTCGGCCGAGTGGGCGAGGATGCCGCGGCGATCCAGCATCCGGGCGGCCCGGTCGAACGGCTGGACCGCGCCGCGATGGAGGCGCGCTGGTCGGGCGAGTTGGTGCTGGTGACGACGCGCGAGGCGGTCGCGGTGGCCGCCAGTGCGTTCGACATGACGTGGTTCGTGCCGCAGATCGTCAAATACCGGCGGCTGATCGGCGAGGTGCTGCTCATCACGCTGGCGATCAACCTGCTGGGGCTTGCCGCGCCGCTGTTTTTCCAGAACGTCGTCGACAAGGTGCTGGTCCACAACAGCCTGGCGACGTTGCAGGTGCTGAGCATCGGCTTCGTGATCGTGTCGCTGTGGGAGGTGGCGTTTGGCTGGCTGCGCACGCGGCTCTATTCCGAAACGAGCCAGAAGCTCGATGTCGAGCTGGGCGCGCGGCTGTTCCGCCATCTGATGCGGCTGCCGCTCGCCTATTTCGAGGGACGGCGCGTCGGCGACACGGTGACGCGCGTGCGCCAGCTCGAAACGGTGCGCGAGTTCATGACCACTGCGTCGCTGAGCGTGCTGGTCGATCCCGCCTTCACCATCGTGTTCCTGGCGGCGATGTGGCTCTATTCGCCGACGCTGCTGCTGATCGTGCTCGTCACCTTGCCCGCCTATGTCGCGGTGTCGATGCTCGTCACCGGGCCGATGCGCCGCCGGCTCGACGAGAAGTTCGCGCGCGGGGCGGCGAACAATGCGCTGCTGGTCGAAAGCGTCTCCGGCATCCAGACGCTCAAGGCCGCGGCGGTCGAGCCGCAATGGCAGGACCGCTGGGAGATGCAGCTTGCTGGATACAGCGTCGCCAGCCAGCGCGTCACCGACCTGGGCAACAGCGGCAGCCAGGCGGTACAGCTCATTTCCAAGCTGAGCCTGGCCGCGATCCTGTTTTTCGGCGCGCGCGAGGTGATCGTGGGCAGTCTGACGGTGGGCGGGCTGGTCGCGTTCAACATGTTCGCGCAGCGGGTGTCGGGACCAGTGATCCGGCTGGCGCAACTGTGGCAGGATTTCCAGCAGGTGCGGCTGTCGGTCGAGCGGATGGGCGACATCCTCAACCAGCCGCCCGAACCCGGCGCGGGATCGCGCACCGCGCTGCCGGCGCTGCGCGGCGCGATCCGGTTCGAGCAGGTCCGCTTCCGCTATGCGGCCGAGGGGCCGTGGACGATCGACGGCGTCAGTTTCGACCTGCGCGCGGGCGGGACGCTGGGGATTGCGGGATCGTCGGGATCGGGCAAGTCGACGCTGACCAAGCTGCTCCAGCGCCTCTATCTGCCCGCGGCGGGGCGCATCCTGATCGACGGCGTCGACATCGCGCAGATCGATCCCGCATGGCTGCGCCGCCAGATCGGTGTGGTGTTGCAGGAGAACCTGCTGTTCAACCGGACGATCCGCGAGAATATCGCGATCGCCGACCCGGTGATGCCGATCGAACGCGTGATCGCGGCGGCGCGGCTGGCGGGCGCGCACGAGTTCATCGTCGGGCTGCCGCAGGGCTATGACACGCCGGTCGAGGAACGCGGCGTCAACCTGTCGGGCGGGCAGCGGCAGCGGCTGGCGATCGCGCGCGCGCTCGTCACCGGTCCGCGCATCCTGATCCTCGACGAGGCGACCTCGGCGCTCGATGCCGAGAGCGAGGAAATCATCCAGCGCAACCTGCACGCGATTGCCGAGGGACGCACCGTCATCATCATCGCGCACCGGCTGTCGGCGATTCGCCAGTGCGACCGGATCATGACGCTGGAAAAAGGGCGCGTCGTCGAGATCGGATCGCACGACGAGCTGTTGCGGCTGGGCGGGCGCTATGCCGGGCTCCATGCGCGACAGATGGGGCTGCGCGGGGGCGGGGCGGCATGAAGACGCTGCGCCGCCACTGGCTGGCCGTGCGCGACGCGGTGGACAACGAGCGCGCCCATGCCGCGGCGCATCCGCGGCTGCGCGTCGAACAGAGCGACTTCCTGCCCGCCGCGCTGGAGGTGATCGAGCGGCCGGTATCGCCCACCGCGCGGATCACCGCCTGGGTGCTGCTGGCGCTTCTGGCCGTGATGCTCGTGTGGCTGGTGCTGGGGCAGGTCGACATCGTCGCCTCGGCGCCCGGACGGCTGGTGCCGGCCGAGGACGTCAAGCTGGTCCAGCCCGCCGAAGCGGGCGTCGTGCGCGCGATCCATGTCCGCGACGGCGAACGCGTGCGGGCAGGGCAATTGCTCGTCGAGCTGGATCCCACGCTGTCCACGGCCGAGGCGAGCCAGGCGACCAAGGCGCTGGCCGCGGCCGAGCAGGATGCCGCACGGTTGCGCGCGGTGCTCACCGCGCTCGACGGCGGGCCGCTGCGCCTCGACCTGCCGGCGGGGACGCCGCCCGAGACGCTGGCGACGCAGCGCGCGCTTGCCCAGGCGC
>JAFABD010000280.1 GCA_023426225.1 Pseudomonadota bacterium | reverse complement strand
GGCCGGAGCCGGGGCCTGGGTCTGGGGCGGCTGGGACGGGGCGGCCGGGGCCGCCGCCTGGTCCTGCGCGATGCCCGTGGCGGCAGCCGCGAACGCGGCCGCGACGGCAAGAAGGTTCATCGCTGGCGATCTCCTGCAATGGAAAACGCGGGCGCAACGATTGCACCCGCGCCTTTCCAACGCCGAAACCGCGGCAGGTGTCCCGCCGCCGCCGATTTTCAGAGCACCGCCGGTCGCGGCGCGCGGTCAGTTGCCCGAATCGAGCGCGTAGCCGGCCGAGCGCACCGTGCGGATGATGTCGGGCCGGTTGCCCTTGTTGATCGCCTTGCGCAGCCGCCGGATGTGCACGTCGACGGTGCGCGATTCGATGTCCGAATCATGCCCCCACACCGCGTCGAGCAGCCGTTCGCGCGAGAACACCCAGCCGGGATGTTCGAGGAAATGCTTGAGCAGGCGGAACTCGGTCGGCCCGAGCGCGACGACCTCGCCCCCGCGGCGCACCTTGTGCCCCACCGTGTCCATTTCGATGTCGGCATAGCTGAGCGCCTCGCCCGCCAGCGCGGGGCGCACGCGGCGGAGCACCGCGCCGACGCGCGCGACCAGCTCGCGCGGGGAAAAGGGCTTGGTCACATAATCGTCGGCGCCGGTTTCGAGCCCGCGCACGCGATCCTCCTCCTCGCCGCGCGCGGTGAGCATGATGATCGGGATGTTCGCGGTTTCGGGCATCCGCCGCAGCCGGCGGCACACCTCGATCCCCGAAAGCCCTTCGACCATCCAGTCGAGCAGCACGATGTCGGGCGTCGCCTCCTTGGCGAGCAGCAGCGCTTCCTCGCCGTCGGGGGTGTGCTTGACCTCATAATCCTCGCGCTTGAAGTGCCAGGTAACGAGTTCCGCGATCGCGGCATCGTCCTCGACCAGCAGCATCTTCACTCGAGCCATGGTGCGTCGTCCCTCAGTTGCCGGCCGTTTCGTCGGCCAGATAGCGGCCCGTGGCGGCGAAATAGACCATTTCGCCGACATTGGTGGCGTGATCGCCGATCCGTTCCAGATTCTTGGCGACGAACAGCAGGTGCGCGACCTGACTGACCGTGCGCGGATTTTCGACCATGAAGGTCACGAGCGTCCGGAAGATCGAATCGTAGAAATCGTCGAGCGCGGTGTCGCGTTCGATCACCCGCGCCGCCGCCTCGGCATCGCGCGCGCCGAACGCGTCGAGCACGTCATGGACCATGTCGCTGGCGAGCTGGGCCATCGCGGGGAGCACCGAGATCGCCTCGATCCGGTCCTCGCCCTCCGAATGGATCATCGGCACGCGCTTGGCGATGTTCTTGGCATAGTCGCCGATGCGTTCGACCACCGCGGCGATCTTGAGCGCGGCGATCACCTCGCGCAGATCGTCGGCCATCGGCGCGCGCAGCGCGATCACGCGGACGACGAGCCGTTCGAGCTCGCTCTCGATCGCGTCGATCTGCTTGTCCTTCTTGCGCACCGACTTGGCGAGCGTGGTGTCGCCGCGCTGGAGCGCCTGCATCGCGTCATGGATCGCCTGTTCGGCCAGCCCGCCCATCTGCGCGATCAGCGCGCGGATCTGGCCGATGTCCTGGTCGAAGGCCTTGACCGTATGTTCCTGTCCGCCAGCCATCAGCCGTACCTTCCGGTGATATAGTCCTTGGTGCGATCCTCGCGCGGGGCGGTGAAGATCGCGTCGGTATCGCCATATTCGACCAGCTGGCCGAGATGGAAGAAGGCGGTGCGCTGCGACACGCGTGCCGCCTGCTGCATGTTGTGCGTGACGATCACGATGGCATAGCGGCCGCGCAGTTCGTGGATCAGCTCCTCGATCTTGGCGGTGGCGATCGGGTCGAGCGCCGAGGCGGGCTCGTCCATCAGGATCACTTCCGGGTCGACCGCGATCGCGCGGGCGATGCACAGCCGCTGTTGCTGGCCGCCCGACAGCGCGGTGCCGCTGTCGCCCAGCCGGTCCTTGACCTCGTCCCACAGCCCGGCGCGGCGCAGCGAGCGTTCGACGATCACGTCGAGATCGGCGCGGCTGGCGGCGAGCCCGTGGATGCGCGGGCCATAGGCGACGTTTTCGTAGATCGACTTGGGGAAGGGATTGGGTTTCTGGAACACCATGCCGACGCGGGCGCGGAGCTGAACCACGTCCATGTCGTCGGAATAGATGTCCTCGCCGTCGAGCGTGATGTGCCCTTCGACGCGCGCATGGGCGATCGTGTCGTTCATGCGGTTGAGCGTGCG
Organism: Pseudomonadota bacterium; assembly: GCA_023426225.1. Lineage (GTDB taxonomy): Bacteria > Pseudomonadota > Alphaproteobacteria > Sphingomonadales > Sphingomonadaceae > Sphingomonas. The sequence continues at coordinate 6,866 of JAFABD010000280.1, read as the reverse complement.
CAGGAAGGGCGACTTGCCGCAGCCCGACGGGCCGATGAACGCCGTCACCTTGTCCATGTCGACGTCGATCGACACGTCGCGCACCGCCTGTTTGGCGCCGTAGAACACGTTCACGCCGCGGGCGGACATTTTATGCGAAGCTTGCGACATCACCAGCGGGTCTCGAACCTGTTGCGAAGATAGATGGCCAGCCCGTTCATGGCGAGCAGGAAGACGAGCAGCACGAGGATCGCCGCGCTCGTCTTTTCGACGAAGCCGCGCGACACCTCGTCCGACCACAGGAAGATCTGGACCGGCAGCACCGTCGCGGGATCGGTGAAGCCCGACGGCGGCGTGACGATGAAGGCGCGCATCCCGATGAGCAGCAGCGGCGCGGTTTCGCCCAGCGCGCGCGCCATGCCGATGATCGTGCCGGTGAGGATGCCCGGCATCGCAAGCGGCAGGACGTGGTGGAACACGACCTGGATCGGGCTGGCGCCGATGCCGAGGGCTGCGTCGCGGATCGACGGGGGCACCGCCTTGATCGCGTTGCGGCTGGCGATCACGATCACCGGCATGATCATCAGCGCGAGCGTGACGCCGCCGACGAGCGGCGCCGAGCGCGGCAGCATCGGCCCGACGGTGACGCCGCCGATTTCCCAACTGCCGAGGAACACCGCGAGGCCGAGCAGGCCGAAGATGATCGAGGGGACGGCGGCGAGATTGTTGATCGACACCTCGATCAGGTCGGTCCAGCGGTTCCGCGCCGCATATTCCTCGAGATAGATCGCCGAGAGCACGCCGACGGGGAAGGCGATGAGGAAGGTGATCGCCATCGTCATCAGCGACCCCTTGAGCGCGCCCCAGATGCCGACCGCGACCGGATCGGTCGAATCCGAGCTGCGCAGGAAGTCGATGTCGAAATGGCGGGTGAGCCGGCCCTGATCGGCGAGCGTGCGCGCCGCCTGTTGCAGCGCCGCGTCGCCGCGGCCGGCGAGCGCCTGGTCGAGCGCGGTCGAGGCGGGGACGGCGAGCGTCACGCGCCGGTCGAGCATCGACGGATCGGCCTTGACCGCGTCGCGTACCGCCAGCCACGCGCTTTCGGCGACATAGCCGCCGCCCGGCGCGCCATAGGCGGCGACCGCGGCGTTGCTGACGACGTCGTCGAGCCCGGCACCCGCGAGCGCGAGGTTGGCGCCCGGCGTGCGGAGCTGTGCCCGTTCGACCTTGAGCGCGGCGGCGGGGAAGTCGATCGGCAGCGCGAGATCGGTGCGCGTGAAGCCGCGCCACCCCTGGGCCACCATGGTGACGAGCAGGAAGGCGAGGAACGCCGCCGACAGCACGACCGCGGCGAGGCCGAAGAACTGGAAGCGCCGTTCGGCCGCATAGCGCCGCCGGATGCGCTTCTGCATCGCCGCGCCCTTCCAGTCGGTGGGCGCGCGGGGAGCTTCGGGGTTATTCATAGGCCTCCCGATACTTCTTCACGACGCGCAGTGCGACGATGTTGAGCAGCAGCGTGATGACGAACAGCGTCAGCCCCAGCGCGAACGCGGCGAGCGTCTTGGGACTGTCGAACTCCGATTCGCCGGTGAGCAGGTCGACGATCTGCTTGGTGACGGTGGTGGCGCTTTCGAACGGGTTGAGCGAGATGCGCGCCGCGCCGCTGGCGGCCATCACGACGATCATCGTCTCGCCGATCGCGCGGCTGACCGCGAGCAGGATGCCCGCGACGACGCCCGGCAGCGCGGCGGGGATGAGCACGCGGCTGATCGTCTCGCTCTTGGTCGCGCCCATCGCCAGGCTGCCGTCGCGCATCGCGGTGGGGACCGCGGCGATCGAATCGTCCGCCATCGACGAGACGAAGGGGATGATCATCACCCCCATCACCAGCCCCGCCGCGAGCGCGCTTTCGGCCGAGGCATAGGGAAAGCCGAGCAGCACCGCGAGGTCGCGCACCGCCGGCGCGACGGTGAGCGCGGCGAAATAGCCGTAGACGACGGTGGGCACGCCCGCGAGGATTTCGAGGATCGGCTTCATCCAGCTGCGCACGTTGGGCGCGGCATATTGGGTGAGGTAGATCGCGCTCATCAGCCCGAACGGGATCGCGACGAGCATCGCGATCACCGCGCCGATGAAGAAGGTGCCCCAGAACAGCGGCACCGCGCCGAGCGAGCGGCCGGGCGCGGCGGGGTCGATCACCTGGGGGCTCCAGTGCGTGCCGAACAGGAACTGGGTGACGGGCACCTGATCGAAGAAGCGCAGCGATTCCCAGAGCAGCGACAGGAAGATGCCGAGCGTCGTCAGGATCGCGAGCAGCGAGGCGACGAGCAGCGCGAGCATCGCGGCGTTTTCGACCCGGTTGCGCGCGCGGAAGCCGGCGTTCGACCGGCTGTAGGCGAAGGCGAAGCCGGCAAAGGCGAGCAGCAGCGCGACGCCGGTGCCCATCCAGCCATAATGGCTGCGCGCGGCGCGGGTGGGGGCGACGAGCTGTTCGGCGACCGGATCGAACGCGGTGCGGCCGGGGGCGGCGGCGACGCGTGCGGCCTCGGCCAGCAGCGCGTCGCGTTCGAACGCGAACTGCGGGAGCTGTTGCGCGGCGGGATGCTGAAGCACGGTCTGGCGCACCAGCCCGGGGCTGATCGCGCTCCACGCCACGACGAACAGCAGCGCGGGCAGCACCGTCCACATCGCGACGTAGAAGCCGTGCTGCGCCGGGAGCGAGTGGAGCCGCTTGGCGGTGCCGCGATCGAAGCGGAGCGCGCGGGCGCGCGCGACGAGCCAGCCGATCAGGCCGAGCCCGACAAGGACGAAGAGCAGCGCGAAGGGGTTCATCGGCCGGCCCCCCTCAATGCAGCCCGCGCGGATCGAGCGCGATCCGCTGGGCGACGATCTGCGCCGAATGTGCGCGCACCGCGTCGGGCGCGGGGATCAGCCCGCGCTTGGCGAGGCGGCCGCCCGGGCCCCACATGCCGGTGTAGAGCGCGAGGAAGTCCGACAGGCCGGGGACCGCGCGCAGATGGCGCTTCTTCACATAGAGGAAGAGCGGGCGCGCGCCCGGATAGCTGCCGCCCGCGATCGTCGCGTAGCTGGGCGCCACGCCCTCGATCGGGACGCCGTGCAGCCGGTCCATATTTTCCTCGAGATACGAATAGCCGAACACGCCGAGCGCGTTGGGATTGGCGGCGAGCCCCTGGACGATCAGGTTATCATTCTCGCCCTTGTCGATATAGGGGCCGTCGTCGCGGATGCGCTTGCAGCGGTTTTCATAGGGGCCGGTCTGCGCCGCGGCCTTGAGCGCGCGGGCCTGGGGATCGGCCTCGGCACAGCCGGGTTCGATCACCAGCTCGACGAGCGCGTCGCGCGTGCCGCTGGTCGAGGGCGGGCCCATCACCTGGATCGGGATGGCGGGCAGCGCCGGGTTGACGTCGGCCCAGGTGCGCGCGGCGTTGGGGCGGCCATAGGGGTTGGCGGCGAGCGCGAGGTAGAGATCCTTCTTGGTGAGCGCGAGGCGCGGGCCGCGGTTCGATTCGGCGAGCGCGACGCCGTCGATCCCGATCTGGACCTCCATGATCTCGCCCACGCCGTTGCGTTCGCACAGCCGGTATTCGGACGCCTTGATCCGCCGGCTGGCGTTGGCGATGTCGGGATATTGCCAGCCCACGCCGTCGCAGAAGCGCTTGAGCCCCGCGCCGGTGCCGATCGATTCGACGACGGGCGCCTTGCGGTCGCCGCCCTGGTTGACGAACGCCTCGGCAACCGCGGTGGTGAAGGGATAGACCGTCGACGAGCCGACCACGCGGATCTCGCGCGCGGTGTTGCTGTCGCACGCGCTCAGTGCGAGCGCCGCAGCGGCCAATGCAAGCCAGCGGAAAATGCTACCCCCCGTACCGGAATCGAGTCGCACATGACGGTGCGCATGCTGCCTGTCTTGCAGCATGATGACGCCTTGATGACACATGGTTTCAGTCCAGGCTTTCGAGCGGGAGGAGGACCGAGACGGTCGACCCCTTGCCCACGGTGCTGGTGATGTTGAGCCGGCCGCGATGGCGCTCGACGATGTGCTTGACGATCGCGAGGCCGAGCCCGGTGCCGCCGAGCGCGCGGCTGCGCCCCGAATCGACGCGGTAGAAGCGTTCGGTGAGCCGCGGCAGATGCTGGGGCGGGATGCCTTCGCCCTCGTCGGTGACGCTGAGGCGGACCATGCTCGTCCCTTCGGGTTCGAGCGCGATCGTGACGGGCGTGCCCTCGCGCCCATATTTCATCGCGTTGCCGATGACGTTGTGGAGCACCTGGCTGAGCTGGGTCGGATCACCGCGGACGGGGCCGATATCGGCGATCTGGGTGACGAGATCGGCGGCGCGCGGATTGCCGCGCAGTTCGGCGCACACCTCCTCGACCAGCTTGCCGAGCGCGACCGACTGATCGGGCGCGCGGTATTTCTCTGCCTCGATCCGGCTGAGCGAGATGAGATCGTCGATCAGCCGCTGCATCCGGCGCGCCTCGCCGAACATGATGCGCAGGAAGCGATTGCGGATCTCGGCATCCTCGCCCGCATCGTCGCTGAGCGTTTCGATATAGCCGAGCAGCGAGGCGAGCGGGGTGCGCAGCTCGTGGCTGGCATTGGCGACGAAATCGACGCGCATCCGCTCGGCCGCATAGTTGCCGGTGCGGTCGATGAGGTGGACGATGCGCCGCCCCTCGCCGACGGTGCGCACGCGCATCTCCCAGCGCTGGTCGCGCGTGCCGAGCCCGACGAGGTGGATCGGCGCCGAATCGGTGCCGTCGTCGGGATCGACGAGCCGTTCGGCGGCGGCGGGATGGCGGATCGCGACGCGGACATCCTCGCCCAGGATGTGCCGGCCGAGCAGTTCGCGCGCGGGCGCGTTGGCGGCCTGGACGCGATTGTCGGCGATGACGAGCACGGGCTCGGCAATCGCCTCGATAATGTCGGCAAAGGCGGGCGTGCCGCGACGTTCGTGCTGCGTCGCGGGCGGCACCGGAAGCGGCGAATCGGCCGCCCCCGCAGCAACGAGCACCGCGACCACGGCACAGACGAGCACGACCAGCCCGGTCTGGAGATCGCCGCCGAGCACGAGCCCGGCGAGCCCCGCGGCGAGCGCCGCGAGCAGGGCCAGGATCATGCGCGTGCCGGACAGGGAAGCCATGGCATCTCTCTAGGCACTGATTTACGATTGCGAAAGCCGCTGCTGCGCAACATGGGGGCAGGATGGAAGACGAAGGCCAGCGAGACGGCGCACCCGCGCCAAAGGCGACCCGCCGGGCGTTGATGCTGGGCGCGGCGAGCGCGTCGGCGATCGTTTCGATCCGCCCCGCACTGGCACAGACGAGCGTGTCGGTGATGAAGTGCGAAATCCCCGTTCCCGATCCGGGGCGTGCGGGCAGCTATATCGCCGCCGACGGATCGGTGGTGCCGGCGGGAACCCCCGGCGCCTATCCCCCCGCCGCGCAGCCGTTCAAGGGCGAGGACGTCAAGCGCGCGCTGGCGGGCGGCACGCTGCCCGGCGCCGATTTCGAGCGCAGCCGGGCATACACCAACTATATCCGGCGGCTGCAGTCGGGGACCAGCGGCTTTACCTGCTTCGCCTCGCTCCAGATGCCGCGCGGCTGAAGGCGCGCGCGATGGCGGCCGCCGGCGGTGATCGGGCGCGCGACCGATATGCGGCAGCGCCGCCCGCGACGCTGCGCATCGAGCGGCTCGACGCGCTGACGGTGATCCACCACCGCCCGTCGGGGCTGACGCACCTGGTCGATTCGCCCGTTCCCGAGCTGCTCGCGCTGATGCACGCGGCGGGCGCGCCGATGACGCTCGACGCGCTGCTCGACGCGCTGGGTGCGGCGTTCGAGCTGGCCGATCCCGATCCGGCGGCGCTCGCCGGACGGCTCGACGAGCTGGTCGCGGCGGGACTGGTGGAGCGCCAATGCGCCATGTGACCGCGCTGCGCGTCGGGCCGGTGGGGTTCCGCATCGGCAGCGACTGGCGGCGGCCGGTCGCCGAGGTCGCCGCGCTCTATCGCGACTATCCCGCGCCCGAGGACGGCATTCCCGATTTCAACGTCCACCTGTTCGCGGCGCGCCCGTGGCGCCGTTTCGTGCGCCCGTCGGTGCAGATCGGCGGCGACTTCGTCATTCCCGACGCGGCGCCGCTGCCGCTGGTGCAGGGGCTGCTTGCCGCCGAGATGGGGATGAACCTGCAGATGGCGCTGGGGCAGCGCCGCTGGTTGCTGATCCACGCCGCGACGGTGGCGCGCGACGGCGAGGCGCTGGTGATGACGGGCGTTTCGGGGGCGGGCAAGTCGACGCTGGCGGCGCTGCTGATGGGGCGCGGATGGCGGCTGATGGGCGACGAGTTCGCGCTGATCGACACCGCGACGGGCGCGGTCCACGCCTTTCCCCGGCCGATCAGCCTGAAGAACGCCGCGATCGACGTCGCCGCGGCGGCGATGCCGGGTGCCGCGTTCGGCCCGGTGCTGGCGGGCACGCCCAAGGGGACGATTCGCCAACTGGTCCCCGACGCCGCGTCGATCGCGGCGATGGACGTGCCGGCGCGCCCGCGGCTGATCCTGTTCCCCGCCTATGGCCATGCGCCCGCGGTGCGGCCGGTCGCGCCGAGCGAGGCGTTCGTGCGGCTGACCCAGGCGTCGACCAACTTCGTCGCGCTGGGCGAGCGCGGGTTCGACGCGCTGACGCGGCTGGTGCGGAAGGTGCCCGCGCAGGCGATCGATTATCCCGACACCGACCATGCGGTCGCGGCGGTGGAGGCGGCATGGGCGGCGGCATGACGCGCATGGCGGCGGCGGCGCGGCTGGTCGCGGCGCTGCGCGACCCGGCGTCGACGACGACGCTGGGCGCCGGCGAATGGACCGCGC
>JAFABD010000267.1 GCA_023426225.1 Pseudomonadota bacterium | reverse complement strand
GCGCAGATCGGCGTGTCGCAGGCACAACTCTATCCCAGCCTCGCGCTCGGCGGCAGCATCAATGCGGGCAGCGGCACGATCGGCTCGCTGTTCGACATCATCACCGGCCGCGCCTTCGCCAATGTCGCGCAGACGATCTTCGATTCGGGCCGGCTGCGCAGCCAGGTCCGCGCCGCCCGCGCCGGCGCCGACACCGCCTTCTTTGCCTATAAATCCAGCGTGTTGAAGGCGCTGGAGGAGATCGAGAACGCGATCGTCGCGCTCCAGGCGGCGCGCGTCCGCGAGACCGAGTTCCGCACCGCGCTCGAGGCGGCGAACAACCAGGCGCTGCTCGCGCGGATGCGCTATCGCTCGGGCCTCACCGATTTCACCACGCTCAACCAGTCCGAAAGCGCCCTGCTTTCGGCCAAGAACGGCCTCGCCCAGGCCGAATCCGAACAGGCGACCGCGCTGATCCAGCTCTATGTCGCATTGGGCGGCGGCTGGGACGAAGCCGCGCCGATCCCGCCCCTCCCTCCAAAGACAGGCAACGCCGCCGATGGCCAGTGAACCTCAGGATCTGAACACCTTTCTGGGCACGAAGCCGCGCCCCTGGTGGCGGCGGAACCTGCGCTGGATCGTCATCGTGCTGGTCGTCGTGGGGCTGGGGCTGCTCGTGTCGCGCTGTTTCGCGCCCAAGCCGCCGCCCAACTACATCACCGTTCCCGCCGAAAAGGGCGCGCTGGCGGTCACCGTCTCAGCCACCGGCCGCCTCGCGCCGACGCGGCAGGTGACGGTGGGCTCCGAAATCTCGGGCCTCGTCCTCAAGGTGCTGGTCGACGTCAACGATCGCGTGACCGAAGGTCAGCCGATCGCGATCATCGACCCCTCACGCCTCGACGACGCGATCACGCAGAGCCGCGCGACGCTCGCCGCCAACCAGGCCGCGGTGGCGCAGGCACAGGCAACGCTCGACGAAGCGACGGCGCAGCTGCGCCGCATGGAGGAAGTCAGCCGGCTGTCGGGGGGCAAGGTGCCCGCCAAGACCGAACTCGACACCGCCCGCGCCGCGGTGGCGCGCGCCCGCGCCAACCTTCGTTCGGCGCAGGCCAACGTCGTCTCCGCCCAGGCCTCGCTCTCGTCGAACCAGACGCAGCGGTTCAAGTCGATCATCCGGTCGCCGGTGAACGGCGTCGTCCTCGCCCGCCAGGTCGATGCCGGCCAGACCGTCGCCGCCTCGTTCAGCACGCCGACCATGTTCGTGATCGCGCAGGACCTGACGCACATGAAGCTCGAGGTCGCGATCGACGAGGCCGATGTCGGATCGGTCAAGGTCGGCCAGCCGGCGAGCTTCACGGTCGACGCCTTCCCCGGGCGCACCTTCCCGGCGCAGATCACCCGCGTCGACCTGGGGTCGAACCTCACCGCCTCGACGGCGTCGAGCAGCAGCACGGCGACGAGCAGCACCACCACCGCCAACCAGGTCGTTTCCTATGCGGCGGTCCTCTCGGTCGCAAATCCGGACGTGACGCTGCGCCCGGGCATGACCGCCACCGCGACGATCGGTGTCGAGAAGCTGGAAAATGCGCTGCTGATCCCCAACGGCGCGCTGCGCTTCACGCCGGACGACGCGGGCGCCAAGTCCGGCGGCGGCGGCATCCAGTTCGGCCCGCGTCGGCAGGACCAGCAAAAGGCGATCGGCCGCGGCAGCAAGCAGACGATCTATGTCGTCGGCAAGGACGGCAAGCCGGAAAAGGTGGAGGTCGTCACCGGCCCCAGCGACGGCACCCGCACCGCGGTGACCAGCCCCAAGCTGACGCCCGGCATGAAGGTGATCGTCGGCGTCCAGGCCAACGGCACGGCCAAGCCCGCCAAGGACGACAAGAACTGACATGGCCGAGCCGCTGATCCAGCTCCAGGGCATCACCAAGACGTTCGGCGAGGGGCCGACCGCGTTCCAGGCGCTGAAGGGCGTCGATCTGACGATCGAACCCGGCGCGTTCCTGGCGGTGATGGGGGCATCGGGCTCGGGCAAGTCGACGACGATGAACATCCTCGGCTGCCTCGATGTGCCGACGGGGGGCAGCTATCTGTTCCGCGGCGTGCATGTCGAAAGGCTCGATCGCGACCAGCGCGCCTATCTGCGCCGCCGCTATCTCGGCTTCGTCTTTCAGGGCTTCAACCTGCTCGCGCGCACCACGGCGCTGGAGAATGTCGAGCTCCCGCTGCTCTATCGCGGCGAGCATCGCAAGGCGCGGCGCGAAGCGGCGATGGCCGCGCTCGAACAGGTCGGCCTCGATCGCTGGGCCGATCACACCCCCGCCGAACTGTCCGGCGGGCAGCAACAGCGCGTCGCCATCGCCCGCGCGATCGTGACGCAGCCCCAGGTGCTGCTCGCCGACGAACCGACGGGCAACCTCGACAGCGAACGCTCGGTGGAAATCATGCGGCTGCTCCGCCGGCTCAATGCCGATCTCGGCATCACGGTGCTGATGGTGACGCACGAGCCCGAAATGGCATCGTTCGCCAAGACGATCGTGCATTTCAAGGATGGGCTGGTCGAACGGACCGAGCTCCCCGCCCAGGCAGCGACGGGGGCCTGACACCATGTTGTTCACCACGCTCCTCCTGTCGCTCCGCGAGATCCGCCGGCATCTGCTGCGCTCGTTCCTGACGACGCTCGGCATCATCATCGGCGTCGCCGCCGTCATCACCATGGTAACGCTCGGCAACGGCGTCTCGGCCTCGGTGCAGCAGTCGATCAGCTCGCTCGGCAGCAACACGCTGACGGTATTCCCCAGCGGCGGCCGCCGCAGCGGCGCCAACGCCCCACCCAGCTTCGAAAATGCCGACGTCGTCGCGATCCGCCAGCAGGTGAGCGGCATCAGCGCCGTGGCGCCCCAAGCGTCGGCCTCGGCGCTGGCGGTGCGCAACGCCCAGAACTGGCAGGCATCGGTAACCGGCACCAGCAACGACTATTTCGACGCACAGAATCTCGAATTCGCCGGCGGCCGCCGCTTTACCGACGCCGAACAGAGCGCGGGCAAGTCGGTGTGCGTGATCGGCGACACGATCCGCGCCAACCTGTTCGCCGACGAGGATCCGGTGGGCGAGCGTTTCCGGCTCGGCACCGTCAGCTGCGAAGTGATCGGCGTGCTCAAGAAGCGCGACAATGCGGGGTTCAGCGATCCCAACTCCACCGTCGTGCTGCCGCTCAAGACGGTGCAGCGCCGCTTCGTCGGCAACCAGAACGTGCTGGCGATCCAGATCGCGGTGGCACCGGGCTATGACACCGCCGTGGTGAAACAGTCGCTGACCGGCCTGCTGCGCGAACGTCGCCACCTCACGCCCGGCCAGCCCGACAATTTCGACGTTTTCGACAGCGCCGAATTCGCCTCGACCGTGCAGAACCAGATGCAGCAGCTGACGCTGTTCGTCGGTGCGATCGCCGCGGTGAGCCTGCTCGTCGGCGGCATCGGCATCATGAACATCATGCTGGTGTCGGTCACCGAACGCACGCGTGAGATCGGCATCCGCCTCGCGATCGGCGCGCTGGGCAAGGAAGTGCTGATGCAGTTCCTCGTCGAGGCAATCGCGCTTTCGTGCCTTGGCGGCCTGGTGGGCGTCGGCCTCGCCTTCTTCGCCTCGTGGGGGCTGGCGCTGCTCGCCAAGCTGCCGTTCGAGTTCGACCTGTCGATCAACCTGCTGAGCTTCGCGATCTCGGCGCTGATCGGCATCGTGTTCGGCTATTTCCCCGCGCGCCGCGCCGCCGGGCTCAACCCGATCGACGCGCTTCGCCACGAATGAGCGGACGGCGGGGCGCTGACGCGGGACGGTAACATCGCGCGCCTATCGGCCCATGATCGAGGAGGATCGCGCGTGACGAAACGCATCTGGTTGGCCGCGGCGCTGATGGCGCAGGGAGTGTTCGGAATGGCAGCAAGTGCCGCGGCGGGGAGCCCCGCCATGCCGCAGCGGGCGTCGGAGGCGCCGATCGTCATTGCGCATCGCGGCGCCAGCGGCGAGCGGCCCGAACACACGCTGCTGTCCTATCAGCTCGCGATCGAACAGGGCGCCGACTTCATCGAACCCGATCTGGTGCCGACCAGGGACGGCGTGCTCGTCGCGCGGCACGAAAACTACATCACCGACACCACCGACGTCGCACAGCATCCCGAATTCGCGGCGCGGCGAACGACCAAGACGATCGACGGCCGCACGCTCACCGGCTGGTTCACCGAGGATTTCACGCTCGCCGAACTCAAGACGCTCCGCGCGAAAGAGCGGCTGCCCCAGCTTCGCCCGGGCAACACCGCGTTCGACGGCCAGGCGACGGTCCCCACGCTCGACGAGATCATCGCGCTCGCCAAGCGCGCTTCGGCCGAAACCGGGCGGACGATCGGCATCTATCCCGAAACCAAGCACCCCAGCTATTTCGCCGCGATCGGGCTGCCGCTCGAGGAACGGCTGGTCGCGACGCTCAAGGCCGCGGGCTGGGATCGCGCCGACGCCCCCGTCTTCATCCAGTCGTTCGAGGTCAACAACCTCAAGAAGCTCAGGACGATGACGAAGGTCCGGCTGATCCAGCTGATGGCCGGCAGCGAGGGGCCGGCGGACCATGCTTTCCCAAGCTATCGCGAGATGACGACGCCGGCCGGACTCAAGGCGGTGGCCGCCTATGCCTATGGCATCGGCCCCGAACTCACCCAGATCATCGCCAGCGACGGTACGCCCACCGGCCTTGTCGCCGATGCGCACGCCGCCGGGCTCCGCCTCCATCCCTGGACCTTCCGTGCGGAAAACGCGTTCCTGATGCCGGCCTATCGCAACGGCGCCAATCCGGCCGATCACGGGCGGCTGGTCGAGGAAATCCGTCGTTTCCTCGATGCCGGGATCGATGGATTCTTCACCGATTTCCCGTATCTTGGCGTCGCCGCGCGCAATCAGGCCGCGGCCGCGCGCTGAGCTTGACCGCGCGCAGCACCAGGAAAATGCCCATGCTTCGCGCCCTCTCCCTTCTGCTCGTCGTGCCGCTGGCGGGCGGGTGCGTCGCCAAGACGGCGTGGAATGTCGCCACGGCGCCGGTCAAGGCCGGTGCCAAGGTGGTCGACTGGACCACGACCAGCCAGGAAGAGGCCGACCGCAACCGCGGCCGCGAACTCCGCAAGCAGGAGGAGCGCGACGCACGTGCGCGCCGGGAGCAGGAAAAGCGCTGTCGCCGCGACCCCGATCGCTGCACGGCCGAGCCGCGCTGAGGCGGCTCAGCCGCCCGGCGTCTCCACCGCCAGCGCCTCGGCCACTGCCGCGAGCACCGGCGCGCGCATCTGCACCCACAAATGGCTGCTGCGGACCTCGACCGCGCGTGCGTCGGCGCTGCGACAGATCAGCCCGTTGACCAGACCGTCGCTGCGGCTCCAGATCGCCGTTGCCGGGACCGGCAGCGGCCCGGCGGCTTCGGCCAGCCATGCGCCGACCGACGGATCGTCGACCGGCGTGCCGCAAAACCATTCGAACGGGCGCCAGACATTGGTGGCCCGCGGATGGCCGGCATAGGGCGAGCTGATCGTCACCACCGCGCGAACGCAGTCGGGGCGTCGATGCGCGACGATCCGCGCCATGATCCCGCCCAGCGAGATCCCGACCAGCGCTACCGGCGCCCCGGCGCGCGCCGACATCGCCTCGATCCGGTCGATCAGCGCCTCGCCGTCGGCCCCGATCGTGCGCGGCCCCAGGTTGCGCCCCAGCCCCCAGCCCTCGGCTGCGTGGCCCAGCCGCCGCAGATGCGCGCAGAGCACCCGGTTCGATCCGTCGCCGTTGAACAGGCCGGGCAGCACCATCACCGGGTCGCCCTTGCCGCGCGGCCCCTGCCCCAGCGCGCGCCAGTGTGCCGCCAGCTCGGCAAGGCCGAACGCGGCGCGCGGCGCCTCGGCGGCAAGGGCAAGCGGCGGGGGCGGCTGGTCGGGGGCGCTGGGAACAGCCCAGCTCATCGGCATATGCGGGTCCATTCCACCCCCACTGCACCCCATGCTATGTCTTGGCCATGAACAAAGAAACACATGTGCTGGAGAGCCCGCCCGAAGGTGCCGCGTCCGACTGGACGATTCCGCAGGCGTGGCAAGCCTATACCGCTGAAGAACATGCGACGTGGGACACGCTGTTCGCGCGTCAGGCGCGCCTGCTGCCCGGTCGCGCATCGCAGGCCTGGATGAACGGGCTGGAGGCGCTGCGCCTTTCCGAATCGGGCATCCCCAATTTCGAGGAGCTGTCCGAACGGCTGATGAAGCTGACCGGGTGGCAGGTCGTCGCCGTGCCCGGCCTCGTCCCCGACGACGTCTTTTTCGACCATATGGCCAATCGTCGCTTCGTCGCCGGCAATTTCATCCGCCGTCCCGACCAGCTCGACTATATCCAGGAACCCGACGTGTTCCACGACGTGTTCGGCCATGTCCCGATGCTCGCCGACCCGGTGTTCGCCGACTATCTCGAGGCCTATGGCCGCGGCGGGCGCCGCGCGCTCGAACTGGGTGCGCTCAGGCAGCTCGGCCGGCTCTACTGGTACACGGTCGAGTTCGGGCTGGTCGAGGAAGCCGACGGGCTGCGCATCTATGGCTCGGGAATCGTGTCGAGCTCGGCCGAAAGCGTCTTCGCGCTCGAAAGCGACAGCCCCAACCGGCTGCGCTTCGACATGAAGCGCGTGATGCGCACCGAGTACCGGATCGATGATTTTCAGCAGAATTATTTCGTCATCCCCAGTTTCGAGGCGTTGCTGCGCGAGACGCTCGAAACCGATTTCGCCCCGCTCTACGCCGAAATCCTGTCACAGCCCGATATCCCGATCGCCGCGATCGAGCCGGGCGACCAGGTCATCACCCGCGGCACGCAGCATTATGCCCGGAGCCGCGCCGGCGCGGTGACCGGATAGGCACCGGCCTCCACCCCCGGCCCGACGGGCCGGGGCGGGACCGGGCTTCGGCGTTCAGATATCGAGCGCCCAGCCGTCGCGCCCCTTGGGGTCCGGCGGCGTCGTCGGCACATAGCGCGTGGCGCCGGCGGCCAGCCGCAGGATCGTCCAGTCGCCGCGACGGTCGACCAGCTCCAGCGTACAGCCGCACGCGTCGAACGCCGCCACCACCTGCGCCCGCTGCGTCTCGAGCAGCCCGGCAAGCACGATCTTGGCGTTCGGCGCCGCAATGGCGGCAAGTTCGGGCGCCATCGACACCAGCGGCCCCGCCAGGATGTTGGCGATCACCAGGTCATAGGGCGCACCGGCGGTGATCGCGTCGGAAAGCGCGCCGTCGGCGACGATCAGCGCGACCCCGTCGATCGCATTGGCCGCGGCATTCTCGCGCGTGACGTCGATCGCGGCGGGGTCGATATCGGTCGCGGTGATCGTGGCATCGGGCCACAGCCACGCCGCGGCAAAGGCGAGCAGCCCGGTGCCGGTGCCGACGTCGATCACGTTTGCGAACGACCGCTCGGCCATGCCGTCGAGCATCGCCAGACAGCCGGAGGTGGTCGCATGGTGCCCGGTGCCGAACGCCCGCCCGGCGTCGATCCGGAAAGCCCGCCCGCCCGACGGCGCTTCGGCCGGATGCGCGCTGGTGTGGACGACGAACCGCCCCTCGCGGATCGGCTCCAGACCTTCCTGGCTCAGCGTCACCCAGTCCTGCGCGACAAGCGGCTCGACGACGGGCTCCACGCCCGCCGCGCTCGGCACCAGTGCCTTCAGCGCCGCCAGCATCGCGGCATCGGGCTCGTTTTCCAGATAGGCGTCGAGCCGCCAATGCTCGACATCGTCCTCCACCGTCTCGGTGGTCATCAGCACCGCGTCGATCTCGATCATGCCGGCATCGATCGCCTCGGCCTCGGCGCGGGTGCACGGAAGGGTCACCTTCCAGCTGTCGATCGCGGCCTCAGCGGACATAGCTGGCCCCATTGGCGTCGAGCACCGCCCCGGTCATCGACGCAGGGGCGTCGAGCGCGCAGAAACGCACGATCGTCGCAATCTCCTCGGGCATCGCCACGCGGCCGAGCGGAATGTCGGCCAGCAGCTTGTCGCCGCCGCGGCTCTCCAGATAATCCTCGGCCATCCCCGTCATCGTGAAGCCGGGACAGACGGCAAACGCCAGGATGCCCTGCGCGGCATAGGCACGCGCGATCGACTTGGTCATGCCGACCATCCCCGCCTTCGATGCCGCATAGTGCCAGTGCGCCGGGCTGTCGCCGCGATAGGCGGCGCGGCTGGCGACGTTGACGATGCGGCCACCCTGCCCGCGTTCCTGCCAGTGGCGCACCGCCAGCCGGCACAGTTCGGCCGCGGCGGTGAGGTTGACGCGCATCGTGCGCTCCCATCCCTCGACCCAGGCGTCATGATCGGCGTCGAGCGGATTGGCCTCGAAGATGCCCGCATTGTTGATGAGCACGTCGATCCGCCCGTCGAGCGCGTCGAGCGCCTGCCGCCAAAGCTGTTGCGGCGCCGCCGGATCGGTGAAATCGGCGGCGATGCCGCTGCGCGTGCCCTGCCCGACCAGAGCCACGCGTTCGTCGTCCGAAAGCAGCCCGGCTGTCGCCGCGCCGATGCCCCGGCTGCTGCCGGTGAGAAGGATGTGCGTCGTCATGCGCCGGACCTAGCGCGCGACGGCGTCAGCGTCACCCCGCGATGCGTGCCCGGGCCTCAGGCCGCGACCGACGACGAGAAGCTGTCCGCCGCCGACCGCAGCTCGACCAGTCGCGCATTGGCGTCGGCGACATCGTGCTGAAGCGTCTCGATCTCGCGCGCGACATGCTTGGTGTCCTCGCGGATGGCGCCGATGGTGGCCGACATCGAATCGGCCGCCAATGCGGTTTCGTCGACGGCGGCGGTGATCGCGGTCACCGTCTGCGCCTGCACCTCCATCGCGGTGCGGATGCGGTTG
>JAFABD010000259.1 GCA_023426225.1 Pseudomonadota bacterium | reverse complement strand
GCGCAGATCTATGCCGCGGCGTTCAACAAGGATCCCGCCTTCTACGATTTCTATCGCGCGATGCAGTCGTATCGGAACACCTTCCTCACCCAGGACAAGGACAAGGGCGAGACGCAGGTGATCCTGTCGCCGCAGAACGGTTATCTGCGCGAGTTCATGAACGGCAACCGTTGATGCGTGGCCGCCGTTCATATTCAATGAGCGTTCAGCAACCCGGCGCAACACTCCGCGCCGGATGCGATCCCTTCCTTTGAGAGGATATTCTCACGTGCGTTACGCCTACGCCCTTTCGACTGCCCTGATGCTCAGCGGCGCCGCCGCGGTGATGACCCTGCACCAGCCGGCCGGCGCGCAGACGGCGCAGAACGAGCCCGGGACGATCCAGGCCAGCGCCCCGCGTGCCGGCGCGCCGATGAGCTTTGCCGACATGGTCGCCAAGCTTCAGCCGGCGGTGGTCAACATCTCGACGACGCAGCGCGTGCGGGTGAACAACAATCCGTTCGCGGGCACGCCGTTCGAAATGTTCGGCGGCAATGCGCGGCCGACGACGCAGCGGGCGGAATCGCTCGGCTCGGGCTTCATCATCTCGGCTGACGGCTATGTCGTCACCAACAACCATGTGATCTCGGCGGGCACTGCCGGCGCGGTGGTCGAATCGATCACGGTCAAGCTCGCCGACGGCCGCGAGTTCAAGGCGAAGCTGATCGGCCGCGACCAGCCGTCGGACCTCGCGGTGCTCAAGATCGAGGGCAAGGATCTGCCCTTCGTCAAGTTCGGCGATTCGCGCGGCGCGCGCGTCGGCGACTGGGTGGTCGCGATCGGCAACCCGTTCGGCCTGGGCGGCACCGTCACCGCGGGCATCATCTCGGCGACGCACCGCGTCACCGGCGGCGGCGCCTATGACCGCTTCATCCAGACCGACGCCTCGATCAACCGCGGCAATTCGGGCGGCCCGATGTTCGACATGTCGGGTGCGGTGATCGGCATCAACTCGCAGATCCTGTCGCCCACCGGGGGCAATATCGGCATCGGCTTCGCGATTCCCGCCGAACAGGCCAAGCCCGTCATCGACACGCTGATGAAGGGTGCGTCGATCAAGCGCGGCTATCTCGGCATCGCGATGCAGGACGTGAACAAGGACATCGCCGACGCGCTCGGCCTGCCCACCGATCGCGGCACGCTCGTCCAGCGCGTCGAGCCGGGCCAGCCTGCCGAAAAGGCGGGGATCAAGCCGGGCGACGTCATCGTCCGCGTCAACAATCAGAATGTGACGCCCGAACAGACGCTCAGCTACCTCGTCGCCAACCTCGCGCCGGGCACCACCGTCCCGCTCGAACTGATCCGCGACGGCAAGCGCATGAGCCTCAGCGTGACGCTGGGCACGCGCCCGCCCGAGGATCAGCTCGCGCAGTTCGATCCCGACGACAACAGCGGCGGTGCGCCGGGCGCGGGCGAAACCGCCAGCGCCGCGTCGCTCGGCGTCGCGGTGACGCCGCTCACGCCGCAGATCGCGCAGAGCATCGGCGTCGGGGCGCAGGTTCGCGGCGTCGTGATCGTCCAGGTCGATCCGGAAAGCGACGCCGCCGCCAAGGGCTTGCGCCGCGGCGACGTGATCGTCTCGATCAACCGCACGCCGGTCGCCACCGGCGCCGAAATCGCGCGGCTGGTGTCGGCGGCCAAGGCAGCCGGACGCGGTTCGGTGCTCGTCTATGTCCAGCGCCGCAACAACGGGTCGTTCATCCCGCTCCAGATCGGCGACTGACCGCCCGCGGCGCTTGCCCGCCGGCCGTGCCGGCGCTTCGAAACGCCCGTCTCCGCCCGATTTCGGTGCGGCGGCGGGCGTTTCCGCATCCGGCCGTCGCGCCGGGCTGTTCAGCGGCGGGTGAGCGGGGCATAAGCGGCGCGCAGTTGAGGAGGAAAGATTGCCCAAGCCTGCCGCGGCGCGAACGCCGCTTGAACTCACCGTCCGCGGCGTCCTGCTCGGCGGCGCGATCACGCTGCTGTTCACGGCGGCGAATGTCTATCTGGGGCTCAAGATCGGCCTCACCTTCGCCACCTCGATCCCGGCGGCCGTCATCTCGATGGCGGTGCTGCGGATGTTTCCCGATTCGACCATCCTCGAAAACAACATCGTCCAGACGGTGGCGAGCGCGGCCGGAACGCTGGCGGCGATCATCTTCGTCCTGCCCGGGCTGGTGATGATCGGCTGGTGGCAGGGCTTCCCCTATCTCACCACCGCGGCGATCACGATGACGGGCGGGCTGCTCGGCGTGATGTTCTCGGTGCCGCTGCGCCGCGCGCTGATCCTCGATTCGCCCGACCTTCCCTATCCCGAGGGTCGCGCCGCGGCCGAAGTGCTCAAGGTCGGTGCCGAAAGCCGCGACGGCGGCGCCGAAAGCGCGCGCGGGCTCAAGGTGATCGTCGTCAACGCGCTCGCCTCGGGGCTGTTCGCGGTGCTCACGCGCACGCGGCTCGCGGCAGAGGAAGGCGCCGCCTTCTTCAAGCTCGGCAGCGGCGCCAGCGGCATCATCGGCGGGCTGTCGTTCGCGCTTATCGGCGCGGGGCACCTGATCGGGCTCACCGTCGGCATCGCCATGCTCGTCGGCATCGCGATCGGCTGGTGGATCGCGCTGCCGATCCTCTCCGCGGGCGTCCCCGGCACCGCCGAGGCGGTCGCGGGGCTGGTGTTCAAGCAGGATGTGCGTTTCCTCGGTGCCGGCGCGATCGGCGTCGCCGCGATCTGGACGCTGCTCAAGATCATCGGGCCGGTGATCGGCGGCATCCGCTCGTCGCTCGCCGCCTCGCGCGCGGCCCGCGGCGGCGAAGGCGTCGCGATCAGCGAGCGCGACCTGCCGATCGGGCTCATCGCGATCGGCACGCTCGCCATGCTCGTGCCGATCGCGTGGCTGTTGTGGGATGTCGTCGCGGGCGGCCCGCTGATGGCGTCGGCGGTGCCGCTGATCGCGGGGTCGCTGCTCTTCATCCTCGTCGCCGGGCTCGTGATCGCGTCGGTGTGCGGCTATATGGCCGGGCTCATCGGCGCGTCGAACAGCCCCGTGTCGGGGATCGGCATCCTTGCCATCCTCGCCTCGTCGCTGCTGCTCGTCGGCATGTTCGGCCGCAACCTCGCGCCGGGCACCACCCAGGCGCTGATCGCCTATGCGCTGATCGTCACCGGCATCGTGTTCGGCATCTCGACGATCTCGAACGACAATCTCCAGGATCTCAAGACCGGCCAGCTCGTCGGTGCGACGCCGTGGAAGCAACAGGTCGCGCTGATGCTCGGCGTCGTGTTCGGCTCGCTCGTGATCCCGCCGGTGCTGTCGGTGCTCAACGCCTCGTTCGGCTTTGCCGGCGTCGCGGGGGCCAGCGCCGATGCGCTTCCCGCGCCCCAGGCGGCGCTGATCTCGTCGCTCGCCAAGGGCGTGCTCGGCGGCGACCTCAACTGGAAGCTGATCTTCATCGGCGCGGGTGTCGGCGCGCTCGTCGTGCTGGTCGACGAACTGCTCGGGCGCACCAGCCGCTATCGCCTGCCGCCGCTCGCGGTCGGGCTGGGCATCTATCTGCCGATGTCGGTGACGCTCACGGTCGTGCTCGGCACGGTGATCGGCTGGTTCTACGACCGCGCCGCCGATCGCGCGCGCGATCCCGAGTTCGTCAAGCGCATGGGCGTGCTGATGGCGACGGGCATGATCGTCGGCGACAGCCTGTTCGGCGTGCTCTACGCCGGCATCGTCTACGAAAGCGGCAGCGAGGCACCGCTCGCGCTCGTCGGCAGCGGCTTTGCTCGCTACGCGCTCGTCGGCGGGACGCTCGCCTTCCTCGCGATCACCGCCGCGCTCTACCGCTACACGCGCACCGCCGCACGCTGATCGCGCATCGTCCCCTGCTGCACGCGGGCACCTGCCGCGTGCAGCAGGGAGCGTCGCCGCTCACTGCATCGCGTCGAGCAGCGCGCGGATCGGCACAAAGGCGAACGCGACCGAACTGTCGGCGACGCCATAGGGGATGAACAGCCGGTCGCCGTGGCGAAGCGCGCCGCAGCTATAGACGACGTTGGGCACATAGCCCTCGCGGTCCTGATTGGCCGCGGCGAGCAGCGGTTCGGGCGTGCGCGCCAGCACCTTGGACGGGTCGTCCTTGTCGAGCAGCGCGGCGCCGATCGAATATTTGCGCATCGCCCCGACGCCGTGCGTCAGCACCAGCCATCCCTGGTCGATCTCGATCGGCGGCCCGCAATTGCCCATCTGCACCAGTTCCCACGGATGCACCGGCTTCATCAGCATCGTGCCGCCTTCCCAGTGCGTCACGCTGTCGGATGCGTGGAGGAAGATGTTCTCGCCGTCCTGGCGCCCCAGCATCAGGTAACGCCCGCCGACCTTGCGCGGGAACAGCGCCATGCCCTTGTTGCGCGCTGCGCTGCCGGTCATCGGCACCAGGTCGAAACTGCGCCAGTCGCGCGTGCGCATCAGCTCGGACTGGATCCCCGAACCGTTATAGGCGGTATAGGTGCCGATCCATTCGTGGCTGCCGTCGTCGTGCCGGAAATGGCACAGGCGCAGATCCTCGAGCCCGTTCGACTGGGCGCGCGTGATCGGAAAGATCACCGTTCCCGACAGCGTCGAATCGCGGTGCCGATATACCGTCACCGGCCCTTCGGGGACGTGCCGTTCGTCGGCGCCGTGCGCATCGGCGGCGGTGGCAAAGGGCGGCTCCGGCGCCAGCATCAGCTCGTCGTCGGCGGTGATGATTCCCTCGCGGAACGCCACCGACGAGATATGCCCCTCGCCCACCGCGCGCAGCGAGATCAGGATGCGCAGCGCGCCGTCGGGCATTCCGGTCTGGTCGTAATGCGGCACCGCGCTGGGGTTCATCAGCGCGGCGGCGGCATAGCTGTATTCGTGGCAGAAATAGGCGCCGATCAACTGGCGCTTCTCGTCGCCGATCGCCGACGCGTCGAGCCCCAGCAGCGCCTCGATCTGGTCGAACCGCGTCATGAACACGCGCCGCGTCTGCCAATGGCGCGCCTCGAAATCGCGCAGCACCGCGTCGAGCTGCGCGCGCGCCTCGCCCGGCGACATCGCCAGCACCTCGTTGACCAGCCGTTCGGTTCGGCTCGGCGCCGATCCGTTCGACGTCCACCCGATGTGAAACGGCCGCACCACGACGCGCGACGGGTCCGCCCGCAGGCGGAGCGCGTGATTGAACAGTTCGACCATCAACGACCCCGCACCGATCCGCTTCGCGGCCGCGAACCAAGCCTCAAGCGGCCACGCTCCGTCGCGTTGTTGCCACGGTTCCGATGCGCTTTGAAAGAGCCGAAATCGCGCAATTCGCCAGTTGGAGCGCCAGGATCGATTCGGCGCCCTGGTTGCGGTTGAGCCCGGTCGGCATCAACCCGTCGAAACAGCCGCCGTCCTGCGCACTCGCCAGCGGCAGGTCGAGGTCGTTGGCGCCCAGATACCAGCGATAGGCGCGGATCGCCGCGTCCACCCAGCGCGCGTCGCCGGTCGCCTCATGCGCCGCGATGCACGCCTCGATCGTCGCCTGCGCCTCCAGCGGCTGCTGGTCGAACGGCAACGGGTCGGCATAGGGCCGCCCGAAGCTTTCGGTGCCCACCGCGCGGAACCGCCCCTCGGGCGAGGTCTGGCGCGCGACGATCCATTCCAGCGTCTCCAGCCCCACCGCGGTGAAGTCGGCACGGCCCAGCACCTTGCCCGCGCGCAACAGCGCCTCGGGCAGCCGGGCATTGTCATAGGCGAGCACGATCTCGAACCATTGCCATTCAGGCCGCCGCGCCGCGTCGAGCAGCGCGATCAGCTCGTCGCCGAACCGCGTCAGGATCGCGTTCGACAGGGCATGGCCCGGATGCGCCTCGATCATCGCCGCCGCGCCCAGCATCGCAAAGGCGTGCGCGCGCGGGCTGCCCAGGTCGAGCGCGATCGACGCGCTGTGGTCGAACAGCGCCGATGCCCAGTCGCGGTGCTTCTGCGCCCGCGCGTCGCGGGCGGTGACGCCCAGCGCCCAGATCGTGCGGCCGTTCGAATCCTCCGACCCCACATCCTCGCACCAGCTGCGGTCGAAGTTCATGAAGTTGCGGAACCGCCGCGCCTCGGGGTTCCAGCCATGCTGGACGAACGCGGCATACAGGCTCGTCAGCCGGTCGCGCGTCGCGTCGTCGACCGCCTCGATCCGCGACATCAGGATCAGCGCGCGCGCATTGTCGTCGATGCAATAGCCATGGCGACGGTCGGGCACCGAATAGATCGCGTGCTGGAGGATACCCGTCGAATCGCTCATCCGCTCGACCGCGCTCAGGTCGGGGGCAAGCGGCGCGAGCCCGGCGCCGTTCATCGTCAGCCGGTGCGGCTGTTCGTCGCGTGCCGCCTCGATCTCCGCCATCGCCTTCTCCGCCAGCTTCGGCCAGGTCATCGTCCGCCCGCGCGCATAGGCGCGGTTCGCCAGCGCCGCCCGCGCGTCCGCATCGCCCAGCAGCCGCCCGATCGCCGCGGCGAACCCCGCGCTGTCGCCGAAATCGACGAGCACGCCGTGCCCGTCGGCCAGGATCTCGGTCGCATGGACATAGGGGGTCGAAATCACCGGCCTGCCCACCCCCACGGCATAGGACAACGTGCCCGAGGTGATCTGCGCCGGGTTGGTATAGGGCGTCACATACAGGTCGGCCGCCTGCAGATAGTCGATCAGCGCGTCATATTCGACGAAGGCATCGATGAAATCGACATGCCCCGCCACGCCCAGCGTCGCGGCGAGCGCCTTCAGCCGGTCGCGATAGGCCTCGCCCTCGTGCGCGACCAGATTGGGGTGGGTGGCGCCCAGCACGACATAATGCGCGTGCGGATGCGCGGCGACGATCTGCGGCATCGCCGCGATGACGGTTTCGATCCCCTTGTTGGGGGCAAGCAGGCCGAAGGTCAGTACCACCTGGCGCCCCGCCCAGCCGAACCGCGGCTTCATCGTGTCGGGGTCGACCAGCGCGCGGTCGGGGACGCCGTGCGGGATCATCACGATCCGGCGCGGGTCGGCGCCATGGACGCGGCACAGGATCTCGCGCCCCTTCTCGGCCATCACGATCACCCGCGCCGCGCGCCGCAACAGCGCCTCGATCACGCGGCGTTCGTCGGCGCTCGGCTGTTCGAGCACGGTGTGCAGCGTGACGACGACGGGAATCGAGATCCGGTCGGTCAGCGCCAGCAGGAATTCGCCCGCCGCGCCGCCGTAAATGCCATATTCGTGCTGGATCCACAGCGCCTGCGCGCCGCTCGCCTCGATCGCGCGCGCCGCCTCGACATAGGCGCTGCGGTCGTGCTGCGGGATCGCGCGCGTCACCGCGGCGGGATAGTCGTAACGGCCGGGATGGTCGTCCATCGCATAGACGTCGACCCGCAAATCGGCGTCGTGCTGAAGCAGGGCGTGGTAGGTGTCGGTCGTATAGGTGGCGATCCCGCACTTGCGCGGCAGAAAATTGCCGATCAGCGCAAGGTGCGTGACGCGCCCACGCTTCGAGAGCTGCGCCATCCCCTGTTCCTTCGCTTCGATATGTCGCGGGCCGGACTGGTCCGTTACACCGTCTCCCAACAACGTCGCCGGTCGATTATGGTTGCGTTACTGCTGCGGCGCAACACGATCGCCTGCGTCGCACCGCAGCAGGACTTCGTCCGGCCTCAGCCGCGACCGCGATAGCCCGGCACGTCCTGCGCGGGGATCCACATTCCCGCCGGCGGCTCGCCCGACTGCCAGAACACGTCGATCGGAATGCCGCCGCGCGGATACCAGTAACCGCCGATGCGCAGCCATTCGGGCGCCATCTCGCGGAACAGCCGCTCGCCGATGCCGACGGTGCAGTCCTCGTGGAACGCGCCATGGTTGCGGAACGAGCCCAGGAACAGCTTGAGCGACTTCGATTCGACGATCGTCTCGCGCGGGACATAGTCGATCACCAGATGCGCGAAATCGGGGGCGCCGGTGATCGGGCACAGCGACGTGAACTCGGGCACGGCGAACCGCACCAGATAGCGCGTGCCGGGCCGCGGGTTCGGAACATAATCGAGCACCGCTTCCTCGGGCGTGGCGGGAAGCGCGCTGGTCTTGCCAAGATGTTTCGGGTCCATGCGCGCGCATGTAGGGAGCCTGGCCCCTCGACGCCAACCCCCGTCGCGCCTAGAAACGCCGTCATGCAATCGCTGGTCTCCCCGCAATGGCTGGCCGCGGCGCTGGACGCGCCCGACCTGATCGTCCTCGACGCAAGCTATACCGCCACGCTGCCCGGCGCGCCGGCGCACGATCCGCGCGCCGCCTTCGCGCGCGGGCACATTCCGGGCGCCCGCTTCCTCGATCTCGACACGCTCGTCGATGCCGCGAGCCCGCTGCCCTCGACGCGCCCCGACCCGGCGCTGGTCGCGGCGCGGCTGACCGCGCTCGGCGTCCCGGCGGGGGCGCGGCTGGTGCTGTATGACGAGGGGCCGCAC
>JAFABD010000051.1 GCA_023426225.1 Pseudomonadota bacterium | reverse complement strand
GCGGCATCGAGCGCGGTGCGCATCGGGGGGGCGAGCGGAAACATCCGGCGGGGCTTAACGATTCGCGCGGCGGAGGTCACGCCCCGCGCGCCGCCATCTCCGTCTGTTCGACCGCCCATTCGGCCGCCCGCGATTCGCCGCGCAGCCGCCACAGCGCATGGACGATGCCCGGCGCCACCCCCAGCACCGTCAGCACGCAATTGCACATGAAATCGCGCCCGGCACCGCATCGGCGAAACACGGCAAAGGGCGGCAACAGGATCGCCGCGACGATCAGCCCCACGCCCGCGCGCGTCGGCGCAGCACGGGGGAGCGCAGCGCGGGGGTTTGCGGCAGCGGGTTGCAACGGACGAGGCATCGCGCGAACAACGCACGCGCCGCGGCCCCGGTTGCCCCGCCGCGACGCGCTTTGGACGGGAATCGGTTGACGGCCCGCGCCATTCCGGGTATCGGCGCGGCCTTTCCGGCCTTCTGGCGAAAATCAGGATTTGAAGCGATGTCGCGCATTTGCGAGCTGACCGGCAAGGGCCGGCAGGTGGGACACAATGTCTCCCACGCCAACAACAAGACCAAGCGCACGTTCCTGCCGAACCTGCAGAACGTCACGCTGATCTCGGACGCGCTCGGCAAGAGCGTGCGTCTGCGCGTGTCGACGCATGGTCTGCGCTCGGTCGAGCATGTCGGCGGACTGGACAACTGGCTGCTCAAGACGCGCGACGAGGATCTCTCGCTGCGTGCGCGTCGCCTGAAGCGCGAAGTGCGCAAGGCGACTGCCGGCACCACCGCCGTCGCGGCATGATCGCCGCACGCCTTCGGGCGTGTTGCTGACGCCGGCTGGCACCCGTTCCCCTGCCCATGGGCGGGGTGATGCGGTGCTGGCCGGCGTTCGCGCGTGCGTGGCCCGTCGGCATCCACGCCGTCCGATGCCCTTTCAGCCTGCGTCAGCGCGGGGGTGTCAGCGCCGCTCGGACCCGGTCTTCGCGCGGCGCGGCAGGTCGAGCCGGAACTTGAGCAGCAGCGACCATTCCCACCCCTCCTGATTGTCGTCCGACGCGATCCACAGCATCGTCGCGCCCGCTTCCTGCGTGACGGCGATCGCCTCGTAATTGTCGTGGAGCAGCGGCGGGACCAGCGCCGCGATCTCCTGCCCGCGCACGACCTTGCCGGGACGCAGCCCCTTCAGGTCGATCAGCGTCACGCGCGCGGTGAACAGGTCGGGAAAGCCGAAGCGGCGGTTGAGCACCACCAGCCGGCCGTCGGGCAGCTCGGCCGCGTCGGTCGGCTCGTAATCGCGCGGCGGCACATAGACGAAGGGCATCGGCGCCCGCCCCGGCAGCGTGGGATCGCCGGCGAACAACAGCGCCACGCGCGCATCGGGCAGGTGCGGCGGCTCCTTCGCTTCGCTGAACACCACGAATCGTCCGTCGCGCAGCCGCACCATCGCCTCGGCACCGCCTGCGACCGGCCAGCGCCGCATCGCTGCGGGACGCCCGATCCGCTGCGGGTGCGTCAGTGCGGCGTCGAACCGCCAGATCTCGTTCGCATCCTCGAACCCCACCCATCGCCACGGCGTGCCCGCGCCGGTCATCGATTCCGAATCGCGTTCCTTCTTGTACGCCCCCGTGCGCGGCCCGCCCGGCAGGTCGGCAAAGCGCACGTCGCGCGGCACGAAATCGGCCCCCATCCGGAAGCGCACGATCGTCCCGCCGTCGCTCAGCAGCGTGAAGCGGTCGCCCTCGACCGTCATCGACGAAAAGCCGCCGAACGCCGCCTGGTTGCCGCGCAGCCGCACGCCGCCCACAAAGCTGAGCGCACCGACACGGACATGGGCGGGATCGCGCGGATCGATCGTCACGCGCGTCGCGGTCATCGCCGCGCCACGCCCGAACGTCGCGCGCGGCTCATCCCCCGAACTCGTGAGCACCAACAGGGGAACAAGGCCGAGCCAGGGCAGCAGACGCATCGCCGCCTCATAGCGCGTTGGCGGGCAAGGGCCAGCCCGGCAAAGCTGAACGTCAGATAACCGGCACGTTCAGGAAGCGATCAAGCGGGCGGGGATAAAAGGCCCCTACCAACTTTCTTGGTCCCTCCTGTTGCGTATCGAGGGCGAGGGCCGGCTCCCGGAAACGGGACGCCGGCCCTTTCGCATTGCAGGCCGCGCCGACGGCCGCGGCAGCGGGAACGACAGCGGGGACAGCAGCACGATGCCGCCGCCCGCGCCCGCCGAGTCAGTACATGTGCTGGCCGCCGTTGATCGACAGCGTCGATCCGGTGACGAAACCACCCTCGTCGGCGCACAGGAACGCGACGCCGCGCGCGATCTCGCTCGCCTGGCCCAGCCGCCCGACCGGGATCTTCGCGACGATCTTTTCCAGCACGTCGGCGGGAACCGCGGCGACCATGTCGGTGTCGATATAGCCCGGCGCGATCGCGTTCACCGTCACGCCGAACCGCGCGCCTTCCTGCGCCAGCGCCTTGGTAAAGCCGTGGATGCCCGACTTGGCGGCGGCATAGTTGACCTGGCCATACTGGCCCGCCTGGCCATTGATCGAACCGATGTTGACGATGCGGCCCCATTTGCGGCTGCGCATGCCCGGAAACACCGCATGCGCCATGTTGAAGCACCCGCCCAGGTTGACGCGGATCACGTCCTCCCACATTTCGGGCGACATCTTCAGGATCGTGGCGTCGCGCGTAATGCCGGCATTGTTCACCAGCACGTCGACCGGGCCGAGCGACGATTCGACCTGGCGCACGCCCTCGGCGCACGCGTGGAAATCGCCCACGTCCCATTTGAACGCTTGGATCCCGGTGCGTTCGGTAAAGGCGCGCGCCTTGTCGTCGTTGCCCGCGTAATTGGCCGCCACCAGCATGCCCGCTTCCTTGAGCGCGACGCTGATCGCCTCCCCGATCCCGCGCGTTCCCCCCGTCACGATCGCTACGCGTGCCATGTTCCGCCTCTCCTTTGCAGATACCGAATTGCTAGGCGGGCTCGATCCAGCCCGCAAGTTCTCGAGCAACTATTTCTTTCAACATTTTGACACCGGGCGCATCAGCGTTGAGACAGGGCAAATAGGCAAAGTTTTCGCCCCCCGCCGCCAGGAAGGTCTCGCGCCCGCGAAGGGCAATTTCCTCCAGTGTCTCGAGGCAATCCGCCGAAAATCCCGGCGCGATTACCGCAATGCGGCGAACGCTACGGCCGGGCAGGCTTGCCAGCACTGTGTCGGTTGCGGGCTCCAGCCATTTCGCGCGACCGAATCGTGACTGGAACGTCACGATCAACTCGCGCCCCAACGCCTCGCCCAGCAGCCGGGCGGTCTTGCGGCAATGGCAGTGATAGGGGTCGCCCAGGTGCAGCGTCCGCTCGGGCATGCCGTGAAAGGTCGCGACGATCGCGTCGGGCACGAAATCGAGCCCCGCCAGCCCCGCCTCGACCGATTCGCGCAGCGCGCCGATATAGGCGGGATCGTCGTGATAGGGCGGCAGCGTGCGCAGCGCCGGCTGCCACCGCATCGCCATCAGCGCGGCAAAGGCCGCGTCGTTCGCGGTCGCCGTCGTCGCGGCCGAATATTGCGGATAGAGCGGGGCGACCAGGATGCGCTCGCACCCCTGCGCCTTCAGCGCCGCCAGCCGCTCGCCGATCGCGGGGCGGCCATAGCGCATTCCCCAGTCGACGATCACGTCCGGCCCGAAGGCGCCGGCAAGCGCCGCCGCCTGTGCCCGCGTGATCGCGGCGAGCGGCGATCCGTCCTCGCGCCACACCTGCGAATAGGCATGGGCCGACTTGCGCGGCCGCGTGCGCAGGATGATCCCGCGCAGGATCGGCTGCCACAGCAGCGGCGGCAGTTCGACCACGCGGCGGTCGGACAGGAACTCGGCCAGATAGCGCCGCACCGCACCCGGTTCGGGCGCATCGGGCGTGCCAAGGTTGACGAGCAGCACGCCCACCTTGGCGGCGGGAATGACAGGATGATCGGCAGGAGGTTTCATTCGACGTCCCATAGCAGCGGCAACCGGCGAAAGCGCACCCCCGTCGCGGCCTGAAGCGCATTGGCGATCGCGGGGGCGACCGGCGGCACCGCCAGCTCGCTCACCCCGCCCGGCTCGGCATCGCTCGCGACGATCTCGACCGTCACGTCGGGGCTGTCGGCAAGCACGGGAAGCGACAGGTCGGCCAGCCGGCGGGCATCGGCGACATTCTCGGTCATCCCCGTCGCCGCGCCCGTGGCGGCGGCCATGCCGAAGATCAGCCCGCCCTCGATCTGCTGCGTGACCAGGTCGGGATTGATCGCGCGCCCGCAATCGACCGCGGCGACCAGCCGGTCGACCTTGACGCGGCGATCGGCGGTCAGCTGCGCCTCGGCGAGCACGGCGATGTGCGATCCGGCCATGCTGTGGCACGCGATGCCCTGGCCGCTGCCGGGCGCACCGCCCTGCCACCCGCCGAGCTGCGCGGCGGTCTGGAGGCAGCGTGCCAGCCGCGGCTCGGCCCCCAGCATCGCCATCCGCATCGCGATCGCGTCCTGCCCGGCCACATGCGCCAGTTCGTCGATGAAGCTTTCGGTGAAGAAGCACGCATAGCCATGCGCGCCGCCGCGCAGATAGCCGCTCGCGATCCCCAGTTCGGCGGGATGATGGTCGATCGCCAGGTTGGGGATGGCATAGGGCGGGATCGCCCCCGCCACCACGACGGGATCGGCCCCCGGCACCGCCAGCGCCGCGCGCACCATCGCGTCGTCGGCAAGCAGCCGTCCGGCCAGCTCGCGCCCCCAGGCGGGTGCGGCGATCTTGGCGAGCCACCCCGCGACATGCCCCTGCGCGTCGAGCCGCGCGGTCATCCGCCCCGCCGCGGCCGGGCGGAAACGGTCGCGGCGAATGTCCTCGCCGCGCGCCCAGCTGAGC
>JAFABD010000146.1 GCA_023426225.1 Pseudomonadota bacterium | reverse complement strand
GGCGACGCCGGTGGCCGAGGTCTCGCCCATGTTGCCGAACACCATCGCCTGGACGTTGACGGCGGTGCCCCAGTCGCCCGGAATGTCGTTGAGCCGGCGATAGACCTTGGCGCGTTCGGACTGCCACGAGCCGAACACCGCGCCGATCGCGCCCCAGAGCTGATCGTGGACGTCCTGGGGGAACGGCTTGCCCCACAGTTCCTCGACGAGCGCCTTGTACTGGCTGACCAGCGCCTGCCAGTCGGTCGCCGAAAGTTCGGTGTCGAGCGTGAGCCCGCGATCTTCCTTGGCGATTTCGAGCGCTTCCTCGAAGCGGCCGTGATCGAGCCCGAGCACGACGTCCGAATACATCTGGATGAAGCGGCGATAGCTGTCCCAGGCGAAGCGTTCGTCGCCGCTGGTCGCGGCGAGACCGACGACGGTCTGGTCGTTGAGGCCGAGGTTGAGCACCGTGTCCATCATGCCGGGCATCGACACGCGCGCGCCCGAGCGGACCGAGACGAGCAGCGGATCGGCGGCGTTGCCGAACCGCTTGCCGGTGATCCCCTCGATATGCGCGATGCCGTTCGCGACTTCGGCGCGGAGGCTGTCGGGGAAGGCTTCGCCCTCCTCGTAATAGCGCGTGCACATCTCGGTCGAAATCGTGAAGCCGGGGGGAACCGGCAGCCCGATCGAGGCCATTTCGGCAAGGTTGGCGCCCTTGCCGCCGAGCAGGTTCTTGTCGCCGGCACCGCCGTCCGAAACCCCGCCACCGAAACGGTACACGTACTGCGTCATTCTCACTCCTTCTCGTCGAAAGCGTCGCTTCCCGGAGAGACTCCGGCCGCTACCGCACCCGCGAAGAACGCGAAACCGCTGACCACGTTGTCGGGGTCCAAAATTGCTGCATTACCCCTGCCGCACCGCAGCGAGAACGCGACGAACCGCGCCCGCTGCGGTCCGGGTTCAGCCCTCGATCCGCGAAAAGTCCGCCACCTTGTGCACCGCATCACGCATCCGCGCCAGCAGCGACAGCCGCGCCGCGCGCTTGGCGGGATCGGCATCGTTGACGGTGACCTGGTCGAAAAAGGCGTCGATCGGCGCGCGCAGCGTGGCGAGCGCGGCCATCGCGCCTTCGAAATCCTCGGCCCCGATCGCCGCCGCCGCCTTGGGCTCGGCCGCGTCGAGCGCGGCGATGAGCGCGGCCTCGGCGGGTTCGGGCGCGGGGTTGGCGGCACCGTCCTGCCATTCCTCCTTCTTGAGGATGTTCGCCGCGCGCTTGTAGCCGGCGAGCAGGTTGGCGCCGTCCTCGGTGGTGACGAACGCCTGCAGCGCCTTCACGCGCGCGAGCAGGCGGACGAGATCATCCTCGCCGCCGAGCGCGAACACCGCGTCGATCAGATCGTGGCGGACACCCGCCTCGCGCTGCTGAACCTTGAGGCGGTCGGCGAAGAAGTCGAGGACGTCCTGGCTGACCGAACGGAGCAGCGGGAAGCGGAGCCCGTTGTCGAGCAGGATCGCCAGCACGCCCAGCGCCGAGCGCCGGAGCGCGAACGGATCCTTCGATCCGCTGGGCTTCAGGTCGACGCCGAAGAACTGGGTGATGCTGTCCAGCTTGTCCGCCAGCGCCACCGCGACGGTCACCGGATCGGTGGGGACGTCGTCGCCCTGCCCGACCGGCTTGTAGTGATCGCGGATCGCCGCGGCGACCGCCGGATCCTCGCCCTGCGCGGCGGCGTAATAGCCGCCCATCAGGCCCTGCAGCTCGGGGAACTCGCCGACCATGCCGGTGACGAGATCGGCCTTGGCGAGCTCCGCCGCGCGGCGCGCGAGCGCGGGATCGCAGTTCGGCACGATCTTTTCGGCCGCCAGCCACTCGGCCAGCCGCGCCACGCGCGCGACCTTGTCGGCGACGGTGCCCAGCTTTTCGTGGAAGACGATCTTTTCGAGCTTCTTCACCTGATCGGCGAGCGGCACCTTGCGGTCGGTGTCGTAGAAGAAGCGCGCGTCGGAGAGGCGCGCCGCCAGCACCTTCTGGTTGCCCGCGACGATCTTTTCGCCGCCGTCGACCGCGTCGATGTTGGCGACGCAGACAAAGGCGTTGGCGAGCTTGCCCGCGCCGTCGCGGCACACGAAATATTTCTGGTTCACGCGCGCGGTGAGCTGGATCACCTCGGGCGGGACGGCGAGGAAGTCGGCGTCGAAGCGCCCGAGCAGCGGCACCGGCCATTCGGTGAGCCCGGCATTTTCGAACAGCAGCCCCTCGTCCTCGACGAGCGTGAGCCCCGCCTTTTGCGCGGCGAGCTTGGCGCCGAGCGCGATGATGTTGCGCCGTTCGGCCCCGTCGACGACGACATGCGCGGCGCGGAGCCGGTCGGCATAGTCGGCCGCGCCGGTGATGCGGACGGGCTGCGGATGGTGGAAGCGATGGCCGACGGTCTCGTCGCCGCTGACGACGCCGGCGACCTCGCACGGCACCACCGCGCCGCCGAACAGCGCGACGATGCCCTGGAGCGGCCGCACCCAGCGCTGGCTTTCGGTCGACAGCGAGGCGGCGCCCCAGCGCATCGACTTGGGCCAGGGGAAGGCGCGGATCACCGCGGGGATCGCCTCTGCCAGCACCTCGGCCGTCGCGCGGCCGGGCTTGTCGACCACGGCGAACAGCACGCCGTCACGCTCGACGAGCTGGTCGGCGGTGAGCCCGGTCTTGCGCAGAAAACCTTCGAGCGCCTGGGGCGGCGCGCCGACGCGCGGGCCCTTGGTCTCCTCGGAGACGGCGGCGGTCTGATCGGGGAGCCCCTGAAGGATCAGCGCCAGCCGGCGCGGGGTCGCATAGCTGATCGTCGCGGCAGCCTTGAGCCCGGCCTTATCGAGCTCGGCCGCGAACAGGCGCGCCAGATCCTCACGCGCCTTTTCCTGCATCCGCGCCGGGATTTCCTCCGAGCGGAGTTCGAGAAGAAAGTCCGTCACGCTGCCCACCCGTTCTTTTCCATCCACGCCGCACAGGCGCCCTTCGCCAGATCGCGCACCCGGCCGATATAGGCCTGGCGTTCGGCGACCGAGATCACGCCGCGCGCGTTGAGCAGGTTGAAGATGTGGCTCGCCTCGATCGCCTGCTCATAGGCCGCGATCGGCAGCCTGGCGGCAAGGCAGTTCTCGCTTTCGGCCGCTGCCTTGCGGAACAGGTCGAACAGCGCGTCGGTGTCGGCGACCTCGAAGTTCCATTTCGACATCTCGCGCTCGTTTTCGAGGAAGACGTCGCCATAGGTGAAGTGCGGCTGGCCCGGGCGCGCGTCGTTGAACGCCAGGTCGTACACGCTGTCCTTGTTCTGGATATACGTCGCCAGCCGTTCGAGCCCGTAGGTGAGCTCGCCCGCGACGGGCTTGCAGTCGAAGCCGCCCATCTGCTGGAAATAGGTGAACTGCGTCACCTCCATCCCGTCGCACCAGACTTCCCAGCCGAGCCCCCAGGCGCCGAGCGTCGGGCTTTCCCAGTCGTCCTCGACGAAGCGGACGTCGTGCTGCTCGAAATCGATGCCGATCGCCTTGAGGCTGCCCAGATAGAGCTCCTGAAGGTTCGGCGGGCTGGGCTTCAGGATCACCTGATACTGGTAGTAATGCTGGAGCCGGTTGGGGTTTTCGCCATAGCGCCCGTCGGTGGGGCGACGGCAGGGCTGGACGAAAGCGGCATTCCACGGATCGGGGCCGAGCGCCTTGAGCGTCGTCGCCGGGTGGAAGGTGCCGGCGCCCATGCGCATGTCGTAGGGCTGAAGGATCAGGCAGCCATGCGCGCTCCAATAGTCGTGGAGCGTCAGGATCATGCGCTGGAAGCTCAGGGGATCGGACAAGTTCGTGGTTCCCGGTGGGATAGAAAATCGTGCCCTCGCTTTGGCGCAGCGCCCCCCGAGGGTCAATGCCGCTGCGCAACGGCCGCGGGACAGCCGCCGCGCCCCGCCCCCTGCCCCGCGCGGCACGGGCGGCGACGATTGACAGCGCGCGGCGGCTGGGCTTCCTGCCTCGCCATGACCTTTCGCCGCTGGATCGCCCGCCTTGCGCTGGGCCTGTCGCTCGCTGCACTGCCCGCCTGCAAGCCGCAGCCGCAGCCGGCGGCGCCGACGCCGCAGCCCGGCGCGACCGCCGCAGCGACGCGCGATGCCGATCCGGCGCTGTGGGTGGTGCGCGATCCCGACACGACGATCTATCTGTTCGGCACGGTCCACATGCTGCGCCCGGGCCTGTCGTGGTTCGACGAGGCGGTGCGCAAGGCGTTCGACGCGAGCGACATGCTGGTGCTCGAACTGGTGATGCCGCCGCCCGCCGAGATGCAGCAGATCGTCGCCGAAGTGGGGATGCGCCATGCCGAGGGCAGCCTGCCCGACGAGATCGGGCCGGCCGAGACCGGACGGCTGCGCGCCGCGCTGACGCGTTACGGGCTGGCGCCCGACGCGCTCGACCAGACGCGGCCATGGCTCGCCGCGACGATGCTGGGCGCGGCCCCGCTCCGCCAGCTCGGCTATGACGACAAGGACGGCGCCGAGGCGGTGCTGGCCGACGCCGCACGGGCGAAGCACAAGCCGGTGATCGGGCTGGAGACCGCGCGCCAGCAATTCGGCTATTTCGACTCGCTGCCCCGCCCCGCACAGCGGGCGCTGCTGTCGCGCACGATCGACGAGCTGCCGACGACGGGCGCGACGATCGACCGGATGGTCGCGGCCTGGTCGGCGGGCGATGCCGACACGATCGCGCGGCTGATGAACGACGACATCGCCGGATCGCCCGAGCTGGCCGAGGCGCTGCTCGTCCGGCGCAACCGCAACTGGGCGCGCTGGATCGCGGCGCGGCTGCACGCGCCGGGGACGGTGTTCGTCGCGGTGGGCGCAGGCCACCTGGCCGGACCGCAGAGCGTCCAGGCCGAGCTGGCGCGGCAGGGGATCAAGGCCGAGCGCGTCGCCTATTGACCCGCCCGCCGGGCGCAGCCGCGCGCCGGCACGCGCCGCGCCTTGCCTTTTCGCGCCATTGCGACTAAGGGGCCGTGCTTCCGCGCCAGGGTCATCCCTGGAGGCCTGGCCGGATGAGTTTCTACTCTAGCGCATTGGAACGACATATGAGCGACACGCTTAAGCTGTCGGCCGAAACGCGCGACCGGGTTGGCAAGGGAGCCTCCCGTGCGCTGCGTCGTGAAGGCCGCGTCCCCGCCGTGATCTACGGCAACAACGAAGAGCCCACCGCGATCCATCTGGAAGAGCGGGCGCTCGCCAAGCTGCTGAACACCGGCGCCTTCTTCGAGTCGACGATCGAACTCGAAATCGGCGGCAAGACGGTGCGCACGCAGCCCAAGGACGTCGCATTCGATGTCGTGACCGATCGCCCGGTCCACGCCGACTTCCTCCGCCTCGCCTGAGGCGCGGCAGGAACCGTCGCTGGACCGCATGACGGTTCGGATCGTCGCCTCCGCACCCCGGTGCGGGGGCGATGCTGTTTTGGGGGTTTCGAGATGCAGCTGTGGGTCGGCCTGGGCAATCCGGGCCCGCAATATGCGATGCACCGCCACAATATCGGCTTCATGGCGCTCGATGCCATCGCCGAGGTGCACGGCTTTTCCGCGCCGAAGAAGCAGTTCCAGGGCTGGACCCAGGAAGGGCGGATCGGCACCGACAAGATCATCCTGCTGAAGCCCGGCACCTTCATGAACGAAAGCGGCCGATCGGTGCGCGCGGCGATGGACTTCTACAAGCTCGCCCCCGCCGACGTGACCGTGTTCCACGACGAGCTCGACCTGGCGCCGTTCCGCGTCAAGGTGAAGACCGGCGGCGGCACCGCCGGGCACAACGGGCTGCGTTCGACCGACGCGCATATCGGCCCCGATTTCCGCCGCGTGCGGCTGGGCATCGGCCATCCCGGCCATCGCGATCGCGTGACCGGCTATGTGCTGGGCAATTTCGCCAAGGCCGAGATCGAGCCGCTGACCGACATGCTGGGCGCGGTGGCGAGCGAGGCGCCGTGGCTGGCCGCGCATGACGATCCGCGCTTCATGAGCGAGGTCGCGCTGCGCCTGCAGCACTGAACCGACTCCCGCACCGAACCGGAAGCACCGAGGCGCGACGCGGCGGGCACCGCGAGACCGCCGGTTCGCCGCCCGACGAAAAAAGGGCCCCGGCAGCGCCGGAGCCCCCCTTTTCCGTTCGAAAACGCCGTGCGGTTTAGAGCGCGGTCGCCTTCTTGCCGACGACGACGCCGACGATGCGCTGATCGGCGCCGTTGTTGTTGCCCGACAGCGCGAAGGTCATGCCGACTTCCTTGCCGGCCGAGCCGAAGAAGCTGCCGACGATCGTGCCCGAAAGCGGGCTGCCCGCATTGAAGCTGCCGATATACTGGGTCGCGCCGACGGGGATCGCGCCCTGGGCCGCGAAGGTGCCGATCGCGGTGCCCGTGCCGCTGGCCGGGGCGGTCGACAGCGACGCCGACAGCGTCACCACGCCGGTCGCGAAATTGACCTGGACGGTCGCGGTGCCAGTCACGGGGACGATGGTGGTGGCGCCGTTGGCGACGCTGACCATCCGCCCGCGGATGACCGAGCTATAGGCCTGGCTCGTGCTGGTCGGCAGGTCGCTGAATACCGTCGGGAAACCCCACAGGCCGGTGGTGATCCGCTTGGCCCCGGTGGTCGAATCGCCGCGCCACCAGTTGAAATAGCTGACCGAGGTGAGCTGGAGCGCGGTGTTGCTCGTCACCTGCGACGGGATGGCGTTGTTGAGGAAATTGACCTGCGAGAACTTGCCCGCGGTCGCGGTGTCGGTGGTGCGGAACGCGAACTCCTCGACCGCAGGCGTCGGCGCGGTGAGGATGTTGGTGTTGGTGAAGCGCGATTCCTCGACATTCTCGCGAACGACATAGGTGCCGGTGGTGATCGCCGGATCGGTCGCCAGGCGCACGCGGCTGGACCCCGCGTCGGTGTTCGCCGCGCCCAGCGTCACCGCACCCGCGGTGTCGTCACCGGTATAGCTGGTCGCCGCGCTGATCGTGCTGAACTCGAGCGCCTTGCTGAGCGGGAAGGCGTCATAGGTCGGCGACGCGCTGGGCGTCGGCGTCGGCGTGCCCGTGGGCGTCGGGGTCGGCGTGGGCGAATTGTTGTTGCTGCCGCTGCAGCTTGCGACCGCCAGCCCCACTGCGGCTGCGCCCATGATCATGTGCCGGCGAATCATGCATTCACTCCCTGTCGATCCCAAATCAATACGTGCAAAGGCGAGCGCACGTGTATGGCAGATGAACGATCCCCCGCAACCGTTGTCGGACAACGCGTTGCGACGATCGCCGTCGGTCGTCGCCGCGGTGCGCGCGGCCGCTGGAAATAACGGTCCAAAGCCTATATCGGCGCACCATTCCTCGCATCTTTCAGAACAGGCATCATCACCCATGGGATTCCGCTGCGGCATCGTCGGCCTGCCCAATGTCGGCAAGTCCACGCTTTTCAATGCGCTGACCGAAACCGCCGCGGCGCAGGCGGCCAACTATCCCTTCTGCACGATCGAACCCAATGTCGGGAACGTCGCGGTTCCCGATCCGCGGCTGACGACGCTGGCCGAGATCGCGGGATCGGCGAAGATCATCGAGACGCAGCTCGGCTTTGTCGACATCGCCGGGCTGGTGCGCGGCGCGAGCAAGGGCGAGGGGCTGGGCAACCAGTTCCTGGGCAACATCCGCGAGGTGGACGCGATCGTCCATGTCCTGCGCTGTTTCGAGAATGACGACATCCAGCACGTCGACAACCGCGTCGACCCGATCGCCGATGCGGAGACGGTCGAGACCGAACTGATGCTCGCCGACCTGGAGAGCCTGGAAAAGCGCGTCCCCAATTACCAGAAGAAGGCCGCGCAGGGCGACAAGGAGGCCAAGGCCGCAGCGAGCGTGCTCGGCCAGGCGCTCGACCTGCTGCGCGACGGCAAGCCCGCACGGCTGGCGCAGCCCAAGGATGTCGACGAGGAGCGCATCTTTCGCCAGGCGCAGCTGCTGACGAGCAAGCCGGTCCTGTATGTGTGCAACGTCAACGAGGAGGATGCGGCGAACGGCAACGAACTGTCGGCGCGCGTCTTTGCCAAGGCCGAGGCCGAGGGCGCGCAGGCGGTGGTGGTGTCCGCCGCGATCGAGGCCGAGATCGCGACGATGCCCGCCGAGGACCGCGGCGAGTTCCTGTCCGAGCTGGGGCTCGAGGAAACGGGGCTCGCACGCGTGATCCGCGCCGGGTACAAGCTGTTGCACCTCATCACCTTCTTCACCGTCGGCCCCAAGGAAGCGCGCGCCTGGACGGTGCCGGTGGGCGCCAAGGCACCGCAGGCGGCGGGCGTGATCCACACCGATTTCGAGCGCGGCTTCATCCGCGCCGAGACGATCGCCTTTGCCGATTATGTCGCCTGCAAGGGCGAGGCGGGCGCACGCGACGCGGGCAAGCTGCGCGCCGAGGGCAAGGAATATGTCGTCCAGGACGGCGACGTGATGCTGTTCCGCTTCAACGTCTGATCGCGGGGGCGGCGGCGCGTCGGCAGGACGCCCGCCCGCCGCCCCGGCCGCACAAGCGACTTCACCCCGAAACAAAATGGTGGCAGGGCGCGGCCATGCGCCTGTCCCCGTTGCTCGTCGCCGCAGCGCTTGCGGCCTTCGCCCCTGCCCCCGCCAGCCTGGCGCAGGGCAGCGTCCCCAGCCCCACCCCGCCGGCGACCGCCGCCGCCGCCCCGGCCGAAGCCCGCGCGCCGGTGACGATCCTGATTTCGATCGACGGCTTTCGCGCCGACTATCTCGACCGCGGCGTGACGCCGGTGCTGTCGCGGCTGGCGGCAGGCGGCGTGCGCGCGGCGATGCGGCCGAGCTTTCCGTCAAAGACCTTTCCCAACCACTGGACGCTCGTGACCGGGCTGCGCCCCGACCGCAACGGCATCGTCGCCAACCGGATGGAAGACGCCGCACGCCCGGGCGAGGTGTTCACCATGGCGGTCGACGATCCGTTCTGGTGGAACGAGGCGACGCCGATCTGGGTCGATGCCGAGCGCGCGGGCATTCGTTCGGCGACGATGTTCTGGCCGGGATCGAACGTCGCGATCGGCGGCACGCTGACCAAGGGCGGCCATGGCGGCGTCGAGGGCGGCACGCGGCCGAGCGACTGGATGCAGTTCAACCAGGCGATCACCGGGCCGCAGCGCGTCAACGGCATCCTCGACTGGCTGCGCCGCCCGGCGGCGATCCGCCCGCGGCTGCTGACGCTGTATTTCGACACGGTCGACAGCGCCGGGCACAGCTATGGCCCCGACGATGCCCGCACGACGCGCGCGGTGGCCGAGATCGACGGCCAGATCGGGATGCTGGTCGACGGGCTCGCCGCGCTGAGCCAGCCGGCCAATCTGGTGATCGTCGCCGATCACGGCATGGCCGCGACCAGCAGCCAGCGCGTCGTGCCGCTCGACTCGCTGGTGTCGCTCGACGCGATCCATCTGGTCGAGACCGGCCCCTATGCCGCGCTCACGCCGCTGCCGGGGCAGGAAGCGGCGGTGGAAAAGGCGCTGGTCGGACGGCATCCGCACATGGAATGCTGGCGCCGCCAATCGGTGCCGGTGCGCTTTCATTACGGCCAGAACCCGCGCATCCCCGCGATCCTGTGCCTCGCCGAGACCGGCTGGCTGATCAACGAGCACGCGCCCACCAAGCCGTTCAGCGGCGGCAACCATGGCTATGACCATATGTCGCCCGAAATGGCCGCGGTGTTCATCGCCAACGGGCCGGCATTCCGCGCGGGGCAGCAGATCAAGAGCTTCGACAATGTCGATGTCTATCCGCTGTTGCGCGACCTGATCGGCCTGGCGCCGCGCGCGGGCGTCGACGGGACCGATGCTCCGTTCGCGACGGTGCTCGCCCACTGATTTCGCGCCGATTTCCCCTTCTCTGGCGGGGCTTGCGCGGGGCCGGCTTTCGGTGAAAGCTGGCCCCATGCGCTATTGGGAAGATTTCGCCGTCGGCGACCGGGAAAGTTTCGGCCGCTGCGAAGTGTCACGGGAAGAGGTGCTCGCCTTTGCGCAGCGCTATGACCCCCAGCCCTTTCACCTTTCGGACGAGGCCGCCGCCACGACCCATTTCGGCCGCGTCGCCGCGAGCGGGTGGCACACCTGCGCGATGACGATGGCGATGCTCGTCGAGCATATGAAGGACGTCGAGCAGGCGAGCCTGGGCGCGGCGGGGATCGACGAGCTGCGCTGGCTGCGCCCCGTCTATCCGGGCGACGTGCTGCGATGCGAGACCGAGATCCTGGAGACGCGCGCGTCGCAGAGCCGGCCCGACATGGGAACGGTGCTGCAGCGGATGACGGTGTTCAACCAGGACGACACGCCCGTGCTGCGC
>JAFABD010000063.1 GCA_023426225.1 Pseudomonadota bacterium | reverse complement strand
CGGCGGGATAGGCCCGCCGGGACGCGACCGGTCAGAGGTCGAGCTTCTCGTATTCGGCCGGCGGCTGGATGCCCTCCATCCGCTCGCTGAGCAGCGGCCGGAAGCTGGGGCGGCTCTTCATCCCGATATACCAGCGCTTGGCGAGCTCGTGGCTCTTCCAGTCGATCCCGCCCAGATAGTCGGCGATCGAGATCTGCGCGGCCGCGGCAAGATCGGCGAGGCTCATCGTCGCGCCCGCGAGCCAGGTGCGGTGGTCGAGCAGATAGTCGATATAGTCGAGATGCGCGACCGCGGCCTTCATCGCCTCGCGCAGCGCCTTGGCGTCGGGCGCGGTCTTGTAGACGAGCCGCTTGATCATGCGTTCGTGGAGCAGCGGCGCGGTGATGTCGCCGAAGAAATGCGTGTCGAACCAGATCACCAGCCGGCGGATCTCCGCGCGATCGGTCGCGGTGCCGTTGAGCATCGCCGACTTGCTGACCGTTTCCTCGAAGAATTCGCAGATCACGGTCGAATCGATCAGCGTGACGCCGCGTTCGGTATCGACCATCACCGGCGTCTGGCCGGTGGGGTTGAGGTCGATGAACTCGTCGCGGCGCTGCCACGGCGATTCGCGGACGGGCTCATAGCCGATCCCCTTCTCACCCAGCAGCAGGCGGACCTTGCGCG
Source organism: Pseudomonadota bacterium (assembly GCA_023426225.1). Lineage (GTDB taxonomy): Bacteria > Pseudomonadota > Alphaproteobacteria > Sphingomonadales > Sphingomonadaceae > Sphingomonas. Next base: position 13,469 of record JAFABD010000063.1, on the reverse strand, counting down.
AGAAGGGGCAGAGCGGGAATTGGTAGAGTTGCCACATGGCCGAACGCTTTAGGCCCGCGGGCGCAGCGGCGTAAAGGCGCGACGTGCCGCGCACGGCCCCGTCGCCGCCGGCATCGGGCGGAACGGGGCCGGACGGGGCGGCGCGACGCTCATTCGGCGGCGACCGCCTCGGCATGATCGTCGAGCGGATGCGCGAGGCGCGAGAGCATCTCCCGGGGCACGACCTGCCAGAAATGGCCGAGCACCTGCTCCCAGTCCTCGATCAGCCCGCGCGACCAGCGGCTGTCGGTCGCCTCGGCATGCTGGAGCACCAGTTCGCGCAGCCGCGCCTCCCAGTGCGCCGAAGCGACGCGCTGCCAGACGATGCTTTCGGGGTTGGCGTGCCGGGCGAAGCTGCCGTCGGCGTCGTAGACGAACGCCATGCCGCCGGTCATGCCCGCGCCGAAGTTCATGCCGACGCGGCCCAGCACCACCGCGGTGCCCCCGGTCATATACTCGCAGCCGTTCGCGCCGCAGCCTTCGACCACGACGTCGGCGCCCGAGTTGCGCACCGCGAAGCGCTCGCCCGCCTGGCCCGCCGCGAACAGCCGGCCCGAGGTCGCGCCGTAGAGCACGGTGTTGCCGATGATCGTGTTCTTCCACGATTCGATCGGCGAGCTGACCATCGGCCGCACGACGATGACGCCGCCCGAAAGCCCCTTGCCGACATAATCGTTGGCGTCGCCGAACACCTCGAGCGTGATGCCCTTGCACAGGAATGCGCCGAGCGACTGGCCCGCCGAACCGCGCAGCCGGACATGGACATGGCCGTCGGCAAGCGTCGACATGCCGAAGCGGCGCGTCACCTCGGACGACAGGCGCGTGCCCACCGCGCGGTGCGTGTTGCGGACCGAATAGGTGAGCTGCATCTTCTCGCCGCGCGCAAAGACGGGTGCGGCGTCCTTGATCATCTGGGCATCGAGGCTGTCGGGCACCGCGTTGCGGAAGGTGGCGAGGCTGAAGCGGCGATTGGCCTCGTCGGCATCGACCTTGGCGAGGATCGGGTTGAGGTCGAGATCGTCGAGATGCTCGGCGCCGCGGCTGACCTGGCGGAGCAGCTCGGTGCGGCCGATCACCTCGTCGAGGCTCTTGCAGCCGAGCCGGGCGAGGATCTCGCGCACTTCCTCGGCGATGAAGCTCATCAGGTTGATGACCTTTTCCGGCGTGCCGACGAACTTCTGGCGCAGCCGCTCGTCCTGCGTGCAGACGCCCACGGGGCAGGTGTTCGAATGGCACTGGCGCACCATGATGCAGCCCATCGCGACGAGGCTGAGCGTGCCGATGCCGAACTCCTCGGCGCCGAGGATCGCGGCGATGACGATGTCGCGCCCGGTCTTGAGCCCGCCGTCGGTGCGCAGCGTCACGCGGCCGCGCAGCCCGTTGAGCGTGAGCGTCTGGTTGACCTCCGACAGCCCCATTTCCCACGGCGTGCCGGCGTACTTGATCGACGTCATCGGCGAGGCGCCGGTGCCGCCGACATGGCCCGAGACGAGGATCACGTCCGCATGCGCCTTTGCGACGCCCGCCGCGACGGTGCCGATGCCCGCCGAGCTGACCAGCTTGACGCACACCCGCGCGCGCGGATTGATCTGCTTGAGGTCGTAGATGAGCTGCGCCAGATCCTCGATCGAATAGATGTCATGGTGCGGCGGCGGCGAGATCAGCGTGACGCCGGGCGTCGCATGGCGCAGTTTGGCGATAAACTCGGTGACCTTGAAGCCCGGGAGCTGGCCGCCCTCGCCGGGCTTGGCGCCCTGGGCGACCTTGATCTCGATCTCGTCGCAGGCGTTGAGATATTCGGCAGTGACGCCGAAGCGCCCCGACGCGACCTGCTTGATCGTCGAGTTGGCGTTGTCGCCATTGTCATAGGGCGTGTAGCGGCTGCGGTCCTCGCCGCCCTCGCCCGACACCGCGCGCGCGCCGATACGGTTCATCGCGATCGCCAGCGTCTCGTGCGCCTCGGGGCTGAGCGCGCCGAGCGACATGCCGGGGGTGACGAAGCGCTTGCGGATCTCGGTGATCGCCTCGACCTGGTCGATCGGCACGCCCTCGGCCGGATAGTTGAATTCGAGCAGGTCGCGCAGATAGACCGGCGGCATGTCGCGCACGCCGCGCGAAAAGGCGAGATAGCCCGAATAGCTGTCGGTCGCGACCGCGGTCTGGAGCTGGTGCATCAGCTGCGCCGAATAGGCATGCGTCTCGCCGCCGTTGCGCTGGCGATAGAAGCCGCCGATCGGCAGCGTCGCAACCGCGCCGTCGAACGCCGCCTGGTGGCGCAGGATCGCCGACAGATGGAGCGAGGCATAGCCTTCGCCCGAAATCTTGCTCGGCATGCCCGGGAACAGGTCGTTGACCAGCGCGCGGCTGAGCCCGACCGATTCGAAGTTGTAGCCGCCGCGATACGAGCTGATGACCGCGATCCCCATCTTGGAGAGGATCTTGAGCAGCCCTTCCTCGATCGCCTTGCGGTGCCGCTGGAGGCAATCGGCGACGCCGAGATCGCCGAACAGCCCGCGCGACTGGCGGTCGATGATCGCCGCCTCGGTCAGATAGGCGTTCACCGTGGTCGCGCCGACGCCGATCAGCACCGCATAATAATGCGTGTCGAGGCATTCGGCGGCGCGCACGTTGATGCTGGCATAGGAACGCAGCCCGCGGCGGACGAGGTGCGTGTGCACCGCGGCGGCGGCGAGCACCCCCGCGATCGCCACGCGGTCGCGCCCGATATGTTCGTCGGTGAGGAACAATTCGGTCCGCCCCGCACGCACCGCCTGTTCGGCCTCGTTGCGGATGCGCATGATCGCGGCGCGCAGCGCATCGGCGCCGCCCGCAGCGTCGAAGGTGCAGTCGATTTCCGCCGCCTGCGCGCCGAAATGCGCCTTGAGCCGCGTCCAGTCGGCATTGGTGAGCACCGGGCTGTCGAGCACCAGCACGCGGCTGGCATTCGCCTCCTTGTCGAGGATGTTGGCGAGGTTGCCGAAGCGCGTCTTGAGCGACATCACATGGCGTTCGCGCAACGGGTCGATCGGCGGGTTGGTGACCTGGCTGAAATTCTGGCGGAAGAACTGGCTGATGAGGCGCGGCTTGTCCGAAATGACCGCGAGCGGCGTGTCGTCGCCCATCGACCCGATCGCTTCCTTGCCCGCCTCGACCATCGGCGCGAGGATCAGTTCGAGATCCTCGAGCGTCTGGCCCGCCGCGACCTGGCGGCGCGCGAGTTCGGCGCGGTCGCGGATCGGGGTGTCCGCCTCGACCCGGGGCAGGTCGTCGATCGTCAGGAAGCCCTGGATCATCGCCGCATAGTCGAGCTCGCCCGCGATCCGGTCCTTGATCGCCTGGTCGTCGAACAGCTCGCCGCGATCGAGGTCGATCGCGATCATCTGGCCCGGCCCCAGCCGTCCCTTGGCGAGCACGCTCGATTCGGGAACCTGGACCATGCCCGTTTCCGAACCGACGATCAGCAGCCCGTCGGCGGTGCGCGTGTAGCGCAAGGGGCGCAGCGCGTTGCGGTCCATCCCCGCGACCACCCAGCGGCCGTCGGTCATCGCGAGCGCGGCGGGGCCGTCCCACGGCTCCATCACGCTGGCGAGATACTGGTACATCGCCTGGTGCGTCGCCGCGGTATCCTCGCCCAGCGATTCGGGCACCAGCATCAGCTTGGCGGTGGGGGCGTCGCGGCCCGAGCGGCAGATCGCCTCGAACACCGCGTCGAGCGCGGCGGTATCCGACGCGCCCGCCGGGATCACGGGCTTGATGTCCTCGCTATGCTCGCCGAACGCGATGCTCGCCATCTTGATCTCGTGGCTGAGCATCCAGTTCTTGTTGCCGCGGATCGTGTTGATCTCGCCATTGTGCGCGAGGCAGCGGAACGGCTGCGCCAGCCACCATTGCGGGAAGGTGTTGGTCGAATAGCGCTGATGGAAGATCGCGACGCGGCTGACGAAGCGCTCGTCCTTGAGGTCGGGATAGAAGTCCGACAGCGATTCGGCGAGGAACAGCCCCTTGTAGATGATCGAGCGGCACGACAGCGAGCAGATGTAGAAGCCGCCGACCTGCGCCGCGATCACGCGCTTTTCGATGCGGCGGCGGATCAGGTAGAGCTGGCGCTCGAACTCGGCGGCGTCCATTGCCGCGGGTTCGGGCCCGGCGATCATGATCTGTTCGATCTCGGGCCGGGTCGCCTGCGCCTTCTGGCCGATCACCGCGACGTCGACGGGCACCTGACGCCAGCCATAGATGGTGTAGCCCGCGTCGATGATCTCGCTCTCGACGATCGTGCGGCACGTTTCCTGCGCCGACAGGTCGGTGCGCGGAAGGAAGATCATGCCGACCGCGAGCCGGTTGGGGAGCATGCGGTGCCCCGAAGCGGCGATCGCCTCGTCGAAGAAGCGCAGCGGCAGGTCGACATGGATCCCCGCGCCGTCGCCGGTCTTGCCGTCGGCATCGACCGCGCCGCGGTGCCACACCGCCTTGAGCGCGTCGATCGCCGACTGGACGACGCGGCGGCTCGGCTGGCCGTCGGTCGCGGCGACCAGGCCGACGCCGCAGGCATCACCTTCGAATTCGGGGCGGTACATGCCCTCGCGGGCGAGGCGCTCGCGCTCGGCGGCCAGCGTCTTGGTCATCACTTCCTGTCCTGTTCTGCGGCGAGCTTTGCCGCCATCGCCTGGGCGCGTTCGGCCACGCCCTGCATCGCCTGGGTCATCATCGCGCGCTGTGCGGCGAGGATGTCGGGATCGCCCATGATGGTGGGCGCCTGTTCGGCGTAGAGCCGACCCGTCGGCGTATCGAAAAAGGCCGCAATCTCGTTGAGCTGCGCCTCGGTGAAGCGGCGGGCATAGGCGCGCGCCATCGCCGTGCGCAGCGTGGGCAGCGCCTGTTTGACGATGGTGCTCGAGCGCGCGATCTCGTCTGCGACAAAGGCGTCGAGCGCCGCCCTGGCCTTGGGGTTGCGGGCAAAGGCCGCCTTCAGTTCGGGCGCCTGCGCCATCGCGGCGTGCAGATTGCCCATCGTCGGCCGGATCATCTGGTCGATCATCGCCTCGGCACGGTCCGCGGGCAGCAGTCGCGCGATGAGTTGCGTCGCGGCCGCGACCCGCGCGGGATCGGGCGCGGCGGCGGTTGCCGGGGGCGGTGCCAGTGCCGGTGTCGGTGCGGCATTCTGCGCCGCAGCAGGCGTGGCGACGACGAGCGCCGCGACAAGGCAGAGCATGCAACGGCGGATCATGCCAGGCTCTCCGCAGGCTGGGCGGCGACGGCCGCGGATGCGGGCCGGGAGGCCGCGGCGGATGCGCGCGCCTGAAGCCAGCCATGCATGTGCGCCGCCACGTCGCGCCCGTCGCGGATCGCCCAGACGACCAGGCTGGCGCCGCGCACGATGTCGCCGGCGGCGAACACGCCGTCGAGGCTGGTCATCATCGTCTTGCCGTCGGTGCGCAGCGTTCCCCAGCGCGTGACGCCGAGTTCGTCGGCGCCGAACAGCCGGGGCAGATCCTCTGGCTCGAAACCGAGCGCCTTGATGACCAGATCGGCCTTGAGCTGGAAACCGCTGCCCGGATCGGGTTCGGGGGCGCGTCGGCCCGAGGCGTCGGGCGCGCCGAGCCGCATCCGGCTGGCGCGGACGCCGGTGACGCGGGCATCGCCGTCAAAGGCGTCGGGCGCGGAGAGCCAGACGAACTCGACACCCTCCTCCTCGGCATTGGCGACCTCGCGCTGCGAGCCGGGCATGTTCGCACGGTCGCGGCGATAGAGGCACTTCACGCTGGCGGCGCCCTGACGAACCGCGGTGCGGACGCAGTCCATCGCGGTGTCGCCGCCGCCGATCACGACGACATGCTTGCCCAGCGCGTTGAGGCTGCCGTCGTCGAACGCGGGGACGGCATCGCCGAAGCCCTTGCGGTTCGACGCGATCAGATAGTCGAGCGCGTCGACGATTCCCGCCGCGCCGACGCCGGGCGCCTTGATCGCGCGCGGCTTGTAGACGCCGGTGGCGATCAGCAGCGCGTCGTGGCGCGCGCGCAGTTCGGCAAGCGTCGCATCCGCGCCCACCGCAAAGCCGAGATGGAAGTGGATGCCGGCCTGCTCGAGCCGGGCGACGCGGCGCATCACCACTTCCTTTTCGAGCTTGAAGCCAGGAATGCCATAGGTGAGCAGCCCGCCCGCACGGTCGTGCCGGTCATAGACATGCACGTCATAGCCCTCGACGCGCAGATATTCGGCGGCGGTGAGCCCGGCGGGACCGGCGCCGATGATGCCGACCGACTGGCCGCGGGCGCGCCCGACCGCGACGGGGGCGACCCACCCCTTTTCCCAGGCGGTGTCGGTGATGAACTTTTCGACCGAGCCGATCGTGACCGCGCCGTGCCCCGAGAACTCGATCACGCAATTGCCCTCGCACAGCCGGTCCTGCGGACAGATGCGGCCGCAGATCTCGGGCATCGTCGAGGTGCTGTTCGAGAGCTGATACGCCTCCTCGAGCCGGCCTTCGGCGGTGAGCCGCAGCCAGTCGGGGATGTGATTGTGGAGCGGGCAGTGCACCGAGCAATAGGGCACGCCGCACTGCGAGCAGCGCCCCGCCTGCGATTCCGCCTCGGGCGGCGCAAAGCGGTCGGCGATTTCCTTGAAATCCTTCGCGCGCGGCGCCGCGGGGCGCTTCGACGGGTACGCCTGAGGGCGCGTCACGAACTTGAGCATGGGATTCTCGGCCATGCGCGTTCGATACATGCGTGAGTTGGGCGAGTCACGCAAAAAATGGAAAGTATGGCAGCTTTGCTGTCTTAAAATATCAAGGGCGCAGACGGCGCGGGATCTTGCTGCATTTTGATCCCGCGCAATGCGTCCGTATCGGACCTATCGCATCGAGAGCCACACCAGCGCGGCGGCGCCGGCGACGATCCGGTACCAGGCGAACGGCGCAAAGCCGTGCCGGCTGACGATGCCGACGAACCATTTGATGACGAGCAGCGCGACGACGAACGCGACGACGAACCCGACCGCGATCTCGCCCCAGCCGACGCGGCCGGTGGTGAGCGTGCTGCCGTTCTTCGCAAGTTCGAGCACGGTCGCGCCGAGCATCGTCGGGATGGCGAGGAAGAAGCTGAACTCGGCCGCGGTGCGGCGTTCGACGCCCAGCGACAGCGCGCCCATGATCGTCGCACCCGAGCGGCTGACGCCGGGGATCATCGCGAGGCACTGGATGAAGCCGATGCCGAGCACGCGCACCACCGGGATCTCGGCGATGCCGACGATGTCGGTACGGCGGATCAGGCGCTCGATCACCAGGATCGCGATGCCGCCGACGATCAGCGCGATCGCGACGACGCGCGGGGCGCCGAGCAGCGCCTCGATATGCTTGTGCAGCGCGAGCCCGATCACCGCGGCGGGCAGGAACGCGATGAGCAGGTTGCGCAGGAAGCGCCACGACACCGGATTGCGTTGCAGCAGCCCGACCGCGACCGCCCAGAAGGTCCGCCAATAGAGCACCAGCACGGCCAGGATCGCGCCGAGCTGGATGACCACGTTGAACATCGCCCATTGCTGGGCGTCATAGCCGAGCAGCTCGCTGGCAAGGATCAGGTGCCCCGTCGACGAGACGGGCAGGAATTCGGTGACGCCTTCGACGATCCCGAGCAGGATCGCGACAATCAGTTCGGTCATGGCTTACTGGCTCCCCTGGCAGCAAGACGCCGCCGCCGTGGGTGGGACGGCGGCGGCGTTGCGGGTTGCGGAAAACGGAACGACGGCTCAGGCAGCGCGGCTGAACTGGCCGAAGCGGCCCTGCGGGCAGAACCGCACCAGCCAGTCGGGCGCGACGGTGCCGACCGGGGTGGGGACGATGCCCAGCGCGTCGAGCCCCGGCGCGCCGGCCGGGACGACATTGTCGTGCTGGAGCATGCGCCACTGGTCGCGCGTGATCGGCGATCCCGGCAGCGCGGCGAGCAGCGCGCCCGCCGCGTCGGGAAGCGTGACGAAATGCGGGCGACGGCAGGTCGCCGCGGCGATCCAGCGCAGCAGCTCGATCATGCTGAACACCTCGGGCCCGCCGACCGAATAGGTCTGGCCGCCATGGCGTTCGGGATCGCCGAGCGCGGCGACCACCGCCTGGGCGACGTCGATCACATAGACGGGCTGGAAACGGACCTGCGGGCGCAGCACCGGCACCACCGGTGCGCCCGCGATCATTCCGGCAAAGCGGTTGAGGAACGCGTCCTCGCGCCCGAAAATCACCGAGGGGCGCAGGATCGTGGCACCGGCGAAGCCGTCGCGCAGCGCCGCCTCGCCTTCGCCCTTGGTGCGGCCATAGGCCGAATCGGACGCGGCATCGGCGCCGAGCGCAGAGATATGGACGAGCGCCTGCACGCCTGCGCGCGCTGCCGCCTGCGCGACGTTGCGTGCGCCGTCGACATGCACCGCCTGCATCGGCCCGAAGGTGCCGGTGAGGTTGACGACCAGATCGGCGCCCTCGACCGCGCGGGCGACCGTATCGGCACGCGTGACGTCGGCCGCGACGAACTGGGTATGGCCGAGCCCGCCGAGCGGCTTCAGAAACCAGGCGTCGCGCGGCCTGGGCTGCGCCACGCGAATGCGCGCACCCGCGCGATAGAGTTCCTGTGCCACATAGCGGCCCAGAAATCCGCCGCCGCCAAACAGCGTTACCAGCCTGTCCTTCATGCCTGCCTCTTGAGGTTTCGCCTGCCCTCCCCATGCCGCGCACGCGCCCAAACGGCAAGCCGCGAAGGATGCGGGGGCGGCGGCATGCGCCGAACGGCGTGCGCGGCACGGGTGCGGCAACGATTTTCGCAGGCCCCGCAAATTTCTGGAAATTGGGCGTTGACAACACCCCGACCCCTCCCCTAGAGGCCGCGGCCTACCCCGTGCCCAGATGGCGGAATTGGTAGACGCACCAGCTTCAGGTGCTGGCGATCGCAAGGTCGTGGAGGTTCGAGTCCTCTTCTGGGCACCATTTGTTCTTCTCGGAACATCCCAAAAAGTGTATTAAACCCGCAGAAATCCAAGGGAATTGGCCCTTGGATCGTGCCGGATCGTCCCGCCTTTTCTCGGGGGTTCCGCACATTTTTGCGGGCCTTTTGCGGGCCTTTGCAAAAACCACATTGGGAAAAGGCCCGCACATGCCTCTGACCGAAACTCGGCTTCGCGCGCTCAAGCCAAAGGACAAACCGTACAAGGTCGCCGATGATCGCGGATTGTACATCGAGGTCTCTCCATCGGGCGGCAGACTCTGGCGATTTCGCTATCGAATCGGCACCGTTGAGAAGAAGCTCTCGATCGGCTCCTATCCCGAAATCAATCTCAAGGACGCGCGCCAAGCCGCCTACGAGGCTCGCGTCAAAGTCGCGTCGGGCGGTGACCCGGCGATGGACAAGCGCAAGCAGAAGATCCGTTCGGAATTCCTTTCCGCCCAGACATTCGAGGCGGTGGCACGCGAGTACATCGATGAGATGATGGTGCAGAACGGCCGGGCGGATGCGACGATTATCAAGGCGAACTTCTTCCTCGACCAGCTGACAGATGCCATCGGCAGTCGTCCGATTGACGAGATCGAGCCATTCGAGGTGCTGGCTCCCCTCAAGCGCCTCGAAGCGAAGGGCAAGCACGAAACCGCCAAGAAGTCCCGATCCTTTGCGAGCCGTGTATTTCGCTATGGGGTTGCCACGACGCGCTGCAAAGGCGACCCTACGACCATGCTCCGCGGGGCGCTGATCACGCCCAAGGCAAAGCACTATGCCGCGATCCTTGAGCCGAAGGACCTTGGCGGGCTGCTGCGCGCGATCCAGGACTACACTGGCAACTTCATCACCCGGTATGCCCTGCTCATCGCACCCCATGTCTTTGTACGCCCTGGCGAGCTGCGGCATGCCGATTGGAAGGAGATCGACCTGGAAGAAGGCGTCTGGCGCATCCCGGAGGGCAAGATGAAGGCGCGCCGTCCTCATGCCGTGCCGTTGTCCACGCAGGTGGTCGGGTATCTCAAGGAACTTGCCGAGATGGTCGGTACCGAGGGCTATGTGTTCCCCTCCGCCCGTGCTTCTGTTCGCCCGATGAGTGAGAACACCTTGAATGCCGCCTTTCGCCGAATGGGCTTCACAAAGCACGAGGTCACCGCTCACGGTCTGCGGGCAACCGCTTCTACCATGCTGAACGAGAGCGGCCTCTGGAATCCGGACGCGATCGAACGAGGATTGGCTCATGGTGACAGCAACGCCGTTCGCGGCGTCTATCACCGTGGCAAGCACTGGGATGAACGTGTCCGCATGGCACAGTGGTGGAGCGACTACCTCGATACGATCCGGGAGGGCGGTAAGGTCATAAATGTGGCGTTCGCCAAGGGATAAGCTCAGTTTGACGGAGCTCGGTTCCAAACTGGCAAGCGATATTGTGGTGGGTTTCGAATTCCTCACGCTGGCGAACAAAACAAAAACACGATAGTCTTCCCCTGCATTCCGCGGAGGGCCGCATGTTCGATGAGCTATCCCGTATCATTCGTCAGTTGGACGGGCAGAAGATTACCGTCACGCCGGATATCGCAGTCGACGAAGACGGATACATCGACCGCGAGTGTCCTCACGACGACTGCATGTTCGAATTCAAGGTCCATGATCAAGATTGGCGTGACATCGTGCGCGATGAAGAGGTGTTCTGCCCTTTTTGCGGACACGCGGCCGATGCTCAGAGATGGTGGACAACCGAGCAAATCGAGAAAATTCAGGAGCAGGCCCTCGCGCAGGTAAAAGGCACAATCAACCAGGCGATGCGCCGTGATGCTGACGCCTTCAATCGGCGCCAGCGCAAAGGCAGCTTCATCACCATGAAAATGAAGGTCGATCGTGGCTTTCGTGAAGTTGTCCTACCCGCGTCTGCAGCGGAGCCGATGCGACTCAAGCTGACTTGCGAGGAATGCTCTTGCCGCTTCGCGGTGATCGGTTCTGCGTTCTTTTGCCCCTCGTGCGGACACAACAGCGCCGAACGAGTATTTCGGCAGTCGCTCGAAGCAATCCGCGCTTCGCTTGACGCGATCCCGGCTGTGGATCGGCGTGCAAAAAGGACCCCGTTAGCGGGGTGATCGGCGTCTAAAAGGGACCCCTCATTTCGATGGTTTAAGCAGCTGGCTGGATTTTCAGGCGGCGAGATCGGGATGTTGGTTTTGGAGACAGTTTTACGGATCCGGCGCGAGTATGCCGGAGGCAAGGCGATCAAGGCGATCGCGCGGGACCTGCATGTGTCGCGGAAGGTCATCCGCAAAGCGGTCCGAGCGCCGGAGGGCGCCTTTGATTATCAGCGCAAGGTTCAGCCGCTGCCCAGGATCGGTCCGTTTCAGGATCGCCTCAACACGCTGCTGGAAGAGAACGAGCTGCGCGGCAGGCGTGACCGGCTGCGGATGACGCGGATCCATGATCTGTTGGTGCGCGAAGGCTTTGAGGGATCCTACGATGCCGTGCGGCGCTACACGGCGCGATGGAAGTTGGAACGGCGCAAAGATGCCGGCGATGGTGTCACGGCCTTCATCCCGCTGATGTTCAGGCCAGGCGAGGCCTACCAGTTCGACTGGAGCCATGAAGATGTTGAGATCGCCGGGGCACCGATGCGGGTGAAGGTCGCGCATATGCGACTGTGTGCCTCACGCGCAGTCTATGTCCGGGCTTATCCTCGTGAGAGCCAGGAGATGTTGTTCGACGCGCATGCGCGCGGCTTTGCTTTCTTCGGCGGCGTGCCAGGGCGCGGCATCTACGATAATATGAAGACGGCTGTGACGAGCGTGTTCACCGGCAAGGAACGCGTCTTCAACCGGCGGTTCCTGATTATGACCGACCATTATATGGTCGAGCCCACGGCCTGCTCGCCTGCGGCGGGATGGGAGAAGGGTCAGGTCGAGAACCAGGTGCAGACGATCCGGGGTCGCTTCTTCCAGCCCCGGTTGCGGTTCGCCAGTCTCGAAGAGCTCAATGGCTGGCTGGAGGCCGAGTGTCGGCGCTGGGCGGAACGGCAGCCCCATCCTGAACAGGGCGAGCTGACCGTGGCGCAGGTGCTGGAGATAGAACGATCTGCGCTGCAGCCGATGCTGGGACCGTTCGACGGCTTCAATGAGAGTGAGCATGCCGTGACCGGCACCTGCCTGATCAGCTTCGACCGCAACCGCTACTCGGTGCTCTCGACGGTGGCACGACGCACGGTGCAGGTCCGCGCCTATGCCGACCGCATCGTCGTTCGCTGCGGCGAAGAGGTTGTCGCTGAACATCCTCGCTACTTTGGGCGCAACCGCACGATCTATGACCCCTGGCATTATCTGCCAGTGCTGGCCCGCAAGCCTGGCGCGCTGCGGAACGGTGCCCCCTTCCAGGACTGGGATCTGCCACCGGCGCTTGCCCGCCTGCGCCGCAAGCTGGGTAATGGCGACGATGCCGATCGCCGGTTCGTCCGTGTACTGTCGGCCGTACTGACCGATGGCCTGGAGCCTGTCGAAGCCGCTGTGCGTGAGGCACTGGCGACGGGCACGGCAAGCGACGACCTGATCCTCAACATCCTGGCACGACGCCGGGAACCCCCGCGTCCGCTGACGATCATCACCTCTGAGGATAGCGCCTTGCGCCATCCCCCGATCGCCGACTGTGCCCGTTACGACCAGCTGAGGACCTTCGATGCAGCGGCATGACATGATCGAGGCCATGCGCGGCCTTGGCCTCAAGGGCATGGCGGGCGCGTTCGACGATGCCGTTACCACCGGGCTTCAGCGGCAGCGCACCACCATGGAGATACTGACCGACCTTCTGCGAGCGGAGGCGACGCATCGTCATGCCGCGTCGATCCGATACCGGATGGCCGCTGCCAGGCTGCCAGTCGTGAAGGACATCGACGCCTTCCGGTTCGAGGGTACGCCGATCAACGAGGGGCTGGTGCGTTCATTGCACAGCGGCGCGTTCCTGCCCGCACGGCGCAATATCGTCCTGGTCGGCGGCACAGGCACAGGAAAGACCCATCTGGCCATCGCCATCACCGCCAATGTTGTGCGCTCCGGCGCCCGGGGCCGCTACTTCAACACGGTCGATCTGGTGACCCGCCTCGAAGAGGAGGCCAGGATCGGCAAGAGTGGCGCTCTCGCCGCCCAGCTATCCCGTCTCGATCTGATCGTACTCGACGAACTGGGCTATCTGCCGTTCGCCCGATCGGGCGGTCAGTTGCTGTTCCACCTGATCAGCAAACTCTATGAGCAGACCAGTGTCATCATCACCACCAACCTCGCCTTTGGCGAGTGGCCCACCGTGTTCGGCGATCCCAAGATGACAACCGCGCTCCTGGATCGCGTCACCCATCACTGCGACATTGTCGAGACCGGCAATGACAGCTGGCGCTTCAAAAACCGAAGCTGATCCGTCCCAGCGGCGATCAATTAAAAGATGCTTTGCGCTGCGCGCGCC
>JAFABD010000032.1 GCA_023426225.1 Pseudomonadota bacterium | reverse complement strand
CACCGGCCCCGCCACCAGACTCGCCACCAACGCCCCGTAAAGCGTCGTCAGCAACGCCACCGCCATCGCCCCGCCGATCGCGGCCGGGTCTTGCAAGTCACGGAAAATCCTCGCCAATCCGATCAGCGTTCCCACCATTCCCATCGCCGGCGCGGCCTCGGCCGCCGCTGCCCAGAACGCCGCCGCCGCCTGTTGCCGCGCCAGCCGCGCGGCGATCGCCGCCTCGACCCGCGCCGCGATCGCCCCGGCATCCTCGCCATCGACCGCCGCCTCGACCCCCAGCTGCACATCGGCATCGGCGATCACCGCCCGATCGAGCGCGATCACCCCGTGCCGCCGCGCGATCCGCACCAGCCCGGCGAGCTGGTCGAGCAGCGGATCGGCCGCGAAACCGGGCTGGAACAACCGCGGCAACGCACGGATCGCGCGCCGTGCATCGCCCCACGGCGTCCGCAGCAAGGCGCAGAGCAGCGCGCCGCCGACGACAAGCGCAAAGGCAAGCGGATCCCATAGCGAGGCGAACAGGTTCCCGGTCATGCGCGCCGCTTCTGCAAAGCCCGGGCCAATCGCCGCGCGCTCGCGGCAGTGGCGCGGCGGCGGTCCACCGGGCGGCAACGCCTTGCCGCATCCCGGCAATCGCTTGCCGTTGACGCGCAATTGCCGCCGACGCCGCCGCTTTTGCGCCATTTGGCACGCCTGTTGCTTCTTTCTCGCCCGAACACAGGCGACGGCCGTCCGCGACGGTCCTCGCACAGGGAGAAGCACGATGGCCCTTGCCGGCGACAGCCTGTTCGGCATCCATGGCACCGCACTGGCGCTGCGCGCGCAGCGCATGGGCGTGCTCGCCTCGAACATCGCCAATGCGTCGACGCCCGGCTACAAGGCGCGCGACCTCGATTTCCACGCCGCGCTCGCCCAGGCCGACGCCGCCGGGCTGCCGGGCGATCAGGCGGCCGGTGCGGCGATGCGCTATCGCGTCCCGCTTCAGCCATCGCAGGACGGCAACACGGTCGAACTCTCGACCGAACAGACCGCCTTTGCCGAGAATGCCGTGGCCTATCAGACGACGCTCGCCTTCCTCAACGGCCGCATCGCGCAGGTCACGCGCGCGCTGCGGGGGGAATAAACGATGGGAAACCAGCCGCTTTCGGTCTTTCAGGTCGCGGGGCGGGCGATGTCGGCCCAGCTCGTGCGGATGAACACCACCGCCTCCAACCTCGCCAATGTCGGCACCGTCGCCTCGAGCGCCGAGGCCGCCTATCGCACGATCAAGCCGGTGTTCCGCACCGCCTATGACGCGGCAAGCGGGATGGCGACGGTCGATGTCGACCGCGTCGTCACCGCGGGCAGCGAGCCCACCCGGCGCTACGATCCGGGCAATCCCATGGCCGATCGCGACGGCAATGTCTGGGAAAGCGCCGTCGATGAAACGCGCGAGCTGGTCGACATGCTCGAGACCGCGCGCAGCTACCAGAACAATGTCGAGGTGATGCAGACGGCGAAGTCGCTGATCGTCGACACCCTCCGTTTGGGACGAAACGCATGACCAGCACCGGCTTCGACACCACATTGAGCAAGCTCGGCATCGCGCGCAGCGGCAACGGCGCGTCGACGGCCAAGGAAGCGGGCGGAACGAACGGCAGCTTTTCGCAGTCGCAATTCCTCACGCTCCTCACCACCCAGCTCAAGAACCAGGATCCGACCGCTCCCGCCGATACGAACCAGCTCGTCTCGCAGATGGCAGAGATCACCAGCGCATCGGGCGTCAGCGAGATGAACGCGACGCTCAAGTCGATCGCGGGCCAGCTCGGCAATACCGGAGCGGCCGATGCACTCGGCTTTGTCGGGCGCACCGTGCTGACCGAAGGAAGCACCGCCTATGCCCGGGCATCGGGCGGAATCGCGGGCGCGGTCGAACTCGACGGCGCAGCGACCAACGTGACCGTCACGATCGAGGCCGAGGACGGCCGCACGCTCAAGACGCTCGACCTCGGTGCCCAGCCCGCCGGGACGCTGGCCTATGACTGGGACGGCACCACCGACGGCGGCACGCCCGCAGGGTCGGGACCGTTCAAGGTGCATGTCCGCACGAGCGGAACCAACGCCAGCCCGACGGCACGCAGCCTCGTCTGGGCCCCCGTCGCCGCCGTCTCGGTCCCGCCGGGCGGTGCCCCGTTGCTCGACGTGCTCGGCATCGGTCCCGTCCCGGCCGGCGCCGTCCGCAAGATCGGCTGACCCCTTTCAGGAGCTGTATCCCATGTCCTTCTACACCTCGCTCAGCGGCCTCCAGGCGGCGCAGACCGACCTGTCGACGATCTCGCACAACCTCGCCAATGTCGCGACCAACGGCTTCAAGAAAAGCGCGACCCAGTTCGCCGACGTGATCGCGTCGACCTCGTCGTCGAACCCCAACCAGACGGTGGGTTCGGGTACGATCGTCAAGTCGATCCGCCAGTCGTTCGACCAGGGCGGCTTCAAGTCCTCGGCTTCGGCGCTCGATCTTGCGATTTCGGGCGACGGCTTCTTCGTCGTCAAGGGAACGGGCGCCAGCGGCGACATCGCCTATACGCGCAACGGCGGCTTCTCGGTCGACAGCAACCGCTATGTCGTCGATTCGCTCGGCAAGCAGCTTCAGGTCTATCCGGTCGACGGCAGCGGTGCGGTGATTGCCACCGGGATCGATTCGACCGTGCCGCTGCGCCTGCCCGAAACCAGCGGCGCGCCCAAACCGACGGCCAATGTCGCGTTGGGCGTGAACCTGTCGTCGAGCGCGCGCACACCCGCCAGTTCGGACGCCTTCCAGGGCAAGACCTATGCCTTCGATCGGTCGAACCCCAACAGCTATAATTATTCGGCGCAGACGACGATCTATGACGCCGCCGGCACCCCGGCGACGCTCACCAGCTATTTCGTCCGTCAGCCGGCCGATGCGAGCGGCAACAGCGACTGGGCCGTCTATTCGTTCGTCGGCGACCGGCCGCTCGCGGCATCGGGCGGCGCCGCCCGGCCCGGGACCGTGCGTTTACCCGCCAGCGG
>JAFABD010000248.1 GCA_023426225.1 Pseudomonadota bacterium | reverse complement strand
GGCCGGCATAGCCGCTGCCGCCGCCGCGCGTGACGCGTACCGCGCCCAGGCGATCGGGCGCATAGGCGGGGAACGCCACCCAGCCGCCGAACGGATCGGCCTGCGGCACCCCGTCGAGCAGCACCAGCACGCGGCTGGCCGCGTTGCCGCCGAGCCCGCGCAGCGTCGCGCCCTGGCTGGTCGGATGCGCCGAGCGCGAATCGGCGCGACGAAACTGGGCAAGCCCGGCAACGTCGCGCAGCGCGTCCTCGATCCGGTCGGACGCGAGGTTCTGCAAGCGGTCGCGATCGATCGACACGCTCGCATAGGCGGCGCTGCCGGGCGGCGCATCGAGCCCGCGGCCGGTGACGACGATCGCATCGTCGGTCGAGGCGGCGGCGGCGATATGGTCCTGTGCCGCGGCGGGCGCCGCAAACAGCAGCCCGACCGAGGTCGCGGCAATCAGCCGCACCGACGGGCGCTCATGCCGCGGCGGGGCGGTCGGGATGCGTCGTGGCGAACGCATCGAGCGCCAGGCACGCCGCCTCGGCAGCGCGCAGCCGCGGATAGGCGTCGAGCGAGAGGCCGAACCGCCGCGCATTGACGAGTTGCGGCACCAGGTACACGTCCGAGATGTCCGGCGCGGCGCCGCCGAGGAACGGCCCCGCCGCGACCGCCGCCGCATCGCCGGTCGCCATCGCTTCGAGCGCGGCGAAACCCTCGGCCATCCAATGGTGCATCCAGCGGCGGCGCGCGTCGGCATCGGCGCCGAGTTCGGTTTCGAGCCAGCGCTGGACGCGGAGGTTGTTGAGCGGATGGACGTCGGCCGCAATGACCATGGTGCGCGCGATCGCCGCCGCCCGGGCGCCGGGCTCGACCGGGATCAGCAACGGATCGGGATATGTCGCGTCGAGCCAGTCGATGATCGCATAGCTTTGGGTGAGCAACCGGTCGTCCACCGCAAGCGCGGGAATCAGCCCTTGCGGGTTGCGGGCGAGATAGGCGGGATCACGCTGCTGGTTCTCGAGCAGCATGACATTGTGCCGTTCGGGTTCGATGCCCTTGAGCGCGAGCGCGATGCGGACGCGGTAACAGGCCGACGAACGCGTATAGTCGTAGAGCAGCAAGGCATGCCTCCCCTAAAAGCGGCCGGCGCCCGGGCCGTTCGGCCGAGGCGCCGCCGACCGGTGTTCAGCTCGCCGAGGCAGGCTCGGCGGAATCGCTTTCCTCGACGCTGCCGCCGCGACGGCCGCGCAACCGGACCCGGCGCACGCCCTGCGTTCCCGCGGCGGCACGCGCGGCGCGTTCGGCCTCGCTTTCGAGCGCCACCTTGATCATCGCGACCATCGGATCGGCCAGCGCGAGCCCCATCACCCCGAACAGCGTGCTCGACAGGATCTGGGCCGAAAGCGTGAGCGCGGGCGGCAGGTCGACCGTATGCTTCGCGACGAGGGGGATCAGGACATAGCCGTCAAAGGTCTGCACCCCGAAATAGACGGCGATCGCCCAAAGCCCCTCATGCGGGCCCGCGCTGAACCCGACCGAGACCATCAGCACGCCGCTGACAAAGGCGCCGATATTGGGAATGAACGCCAGAATTCCGGTGAGAATGCCTAGTAATAGCGCCATCGGCACACCGACGATCGACAGCAGGATCCAGGTAAGCACGCCTTCGAACACCATGCCGAGCAGGCGTCCGCCCAGCAGCACGCGCATCGTGCGCGCCATGCGGGCGAGGATGATTGCGAACTGGTCGCGCGCGCCGATCGGCACCAGCCATTGCAGCCCGCGCTCATAGATGCGGGGATCAAGCGCGACGAACAGCCCGATCGACAGCATCATCACCAGGCTGGCACCCGCGCCGAGCACGGTTCCGACCGCCGAGGTGAGCCGGCCGATCGACCCCAGCGCCTGCTGCACCATGCCGGAGAGATCGGTGCGCCCCGGCATCAGCCCCATGCTGGTAATCCAGCCCATGACGCGATTGCCCTGAAGCTCGAGCGTGGTGCGCAACTGTTCGGCCTGCTGCGCGATCTGCACGCCGGTCAGGTAGAAGGTGCCGCCGATGAACGCGAACACCGCCAGGACGACGATGAAGATGTTGAGACTGCGCGGCAGCGGCAGGACGCGGCCGAGCAGCCGCGCGCCGCCGTCGAGCAGCGAGGCGATGACGAGCCCGGCAAAGATGATGAGCAGCGGCTGGATGAGCAGCACGACCAGCGCCACCGCGAGCCCCAGCCCGACCCACACCGACGCCCGCTTGAGTTCGGCACGGACGAGCGGATCGCGCAGTTCGTTCGGCCCGGGCGTGTGGACGACGCTGATCCCCTCGCTTTCGGGCGAATCGACGCTCATTTGCCGTCCTGGGCCGGGTGGAGCGAGGTGCCCGCCCGCCCCGGCCGGAACGAGCCGAACCAGGTCAGCGGATTCCAGGTGGCGCTGCCGTCGAGCGAGAAGGTGATGAATTCGGCGCGCCCGCCGATATTCTCCCACGGCACCGGCCCGCCCAGCCCGTGTTCGGCAAGCGAATAGCGGCTGTCGGCGCTGTTGTCGCGATTGTCACCCATCAGGAAGACGCGGCCCTCCGGCACGACGATCTCGGGGAAATTGTCGCCGGGGCTCCAGCCCTTGTCGACCGTGTCGTAGGACCGGCCGCCGGGCAGCGTTTCGCGGTAGATGGGCAGGCGACAATAGACCCGGCCGTCGCGTTCGACACGCAACCCCGGATATTCGAGCGGGCTGCACCGCGTATTGGCGTCGACGGGCACGTAGCGATCGGGCATGGCGCGCCGCGGAACCGCGACGCCGTTGAGATAGACGACGCCGTTGCGAACGCCGATCCGGTCACCGGGCAGCGCGATCACGCGCTTGATATAGTCGCTGCTTTCCCCGGGCGGCGTGACGATCACGACGTCGCCGCGCTCAGGCAGCCGGCCGAAGAGGCGGCCCGGCATGAACGGAAGCAGGTGAAAGGTCGGCGTGACGAAGCTGTATCCGTAGGGATATTTGGTCACGACCAGCCGATCGCCGATCTCCAGCCCGGGCAGCATCGATTCGGATGGAATGTAGAAGGGCTTGGCGACCAGGCTGTGAAAGCCGAGGACGGCCAGGACCAGCCAAACGATGCCGCGAAGCTCCGCCCACCAGTCGGTCCGTCCCGCGCGCGCTGCCGCGGGCTGTGTCTGCTTTGCCTTGCCCTGATCCAACGCCAACTCGTCCGCGGCCATCGCCCTCAATCGTCCTTTCCGATCGCCACCGCCTCGATGATCACGAGGGCGAAGGCCCAGGGATGATCGTCGGTCAGCGTCAGATGCACCCGCGCTGCGTGGCCCGGGGGCGTCATGGCGTCAAGCCTCGCCTTGGCGCCGCCGGTGAGCGCCAGCGTCGGCGCCCCGGATCGCGCGTTGACGACGCCGATGTCCTTCAGGAACACCCCCGCCTTGAACCCGGTTCCGACCGCCTTGGAAAAGGCTTCCTTTGCCGCAAACCGCTTGGCGAGCGTTGCGGCGCGCGTGTGCGGACGGGCGTTGGCCTTGGCGATCTCGACATCGGTGAAGGCGCGCGCTTCGAAGCGGGCGCCATAACGATCGAGCGAATTCCGGATCCGATCGATGTTGCACAGATCGGAACCGAGACCGAGGATCATCGCCTTCATTCGACGGGTGTCGCCAGCGGGCGTGCGACGGACGCGGGACGATGCCCGGCCGAAATCGCGGTCACCGCGCCGAGTCCATCAGGGCGCGCATCCGGCGGACGACGGGCACGAGACCGTCGAAGATCGCCTCGCCGATGAGGAAATGGCCGATGTTGAGCTCGGCCACCTGCGGGATCGCGGCGATGGGCGCGACATTGTCGAAGGTGAGGCCGTGGCCCGCATGCGGCTCGAGCCCGTTGCGCGCGGCGAGCGCCGCGGCATCGGCGAGCCGCTTGAGCTCGCCCGCGAGCTCGGCACCCGCCAGTTCGGCATAACGACCGGTGTGGAGCTCGACCACCGGTGCGCCGAGGCGGACCGCCGCCTCGATCTGACGCGGCTCGGGCTCGACGAACAACGACACGCGGCTGCCATTGTCGCGCAGCCGCGCAACGATCGGCGCGAGATGGTCGAACAGCCCGGCGGCGTCGAGCCCGCCCTCGGTCGTCCGCTCCTCGCGCTTTTCGGGCACGATGCAGACGGCGTGCGGACGGTGGCGAAGCGCGATCGCGAGCATCTCGTCGGTCGCGGCCATTTCGAGGTTGAGCGGCACGGGCAGTTCGGCCGAAAGCCGTTCGATGTCGCGATCGGTGATGTGACGGCGATCCTCGCGCAGATGCGCGGTGATGCCGTCCGCACCGGCCTGTGCCGCGAGCAGCGCCGCACGAACCGGATCGGGATAGCCGCTGCCGCGCGCATTCCGCACGGTGGCGACATGGTCGATATTGACCCCCAGGCGCAGCGGGATGGTCATACCAGCGCGCGGCTCCCCGGCTTGGTTGCCGGCAGCGCGGCGAGTTCGGGCGGAAGCTGATCGGCGGGATAGGCCGGCACGTCGAGCCGGCACAGCGACACCAGCGGGACGCCGATGTCGGCCTTGCCGTTCGAACGATCGATCAGGCAGGCGGCGCCGAGCAACTCGCCGGGATATTTGCGGATCGCGGCGATGCATTCGCGCGACGACAGGCCGGTGGTGACGATATCCTCGACCATCACCACGCGTGCGCCCGCCGGAATCTCGAAGCTGCGCCGTAGCTGGAACTCGCCGTTCTCGCGTTCGACGAACACGGCCTTGCACCCGAGCGCACGCGCCGTCTCGTAACCGGGAATGATGCCCCCGATGGCGGGCGAAACAACCAGATCGACATGGCCGAACGACTCGCGGATCAGCGCGCCGAGCGCCGCGCAGACGCGGCCCGTGCGGACCGGATCCTCGAAGATCCGCATCTTCTGGAGAAATACGGGGGAATGGAGCCCCGAGGAGAGGATGAAGTGCCCCTCGAGCAGCGCGCCCGCATCCTTAAACTCTTCAAGAATCTCGTTACCCGTCACGACCCGTTTCCTCCGTCTGGTGCGGCTGCTGCGACACCGCCTCTTAGGAGGCGCATTGATCCACCGCAACCGCACGCGAAAAAGGTTGAGAATGGCCCCCGCGCCGTATACGCCTTGACGCACTGGGCAGGTTACTTGCCCCGCCTTTGGCGCCACACGCGAACAGGGTGAAGAACAACGATGCGGATGCTTGGGTTGACTTCGATATTCCTGGCGGCGGGACTGGCGATGGCCGCCCCCGTCCAGGCCCAGAATAGTGCGGCGCCCGCCGCACCTCCTCCCGCCGCGGCCAGTACCGGAACGGCGGCCGCAACCACGCCGGCCGATCCGACGGTGGACGCCAAGGGCGTGCCGCTCAACGGGGGCAGCGACACGATCGGTCAGCCCAGCAATGGCGGCTGGTTCCTGCAGGATCAGGTGACGCCGACGGGGCAGGAAGCGCACTGGTTCCACAACCAGGTGCTGTTGCCGCTGATCACGCTGATCTCGCTGCTGGTGCTGGTGCTGCTCATCTGGGTGATGCTGCGGTATCGGCGCGGGGCCAACCCGGCGCCGTCGCGCACCAGCCACAACACCGTCGTCGAGGTGCTGTGGACGCTGTTGCCGGTGCTCATCCTGATCGCGATCGCGGTGCCGTCGATCCGGCTGCTCGCCGCGCAGTTCAAGCCCGCGCCCAAGAACGCGGTGACGCTGAAGGCGATCGGCAACCAGTGGTTCTGGAACTACGAATATCCCGACCATGGCGTCCGGCTGACGTCGAACATGCTGAAGGAACAGTCGCAGGTCGGCCCCGGCGAGCGCCATCGGACCGATCGCGACGGCCCGCGCCTGCTGGCGACCGATCAGCGCGTCGTGCTGCCCTATGGCGTACCGATCCGGTTGCAGACGACGGCGCAGGACGTGATCCACAGCTGGGCCGTTCCCGCTTTCTGGATCAAGCTCGATGCGATCCCCGGCAAGGTGAACGAGACGAGCTTCATCATCCCGCGTCCGGGCGTGTATTTCGGCCAGTGCTCCGAACTATGCGGCGCGCGCCACGCCTTCATGCCGATCGCGGTCGAGGCGGTGAGCCCCGCGGTGTTCGAACAATGGGTCCGCGCGAAGGGCGGCACCATGCCCGGCGCGCCGAAGGAACCCGCCACCGCGGCGAGCAACGACAGCGTCGACGCGACCGCGAACGGCACTTCGGACGCAAGCGCCCCCACCGTGAACGCCACCGCCGCGCCGGCGGCCAGCAACAAGCCCGCGACGCAAAATCCCGCGGGCCTTGGACAGACGGGCAACTGACATGAGCGATACCGCGCTTTCCTATTCGGCCGCGGGTCATCTCGACCACGCCGGCGATCACGCGGACCACAAGCCGGGCTTTTTCGCCCGCTGGTTCCTTTCGACCAACCACAAGGACATCGGCACGCTGTACCTGATCTTCGCGATCTTCGCGGGGATCGTGGGCGGCGCGATCTCCGGGCTGATGCGCGCCGAACTGATGCATCCGGGCATCCAGTACCTGCCGCAATGGCTCAGCATCCTGCGCGGCGGCGACGCATCGTTCGACGAATCGCTCCATTTCTGGAACGTGCTGATCACGGCGCACGGGCTCATCATGGTGTTCTTCATGGTGATGCCGGCGATGATCGGCGGCTTCGGCAACTGGTTCGTGCCGATCATGATCGGGGCGCCCGACATGGCATTCCCGCGGATGAACAACATCAGCTTCTGGCTGACCGCAGTCGCGTTCGTGCTGCTGCTCGCCTCACCCTTTGTCGGCAACGGCGCCGGGACCGGCTGGACCGTCTATGCCCCCTTGTCCACCTATGGCGAGCCGGGGCCGTCGGTCGACATGGCGATCCTGTCGCTCCACCTCGCGGGCGCGGGATCGATCCTGGGTGCGATCAACTTCATCACTACGATCTTCAACATGCGTGCGCCGGGCATGACGCTGCACAAGATGCCGCTCTTCGCCTGGTCGGTGCTGGTGACCGCGTTCCTGCTGCTGCTCGCGCTGCCGGTGCTCGCCGCGGCGATCACGATGCTGCTCACCGACCGTAATTTCGGCACCGCCTTCTATGACCCCAATTATGGCGGCGATCCGGTGCTCTATCAGCACCTGTTCTGGTTCTTCGGCCACCCCGAAGTCTATATCATGATCCTGCCGGGCTTCGGCATCATCAGCCACATCATCGCGACGTTCAGCCGCAAGCCGGTGTTCGGCTATCTGGGCATGGCCTATGCGATGGTCGCGATCGGCCTGGTCGGCTTCGTCGTGTGGGCGCACCACATGTTCACCACCGGCCTGTCGGTGACGGTCAAGATGTACTTCACCGCGGCGACCATGGTGATTGCGGTCCCGACGGGGGTGAAGGTGTTCTCGTGGATCGCCACGATGTGGGGCGGCTCGATCAGCTTCAAGACGCCGATGGTTTGGGCGATCGGGTTCATCTTCATGTTCACCGTGGGCGGCGTGACGGGCGTGGTGCTCGCCAATGGCGGCGTCGACGATTACATGCAGGACACCTATTACGTTGTCGCCCACTTCCACTATGTGCTGTCGCTGGGCGCCGTCTTCGCGCTGTTTGCCGGCTTCTATTACTGGTTCCCGAAAATGTCGGGACGGATGTACAACGAATTCCTCGGCCATCTCCATTTCTGGGTGTTTTTCATCGGCGTGAACCTGTTGTTCTTCCCGATGCACTTCCTGGGGCTGCAGGGGATGCCGCGGCGCTATCCCGACTATCCCGACCCCTATGCCTATTGGAACAACATCTCGACGATCGGCTACATGATCATGGCGACGGGCGTGGCGATCTTCTTCGTCAACATCCTGTGGTCGCTGTTTGCCGGACGCCGGGCCGAGGCCAATCCGTGGGGCGAAGGCGCGACGACGCTCGAATGGACGCTGTCGAGCCCGCCGCCCTTCCACCAGTTCGAAACGCTGCCGCGGATCGACTGACCGACGGCACCGGGAGGCAATGCAATGCGGCATCAACAGCCCAACGCCCCCCGCCCCGCGACCGGCATCATGC
>JAFABD010000228.1 GCA_023426225.1 Pseudomonadota bacterium | reverse complement strand
GCCCTAGACGCCCTCGCGGATCATCGTGCCCGCCACGCCGGGGACGCTGACCTCGAACTGGAAAAGATTGCCCGCCAGCGGCTCGGCCGCGCGTTCGGTGGGGGAGAGGTGCTTGTTCGCGGTGGTTGCGAACACCGTCTTCAATTCGGGGCCGCCAAAGGCGATCTTGGTGATCGCGCTCACCGGAAAGCGCACCACTTCCAGCAGCGTCCCGTCGGGTGCGTAACGACGCACCGCGCCGCCGCCGTACAGCGCAATCCACACGCACCCTTCGCTGTCGACCACCGGCCCGTCGGGATAGCCTTCGCCCTCGGCGATCTCGACGAACAGACGGCGGTTCGCCAATTGGCCGTCCTCGGTCACGTCACAAGCATGGACCTGCCGCCCGCCCGTGTCGACATGATAGAGCGTGCGGCCGTCGGGGCTCACCGCCGGACCGTTGGTGATCGCGCAACGCGGCGTGGTGACGACGCACCGGCCGTCGGCGTCCAGCCGATAGATCGCGCCGCTCGGCTCGGTCTCGCCGTCGTCCATGCTGCCGAACCACAGCCTTCCCTGGGGATCGACCGTCGCATCGTTCAGCCGGTTGCCCGGCCGATCGGGTTCGGGCGCCACGATCGGCACGAAGCTGCCGTCTTCCGGGTCGAACCGGGCGAGGCCGGTCTGAAGCCCGGCGACGAAACCGCCCTCGGCGATCGGCAGCAGGAATCCGATCTGCGCCGGGGCATCCCAGATCCGCTGCGCCCCGGTTGCCGGATCGTGGCGGTGGATCTGGCGGCGCTTGATGTCGACGAACCACAGGGCACGATCACGCTCGACCCACACCGGCCCTTCCAGCAGCGGCGCGCCGAGATCCCAGACGCTGCGAGGCTCGGAAAGCACGCTATTGATATTCATTATCCTCTCCTTTTCCGCGCATGCTGCCGCAGCGGCGACCGGCCGGGCAAGAACGGACGCGGTTTTGCTGCAAGCGAATCGCATTTGAGGTGTTGCGCGTTGCGAACGGCGCTCAAAGCGCGGCCATCATCTCCGCCACGATGGCCTCGGGCGGGCGCATCGCGCCGTCGGCGCTCGCCAGCACGACCCGCCATGGCGCGAGCAGGCCGGCCGCGACGATCGTCTCGTAATTCTGCCGTACACGCTGCTGAAGGGCGACGTCGGCTTCGTATTCGTCGAAGCTGCGATTGGTGTAGCTGCGCTGCGCCTTTTGCAGGATCAGTTGCCGTGCCAGCGTCCAGGGCGTGTCGAGATAAAAGGAAAGGTCGGGCGCGGGCAGCGCGAACTGGCCGCTTTCAAGCGCGAGAATCCAGTCCATCAGGTCGCGCGCCGCTTCGGGCGGCACCCGCGCGCCCTGATAGGCCATGTTCGATGCGATATAGCGATCGAAGATCAGCACGTCGTGCGTCGCCGCGGCCTCGGCGATGTGCTCGCGCCATTCGAACCGGTCGAGCGCATAGAGCGTCGCTGCGGCATGGGCGCTCACCGCCACGGGCATCTCGCCGGCCAGGATCCGTCCGATCGTGACTCCCGCGGCGGTTTCGCCGTAGCGCGGGAAACCGATGATCGTGGCGCGCCGTCCCGCCGTGGCCAGTGCGGCGCAAAGGCCCTTGGCTGCGGTATTCTTGCCGACGCCGTCGGCGCCCTCGATTGCGACGATCTTTGCCATTGCTTGCGCCTTACGCACGCCGGTGCCAATTGTCACGCCGCGGCGTCATCGGCCGTCCGGCATTGCAGGGGCGTTCAGGGCATCAGCGCCGCGACGATCGAGGCGAGCGCGCCCGGATCATGCTCGTCCAGCACGATCTCCAGCGCGGGGTTGCTGCTATAGCCGATCATCCGTCCGTCGCGATCGGCACCGACCGACAGCAGCCGCCAGCCGTCGCTCTCCTGCAACGCCGCGAGGCCGCCGGGGGCGGGGTGGCGGTCGGGATCGATGATGACGATCGCCTGTGCCGGCAATCCGCCGCCCAGCGTCGCGCGACAGACGCGCAGGGCAAAGGCGCGGGCACCGGCGGCGTTCGGCAGTTCGATCGTGTCGCCGGTCGGCTGGTGCGCGATCAGTCCGTTGGCGAGCGGCGTGCCCAGCACCGGCACGGCGCGCGCCGCGGTACGCGGGAGCGGGGCGACCGCGGGCGGCGTCAGGGCGAGGTTCCGGCGCGATCCCGGCGTCAACGGCGGCGTCGGCGCGACCAGCCGCTTCAACTCCTCGGCGAGCGTCGCGATGCGCGCGCGCGAGCGCTCGTGGCGCCGTTGCGGGTCGTCGACCGCCGCGATCATGTCGCCCAGCGCGCCCGACCGCACCTGCGCGTCGATCAGCGCGCGCAGTTCCGCCTCGTCGCCGACGCCGAAAATCGCGAAGACCGCCTGTTGCGTCGCCGGGTTCCAGCGCCCGAACGGCTTGGCGGCATTTTCGATGCGCGAGAGATTGACCGGGGCAAGGCCATGGCGCTGTTCGATCGCGGCGATCGTCAGTTCCGGATCGCCGGTGCGGCGCACGCGCATCGCGGCGGCAAGCTCGACGGCGAACCGCTCCTCGGCGAGGTCGATCTGGCTCGTGTCGAGGAACGGCGCGGCCCAGCGCGCGATCGAGAAATCGGGCGAATCGATGTCGATCAGCAGGTCGTGCGCCGGGACGCCCAGCACGGCGGCGATGCGATGGAGCTCATCGGCGCGGGCCAGCACCTCGCCGCGCTCGATCTTCGACAGCCGGATATACGGTATCTCTGGTATCAGGCTGGAAAGCCGAAGAAGTTTTGGAAAGCCCAGGCGTTGGCGCAGTTCCCGCACCCGATTGGGAAAGACGAAGGCGCGATGCGTGTCGATGGGAACCTCGCCGGGCAGAGTTGATGGGGCACTGCTTGTGCAGGCGGCGGCACCGCGGCTTTTCGACCCATCCGCTCTGCGGCTTGCCTCTTCCATGTCCACCCCTGCGCGGTTCTTGCGCCGTTCTAGTTGCGGGCGTAAATCATAGTTAAAGGATTAATAGTGAGTAAACAAGCCCTTCGCGATCGCGAAGGGCTTGGCCGGGACGATGCCGAAAGCGTCGGTCAGTGCAGCGAGGAACAGGCGCCCTTGCTGCCCAGAAAGGCACAGGGGCCATAAGGATCGAGCGGCACGATCGCCAGCAAGGGGCGGTCGCTGCTCGCCTGGCGGACCAGCCAGCCGGGGGCCGACGGGGCGGGCTGTTCGGGTGCAAAGGCAACGCCGGTGCCGTCGGTAATCACGCCATAGCCGCGCGGCGGCGCGGGCCAGCGCCCGGCAAGATAGTCGAGCAGTTCGATCGCCGCTTCCTGCAACGCGCCTTCGTCGGTGTCGCTGGGGCAGAATGCCTCGATCGGCGCCGCGATCTCGGCGACCAGGCCGAAATCGTCGCTGCGCCACCACAGCATCCGCAAAATGCCCGAATCGCACAGTTCCAGGCCAAGGAACATGCCGCTGCCCGTGGGCAGCAGCGGGCGGGCACGGCGGGCCACGTCCTCCGCAAGCGCGGTCAGACGGTAATTGGGTCGCGGCATCGCGGTCCAGCCGGTCTGGGGCTGGTCCACTACGTCGAGTGCCTTGCGCATCGAACGTCCCCTCTCACAATTCGGATGCAGATATTATAGGATCGTTACCGCGCAGCCGATGATGCGGATGTCATATTCTCGTTGCATCGGCGGGCGGGTGGCCGGCCGGCCCGGTGGGGCACCGGCCGCCGCGTTGGGGATCAGTGCAGCGCGGCGGTCTTGAGGTCGATCTGCACGGTCGCGGCGACGTCGGCCTTTTCGGCAGTGACCGCGGCAACCGTGCTGGCGGCCAGTTCCGACGGCTGGATCGCGCGAACCGAAGCAAGGCGGTTGTGCGGCTGGTTGGCGTCCGGAAGGAGCGTCGCGGTCGCGGGGGCTGCCGGCTGGCGGCGCTTCGGCGCGGGCTGGCCATATTCGGCCATCACCGCAAAGCGCGGGTCGGCGGCGGCGATCTCGGCGATCACCTTGGCGGCGCACTTGGTGATCTGACGGACGCGTTCCTTGGTCACGCCGGTGTCGAGCGACAGGTCGTCGAGCGTTGCCGTCTGGAAAACGCGGCGGGCGACGATCTCGCGGTCGCGGGCCAGCTTGGCTTCCAGCTTTTCGAGTTCGGCGGGATCGATGCCGTGCGTCGCCAGGCGGAGGCGCGGTCCCTCGCGGCGCAGCGCGGCTTCCTCGCGCTTCGGCCGCGGGCGGCGGCGGAGCTGCTCGATGCCGATCTTGCGCAGATGGTCGACATAGGCGTCGATCAGCGAAGCGATCGCCGAATCTGCCAGGTAATCCGACGCCGCAGCCTCGGTGCGGGACAGCGCGTCCTCGTCCTCGATCAGGACTTCGGGCGCCGATTCCTCGCCGTCGTTCGACATGGTCAGCGCGTTCAGCGAAACCGTGGTCGCCTCGACCTTCTTCGCCGACGGGCGCTGATCGGTCATCAGGCGAAAGCGCAGGCTCTGCAGCTCGCCGCGGATCTGCCAGTTCACGAAAGTGGTGAACTGCGCCTTTTCGGGCTCATAGGCCTGGATCGCGCGGTGAACGGCGATCGCGCAGCACTGCTCGGCGTCGTCCCAGTGCGCGGTCAGGCCATACTGGCGGATGAAGTGGCGGATGCGCGGCGCGATCAGCTTCAGGATCTGGGCAAAGGCACGATCGATGGCGGCGCGCTGGCGACTGGTCTGGGAACCGTCCTTCGGCGTGTTCTCGATGACGGTGGCAACAGCTGCCTCGAGGGCGATCGTGGTCTTCGACATTTCATATTCCCCTGGTTGCGCCCGGCGCCGGTGAGGCCGTGCCGGGTACAGGGGGACAATGGCCGTTAATCCTTTAACGGATGTTAGCGGCTCCCATACGTACATTTACGGTAGCGTAATGGAGTAGGCGGGCTGATCCGAAAAAACTCTCTGATTTCAGTGCCATCGCCTACCGGGCGCCGATGCTGGCAATCGCCAGGGCGCCTCGGTTCCATCCATTATAGGAAGGTTTTGTTAGCCCGCGAATCGGTCCGGGCGAATTCTTCGATTAATGAAACTTAGCAGCCATTCGCGGTGCGCCCGCGTGGCATCGCCGGCTTCGGCGATTCGCTGTTCGGCCGCACCGCTGCCGATCTGGGCGGCCAGCAGCATCCGGGCGCGTCCCGCCTCGATCCCGCCGGCGAGGAACTTGCGCGCATCGGCCAGTCCCAGATGGTGGCCCAGATAGGCGGCCTTGGCGAGCGTTTCCGAATCGGCGCGCACGCGCAGTCCGGCGCGTTCGAGCTGTTCGACGTTGCGCTTGGCAAGATCGGCGACCGTCAGGATCGACGCCTGCGGGTCATAGCGCAGCGCAAGCAGGTCGCTGCGCGCGCCGCCGTTCACCTTGCCCCGGCCGTCGAGCCAGCCTTGCTGCGCGGCAAAGCTGTTGAGCCAGGTGCCCGGCGTCTCGGCCAGCCGTTGCCAGGTCCCGCTCAGAAACTGTCCCAGCCCCGCGGCGCTCGACCGCGGATTGCGCGAATGCGCGTTCCACGATCCGTCGGCTCCCTTGGCGGCCTCGGCATCGACGATCGCGGCGATCGCGGTTGCCGGAATCCCGGTGCGCGCTTCGGCGGCGGCGATCGTTCCCGCGTGGCGCGCATTGGCGCCCAGGTTGAGCCCGCCCGCACCCTCGACCGCGGGCGCCAGCGTGTCGGTTGCGGCGACGCGGCCATAGCGGCTGCCCGCATCGTCCTGCCCCCGGCCGCGCGATTCGCGATCGGCCGCGTCCTGCCATCCCGGCTGCGCGGCATCGGGATGGTGGCACGAGCAGGCACAGGTGCACGCGCAGTGCTTGGGCGCGAGCCCGGCCATGCCCGCCAGTCCGGGAACGCCGTCGCCGCTGCCGAGCAGTTGCAACAGCGAATCCATCTGCAACTTGCTGCCGCCCAGCCCGGCATCGCGGCCATTGTCGCGATCACCGTCGCCGAGCGCCGCGCGCCACAGCCGGTTCGACAGCGCGGACTGCGCCTCGGTATAGATGACGCGCGCGCGCTGCTGCGGCGTCATATGCTGCAAATCGGTGCGCTGGATCATGCCGCCCGCCTCCGCCGCCGCGCATTGAGGAAGCGGACCGCGGCGATGTCGTCGATCGCGCTCTGTTCGGCCACGTCGGCGGCACGCTCGGCCTCGTCGCGATAGCGCGTCGCGGCGCTTTCGATGGCGCGCATCGTGCCATAGGCCTCGATCGCCTGGTCGCGAAGCTGGTTGAGCCGCGCCTGCGATTCGCGGGCGGCGTGCTCGACGCGGGCGCGTTCGGCGCGCATCCGGGCGACCCAATGGTCGGACGACAGCGGCAGCGCGTGCGCCAGGCGGCGTTCCTCGACGACGCGCGAATCGATCGTGCGCGCCTGCTGCTCCAGCGTGGTGATCCGTTCGACCTCGACGCTGATCGAAACCTTGACGGCATCGACCTCGCGACGCTGCAGGCGCAGCGCGGTGTCATAGGGCGTCTTCATGCCGCGGCTGCCAGCTGGTCTTCAGGCTGATAACCGATGATCTCGGCCAGCGCGGCGAATGCCTCGTCGGCAAAGCCGCGATCATTCTTGTTCTGGTTGATCAGCGCCTCGATCTGCGGGGCGATCGCGACGGCGCGGTCGACATCGACCGACGAACCGGCCTTGTACGCGCCCAGCCGCACCATCTCTTCCATGTCGGCATAGGTCGACAGCAGCTTGCGCGCGCCCAGCCGGATCGCATTCTGTTCGTCCGTCTGGCAATGCGGCAGTGTGCGCGACACCGATTTGAGCACGTCGATCGCCGGATAGCGGCCGCGTTCGGCGATCGCGCGGCGCATCACGACGTGACCGTCGAGGATGCCGCGCACCGCGTCGGCGACCGGTTCATTATGGTCGTCGCCGTCGACGAGCACGGTGAACAGCCCGGTGATCATGCCCTTGCCCGATGCGCCCGGCCCGGCGCGTTCCAGCAGGCGCGGCAGTTCGGCGAAGACGGTGGGGGTATAGCCCTTCGTCGCCGGCGGCTCGCCCGAGGCGAGGCCGATCTCGCGCTGCGCCATGGCAAAGCGCGTCACCGAATCCATCAGGCACAGCACGTTCAGGCCCTGGTCGCGGAAATGCTCGGCGATCGCCATCGTCGTCCAGGCGGCCTGGCGGCGCATCAGCGCGGGCTCGTCCGAGGTCGCGACGACAACCACCGATCGCGCAAGGCCCTCGGGGCCCAGGTCGTCCTCGACGAATTCCTGCACTTCGCGGCCGCGTTCGCCGATCAGCCCGATCACCGCGACGTCGCACTGCGTCCAGCGCGCGAGCATCGACAGCAGCACCGATTTGCCCACGCCCGAACCGGCGAACAGGCCCAGCCGCTGGCCCAGGCAAAGCGGCACGAACAGGTCCAGCGTGCGGACGCCGGTTTCGATGCGGTTGCCCACGCGCGCACGGTTGGCGGCGGCGGGCGGCGGCGCCTTGATCGGCTGCGGTTCGCCGCCGGGGGGCAGGGGGCCGAGCCCGTCGACCGGGCGTCCCAGTCCGTCGACCATGCGGCCGAGCCAGCCGGTCGAAGGACGCACGAGCAGCTGTCCCGCGGCAAGCATGGCGCGCGTCCCCAGGCCGACACCTTGCGGGTCGGTGAAGGGCAGGCACAGCGCGACGTCGCGATCGAGCGCGGTCACTTCGGCTTCCACCGTGCCGCCGGGGGCGTCGATGTCGATCCGGCTGCCGATCTGGGCGGCGCCGGCCAGTCCCTCGACCTCGATCATCGCGCCGCGCACCGCGACGACGCGGCCGAAGCGGCGGTCGGGGACCATCGCGCGGATCGCGCGGGCGGCGCTGGCTAGGGTCTGCACCTTCGTCTGCCCCTCAGGCCGCCTGCACCGTGCCGTCGGTCTCGCTCGGGAGCGGCAGGTTCTCGAAAGCGATGATTTCGCGCGCGTCGGTGAGCGCGCGATAATAATCGCCCTGCGCGACGTGCTGGGCATAACGGATGCAGGCGCCGCGTGCCTCGAGCGTGTCGAAGCTCGCGACCAGCGCGGCGAGCAGCGTCAGCACCGCATCATGGTGCGTGTCGCGGTTGGCCGGGTCGATATAGGCGAGCATCGTCGCGAAATAGAGCTGGCGGGCGGGCGTCACCGCGTCCTCGGGCTTCATCACCTCGCGACCGCGCAGGATCGACACCTTGTTCTCGATCGCGATCTGCGTTCGCCCCACGGCGCACAGCACGGCGCCGTTGACGATCGCCTTTTCGCCGTCGCGAAGCGTGATGCGGAGCATGGAAAGCAACCTTTCGTCGGAGTTTGCCTCCATTATAGGATGCGTGTCGCCGCCGATGCTTTTTACCCGGCAAATTTTGCCTAGCCTTTGGGCGCGCCGAAGTTCTTCCTAAAATGCTCCCGTGGCCTGCGCGATCGATCCGCAGGCAATTGGGGAGTGCATAAATTGAGCCTCTATTCTGCCCTTTACGCCGGTGTGTCGGGTCTGAATGCGCAGTCGAGCGCGATGGCCACCGTCGCGGACAACATCACCAACATCAACACCGTCGCCTATAAGGGCGTCGAGGCGCAGTTCCGCACGCTGGTGACCGACGGCCGTTCGGCGTCGAGCTATTCGGCGGGCGGCGTCGCGGCGACACCGATCACGCAGGTCACCAAGCAGGGCCTGCCCCAGGCGACCGGCAGCAGCACCGACCTCGCCATCAACGGCGACGGCTTCTTCATCACGCGCACGGGCGTGTCGGGCAACGATCCGGTGGCCTATACCCGCGCTGGTTCGTTCAAGCCGGACGAGCAGGGCTTCATGCGCAACTCGTCGGGCATGTACCTCTATGGCTGGCGCCTCGATGCCACCGGCAACTACACCAACACCGGCAGCGTCGACGCGCTGCAGCCGGTCCGGCTGAGCGACCTCGTCGGCACGGCGGCGCCCACCACCAAGCTGGAAGCGCGCATCAACCTCCAGTCGGATACCACCGCCTATGCCGGGGCCTACACCGCCGGCAACATGGCGTCGGGTGCGGTCACGCCGACCTTCACGCGTCCCTTCACGATCTATGACTCGCAGGGCGGTAGCCACCAGCTCAACATGTCGTTCCTCAAGACCGGGCCGAACACCTGGCAGATGGAAACCTACGCCACGCCGGCGAGCGACGTGACGGCGGCGGGCGGCATGCTGGCCAGCGGCACGCTCAAGTTCAACGGCGACGGCAGCCTCGACAAGGCGGGTTCGACGCCGGCGCTCTTTGCGCCGCTCAACATCACCTACACCAACAACGCGACCTCGGTGCCGATCAAGCTCGACCTCGGCGACGACGGCGGCATCAACGGCCTCACCTCGTTCGGTCAGCCCTCGTCGATGATCCGCGGCGGCGCCGACGGCGGCATCCTCGGCAACATCGCGGCCACCGACATCTCGCCCGACGGCGTGGTCAGCGCGATCTTCGACGACGGTTCGACGCGCAAGGTGTTCCAGCTCCCGATCGCGACGTTCCCGAACCCGAACGGCCTGACCCGCGTGTCGGGCAACGCCTATAGCGGCAACCGTTCGTCGGGCACGATGACGATGAACGCCCCGGGCCAGCTCGGCGCGGGCAAGCTGTTGTCGAACACGCTGGAGGCCTCGACCGTCGATCTGGCGAGCGAGTTCACCAACATGATCCGCTTCCAGCGCGCCTACAGCGCGGCGTCGAAGATCATCACGACGGTCGACGACATGCTGCGCGAAGTCAGCGATCTCAAGCGCTGACATTAGGACGGGTTGAGGGGCGATAGACGATGGCGTTGAATGAAATCCTTGGATCGGCGGTTTCCGGCCTCGCTGCGGCGCAGGCGGGACTCCGTGCGGTCTCCAACAACATCGCCAATGTCGGGGTGACGGGCTATGCGCGCGAGCGTGTGGACCTCACCACCGGCGTCGTTTCGGGCAATGTCAACGGCGTGGTGGTGGGCGAGCCGACCCGCATCGCCGACAAGTTTCTCGAAGCGACCGTCTATCGCCGCGCCAGCGACTATGGCCGGGCCGACGTGTCGTCGAGCTATCTCGACCGGCTCCAGGCGCTGCTCGGCACGCCGGGGTCCACGTCGGGGCTGCCCGCGCGGCTCGATGCGGTCAACGCCTCGGCGATCGCGATGACGGGTTCGCAGGCATCGGCCCAGACGGTCGCGCAGTTCACCTCCGACGTCCAGGACGCGATCTCGTCGATGCAGCAGCTCAACAGCGACGTTGAGGGGCTGCGCGGCGACGTCGAATCCGAAGTCGGCTATTCGGTCGACCGCATCAACGGCCTGCTCCGGCAGATCTACGATCTCAACGGCACGATCTCGCAGGCGACCGCGCTCGGCCGCACCGCCGCGGGCTCGGCCGATCAGCGGATGAACGCGATTCAGGAGCTCAGCTCGCTGATGGCGGTGAACGTTCGCGAACAGCCCGATGGCCGCGTCACGCTCGAAACCGCCAGCGGCGCCGCACTGCTCGACAAGAAGCTGCGACAGCTTTCCTATCCGACGAGCGGGCAGGGCATTTCGCAGCCCATCTACCCCAATATCGACATCCGCTTTGTCGACGATAAGGGGAATATGGGCGCCGCCACCGGCGACAAGATCGATTCGGCGGCGATCGGTGGCAAGCTCGGCGGCCTGCTCGACCTGCGCGACCGCGCGCTGCCCAATTTCACCGAACAGCTCGGCGTGCTGTTCAGCGGCATGTCCGAGGCGCTCAACAGCGTCTCGAACGCCGGCACCACCGTGCCCGCGCCCGCGAAGCTCGAAGGCCGCTCGACCGGCCTGACCGGCACCGACCGGCTCGGCTTCACCGGCAAGGCCGATTTCGCCGTGACCAAGAGCGACGGCACGCTCGTCGCCCGGACGACGATCGACTTCGATGCGCTCGGTCCCGGCGCGACGGTCGACGACATGGTCAGCGCGATCAACACCGGGCTCGGCGGCAACGCCACCGCCACCTATGCCAACGCCAAGCTGACGATCGCGGCGACCGGCGCCGGCAACGGCGTCGTGGTGGCGCAGGATACGGCCAAGCCCAGCGCGCGCGCCGGCGTCGGCGTCTCGCAATTCTTCGGGCTCAACGACCTGGTCCAGAGCGACATGAGCCCGCTGGTGCCCTCGGGCTTCGCAAAGACCGATCCGCACGGCTTCACCACGGGCGAAACGACGCAGATCGTGCTGCGCGATCCCAGCGGCCGCGCGCTCACCAGCTATACGCTGCAACCGACGACGGGCGGCACCTTTGACGACATCGTCAATGATCTCAACGCCAGCCCGCTCGCCGATTTCGGCAAGTTCAATCTCGACGACCGTGGGCGGCTGCGCTTCCAGCCGCTGACCGCGCTCGCCGGCGCGACGCTGTCGATCCCGTCGGATTCGACGCAGCGCGGCGATACCGGCCGCACGCTGTCGGCGCTGATGGGCCTCACCGGCAATTCGAGCGGGTTGACCACGGCCGCGGTCACGGCGCCGATGTTCAACGACGCGAGCAAGGTGCCGCTCGCCCGGCTTCAGCCGGGGGCGGTCGGCACCAAGGTGCTGGGCGCGGGCGATCTTCGCGGCGCAACCGACTTCATCGACCGGCTCACCAAGACGGTCGATCTGGGCAAGGACGGCGTCGCGACGGTCGACCAGTTCTCCAGCCTGTTCCTCGGCCGCACCGGGCTCGAGGCGAGCCAGTCGAAGGGCAGCCTCGCCAACGCCACCGCCCGCCGCGACGACGCGGTCAGCCGCCGCGACAGCTTTTCGGGCGTCAATGTCGACGAGGAACTGTCGCAGATGGTCGTACTTCAAAACAGCTATTCGGCGGCGGCGCGGGTCATCACGACCGCGACGCAGATGTACGATACGCTGCTTGCCATGGTTAAATGACGGCTAGAGGGGTCTGAACAATGCGCGTCGCCACCATTCCACTTCAGCGGACCATGTCGGACGCGATTTCGCGGACGCAGGAAAAGCTGGCAGTTACCCAGAAGCGGCTTTCGACCGGCAAGAAGTCGGTCGACTTCGCCGATCTGGGCACCGAAACCGTCCGCAACCTGTCGGCGCACACGCTGCTTGCGCGCCAGACGGCGCAGTCGACCGTGTCCAAGCGCGTCGAAACGACGCTGTCGCTCTATCAGGGGCATCTGGACGGTCTCGATTCGACCTTTTCGGACCTGCGCACCAGCATCCTGACCGCGATCGGCACGGGCAAGGCGGCCGGGCTTCAGGAACAGATCGACGCCGCGTTTTCGCAGTTCCGCACCTCGGTCAACGCGATGGAAGGCGGCACGCCGCTGTTCGCGGGATCGCAGACCTCGGACCTGCCCTTTGCCGTCGAAAAGCTGTCCGACGCGGCGACGACGCCTGCGGCCGACGCGTTCAAGGATGACGATGTCCGCGCCAGCGCGCGCGTCGCCGACGGTGTCGACGTCACCTATGGCATTACCGCCAGCGACTTCGGCAAGGGCCTCTACACGGTGTTCCAGACGCTCGCCCAGGCCGGGCCGATCAGCGGCACGCCCGACGCGACCCAGATGAACGCGCTCAAGACCGTCGTCGGCCAGCTCGACGGCGGGCTCGATTCGCTGCGCTCGGTCAATGCCGACAACGGCCGCCGCCAGAACCAGGTCGAAACGCTCACGCAGCGCGGCGAGGAGCGCGGCGTGCTGCTCAACGACGTCATCGCCAACAACGAGGACGCCGATATGGGCCAGGTCGTCGTCGATCTGTCGCAGCAGATGGCGATGCTCCAGGCGAGCTATTCGGTGTTCTCGAAGCTCAGCGGGCTCAGCCTCGCCAGTTATCTTCAGTGATCCGGCGCCGCTGATCCGGCACCGGGCCGGCATCGACGCGACGATCTGCGGGGCGGGGGGCAACCTCCGCCCCGTTTTCGTTGGTCGCTCGCGCGATCGCCTCGCGGGAGCGCCCCGCGCCCGGCACGCGCCCGGCACGCGCATGGTACGCGCATGGCAAAACGCCGCGGCTCCCTGGGGGAACCGCGGCGTCATGCTGTCGGGACAGGATGGTCGGGCCGGGTCAGGAACTCGGCGACGCGTCGAGCAGGTCGCCCAGCGTTCCCGCCGAACTGGCGCTCGGGATCGCGGCCATCGCCGCGCCGATGCTGCCCGGGTCGATGCTGCCGACCGAATGCGTCAGCACGTTGAACGCGGGGCCGCTCGGCAGCTTGGCAAAGGCCGCGCC
Source organism: Pseudomonadota bacterium (assembly GCA_023426225.1). Taxonomy (GTDB): domain Bacteria; phylum Pseudomonadota; class Alphaproteobacteria; order Sphingomonadales; family Sphingomonadaceae; genus Sphingomonas. The sequence goes on along the minus strand of JAFABD010000228.1, from coordinate 2,559 downwards.
ATAACGGCGGCGCAACGCCTGCAGGTCGGCCTCACGCCCCAGCATCGCCAGCGCGACCGCCTGGCGCAGCACGGCCGCCTGGCCGGGCGTGCTCAGGCCGCCGGCACCCGGCAGGCTGCCGGCATTCTCGCTGGCAAAGGCGCCCCAGTCCTTGCTGCGCCAATGGATCTCGGCGCGGATCGCCGCGGCATCGGGCAGCCCGTCGACCGCGGCGAGCGCGGCGGCGTCCTTGCCCAGCTGGTGCAGCGCGACTGCTTCCATGCGCTTGCGGTCGGCGCGCATCTCGGGCGTATAGCTCGGCTGCTCGGTCGATCGGATCGCGTCCAGCGCGCGGTCGGGGCGGCCCGACAGGATGTGGAGCGCGGCGACCTTCACCGAAAGCGGGCCTTGCGCCACGTCCTCGGCGCGCTGCGTCAGCTGATATTGCAACAGCTCGGCCGCGCGGGCGTACAGACCCTTGCTCTCCAGCCGGCCTGCAAGCTGCAGCACCAGCCGGTCGCCGTCGGCGCCGCTCGGCGCCAGCTCGCGATAGTCCCAATAGAGCCCCGCCGCCTCGGGCAGCGGCACGCCGCCATTGGGGTCGAGCGCGCTGGCGAGCGCCGCCTGCATCCGCACGAGCAGCGGCGTCGCATCGGCGCCCAGCTTGAAATAGCGGAACAGCGCCGCGCCCGCGCGCAACTGGCCGCGCAGGTCCTTGGCGTCGGTGGCGATCTGGAGCTGCAGCGTCAGCGCGCGCTGTTCGACCGGACCGCCGCGCCAGCCGAAGCGGAGCGCCTCGAGCTGCTTGTCGGCCTCGCCGGGCTTGATCGCGTGCGTGGCCATCGCCGCCTCGATCAGCCCCAGCCGGGCCGCCGCGACGACTTCGGGGCTGCCCGAAAGCCGCGCGCGTTCCAGCCGCAACCGGCCCTCGTCATACTCGCCCAGCGCCAGATAGGCGCGTCCGCGCAGCAGATTGGCCTCGGCATGCTGATCGGGAAAGAGTTTCAGCCAGTTGAGCACCGGGCGCGGCTGCCCGGCCTCGATCGCGGCGCGCGCGGCGGCGAGCACGAACGGCATCCGGTCCCAGGCGGTGCGACCGTTGATCGCGGGCAGCGCGCAGTTGACCTCGCGCAGCGAGTCCTTCCACGCGCCGGCGTCCGACAGGCTGCGCATCCGCCAGGCACAGGCCTCGGGGTTGCTTTCCAGGTCGGGGACCGACAGCACCGCCATCGCATCCTCGTGGCGTTCCAGTTCGGTAAGCGCGGCCCCGCGCGCCAGTCGATAGGCGGCGACCATTTCCAGGTCCTGGTCGGACGCGAGCATCACGTCGAGCACGCCCAGCGCCTCGGCGCCGCGTCCGCGCCCCACCAGCCCGCGGGCATAGTCCCACCGCGCAAGCTGGCGATCGGCCGGGCTGGCGCTGGCCAGCTTGGCCCAGGCTGCCGCATCCTCGGGTGCCTCCCAGCCCTTGGCGCCGCTGATCATCGGCATTTCGGCCAGGACCGCGGCAAAGGGCGGCAGCGTCGTCGGCTTGGGCGATGCGGCCGGGCCGGCCGCGGCGGCGGCGGGGCTGGTGGTCGCCGGCGAATTGGTGGGCGCGGCGGCATGTTCGTGGCCCGCGGGTTCGCCGGCGGCGATCGTCGCCGCACCGGCGAGCAGGGCAATCAGGGCCTTGCGCATCAACCCAGCCCGAACGGCCGGACCACCGCGACGACGACGCCCCCGATGATACAGGTGATGAGGAAGATCGCGGCCTGCAACAGCGGCAGGCCGGGCTTGGCCGGGGCGGGCAGCGCGTCGAGTTCCGGCACCGCCAGCGCGGTGTCGGGCGTCTCGTCTGCCGGCTGGGGATCGTTGCGGCGGCGATTGCCGGCCGCGCCCTCGCTGACGACGCGAATGCGTCCGGGGCGTTGATCGTAGCTCAAATCCGCACCTTTGACTGTTTTGCCTCTATTATAGAGGGAAGTGGCCGCGAAGCGGCTTCGATCCAGGAGTTTGGTTGTGCGTAAGGGCTTGGCCGCGCTGGCTTTGGCAACGACTGGACTGGCTCCCTTTTTGGGGGGCAATGCCCAGGCGTCGGGCGGTGGCGGCGGGGGTGGGGGCAACCTCAACCTCGTACCGATGGAAGAGATCACCGTCCCGATCGTCGAGTCCGATCGGATGAACGGCGAACTGCGCCTCAAGGTCGTGCTGGAGGCGCAGGACGCCGCCGCATCGGCGCGTCTGACCGAGGAAATGCCCAAGCTGCGCGAGGCGACCGTCGCCGCCGCGCTCGAATTTGCGCGCCTCTATGCCTCGGGCCTGCGTGCGGTCGATGCGGTCCAGCTCGACCATGATCTGACCAGCGCCGCCAAGGCCGCCGACGGCGGTGTCGCCCGCGTGCTGATCGTCGAGGTTGCCGCCGACCGCGGCTGATCGAGTTGTCACGGATCTGAACGGCGTCCGGCGTTTCCGCCGCGGCGCCCTTTGTCGTTTGTGCGGCCCGTCGATCTCGGCGCTGCACCGGACAGAATAAAACGCCCCGCCGGCGGGTGGCTGGCGGGGCGTTGCGATGCGCTTTGGAAAGGGGGACGGCCGGGG
>JAFABD010000203.1 GCA_023426225.1 Pseudomonadota bacterium | reverse complement strand
GGGCGGGCTCGCCGCCGGACGCTACACACTGATGCCCTCCACCTATGCGCTGCTGCCGGGCGCGTTCCGCGTCGAGATCGCCGACGCCGCCGATCCGCGCGGGTTGCGGCTCGATCCGGCCTCGGTCGGCAACGGCTCGTTCGCCGCCTCGGCGCGGCTTGCCGTCGCGGGCACCGACATCGCCGACGCGCTGTCGCGCCAGATCCTCGTCACGCCGGCGGCGGCGGTGCGGCGCCACACGCTCTACAACGAAACCGATTTCGCCGCCTTCGCGCTCGCCGACGCCGCGCGGCTCGGCGTGCCGCGCATCCGCCTGCCCAACGACGCGCAGACGCTGACGCTCAACCTCGCGCGCAACCTCGGCAGCGATCCGTCCTTCGCGTTTCGCGGCACGTTCGCCGGCGCGCCGGGCAAGGGCGGCTGGGCCAGCCAGGTTCAGCTCGCACCGACGAGCGGCGGCGCGATCGAGATCGTCGCGGCGGGCGCGGGCGCGACGCCGGGCTTTGCCGGCATCACCGTCGCCGATGCCGAAATCGACGCGCTCGGCGCCGGGCGGCTGCTCATCGGCGGGCGCACCACCACGCTCTACGGCCAGACCGGCAATTTCGTGAACTTCGTGTCGGACGCGCGCGACGTGCTGGTGCGCAGCGGCGCGCGGCTGACGGCGGGGGACATCTTCCTCGTCAACGGCCGGACCGAGGGCACGATCGCGGTCGAACAGGGCGCGTCGCTCAACACGCTCGGCCGCGGCACCGTCGGCCAGGATTCGCGCGACGGCTTCATCTATGCGCCCAAGGCGACCGGCGTGCTCGCCGTCGCCAACAGCTATCTGACGCTCACCGCGCCCGTCGCGGGCACCACGCCGGCGTTCGGCGCGGGGCGGATCGTGATCGGCGGCTGCCCGACCGCATCGTGCAGCGGCACCACCACGCTCTATTCCGAAGGAACGATCGTCGCCGCGACCGATCGCGCCTTCGATCTCGACAACAGCGTGCGTTACGGCACGCGCAACCTCACGCTCGCGGTCGGCGGCGTCAATGTCGGCACCGATGCCGCGCTCGCCTCGGCGGCGGCGGCGAACATCCTGCCCGCCGGGCTTGCGCTCAACCAGGGCGTGCTCGACCGGCTGCTGCGCGGCGACAGCGCCACCGGCGCGCCCGCGCTCGAAACGCTCGTCCTCAACGCGCGCGATTCGGTCAATTTCTTCGGCACCGTCGCGCTCGACACGATCGACCCCGCGACGGGCAAGTCGCGCCTTGCCAATCTGGTGCTCACCACCGGCGGCATCTACGGCCATGGCGATGCGGGCGACGTCGCGACGATCCGCACCGGCAACCTCGTCTGGAACGGCGCGGCGGGCGCGGCGCCTGCGGTGATGGCGGGCGGCGCCGGCACGGGCAGCGGCCAGCTTCGCATCGACGCGCGCCAGATCGAGTTCGGCTTCGGCCCTGACGCGATCACCTCGAACGCCAGCTACGACCGGCTTGCGCTCGGCTTCGGCCGGGTGACGCTCGCCGCCGCCGATCGCGTCACCGCCAATCATCGCGGCAGCCTGGCCGTCTATGCGGCGCAGGGCGCGTATCAGCCGGGCAGCGGCTTTGCCTATTCGGGCGGCGATCTCGACATCGTGACGCCGCTTCTCACCGGGCGCGCGGGTTCGGTCAACGCGATCCGCGCGGGCGGCGCCGTCCGCGTGACGGGGGCGGGCAGCGCGGGCGCGATCGCCGATCTCGGCGGCGAGCTGTCGATCCGCGGCGCAAGCGTCGCGGTCGACACCGCGATCACGCTCCCCAGCGGCAAGCTCACGCTCGCCGCGACCGGCGACGTCTCGCTCGGCGCGGGCGCGCGGCTCGACCTGTCGGGCCGCGAGGTCGCGTTCGACGACGTCCGCAAATACAGCTGGGGCGGCGAGCTGCTGCTCGACAGCCGCGACGGCAACATCACCCAGGCGGCGGGGTCGGTGATCGACCTGTCGGCGCGCAACAACCAGGCGGGCATCCTGCGCGCGACCGCGCTCGCCGATGCGGCGGGCCAGGTCCGGCTGCTCGGCACCGTGCGCGGCACCGCCAGCGGCGATTACGACGCGGGCGGCACGCGGCTCCCCTATCGCGCGGGCGCGGTCGAGCTGCGCGGCCAGGATCTCGGCGACTTCGCCGCGCTCAACCGCATGCTCAACAACGGCGGCGTCACCGGCGCGCGGTCGTTCCAGATCCGCCGCGGCGACCTCACGATCGGCGACGAACTGCGCGCGGGCTCGGTCGCGGTCTCGCTCGACGGCGGCGCGCTCACCGTCGCGGGGACGATCGACGCCAGCGGCGTCTCGGTCGGCCAGATCCGCCTCGCCGCGCGCGACGGGCTGACGATCGCGGGCGGCGCGCTGCTCGACGCGCACGGCACCGCGCTGCGCGTCGACAGCTATGGCCGGATCATCGACAGTCCCAACCGCGCGATCGTCGCGCTCGCCTCGGGCAACGGCACGCTCACGCTCGCCCCCGGTGCGCGGATCGATCTGCGCGCGGGCACCGGCGTCGCGGCGGGCACCGCACCGGGGCAGAATGACGGGCTGCCGCGCGGCACGCTCGATCTCGACGCGCCGCGCCTCGGCAACGACGATGTCGCGATCGACGTCGCGGGCACGGTGTCGATCCTCGGCGCGCGGTCGATCGCGGTCAACGCGATGCGCCGCTATACCGGCGACGATCTGCCGACGGGCGCCGCGCCCAGCGCGAGCGGCCGGCCCTATCAGGTGATCGACCAGGCGTGGCTCGACGCGCGCCATGCCGAAAGCAGCGCGTTCATCGACGCCGCGCTCGCCAACGACACGCTGGTCAACGGCCGCCTCGCCGGGCTCAACACCGCGGCCTATCGCAACGCCTTCCATCTGCGTCCGGGGATCGAGGTCGCCGCGACGGGCGATCTGGTGGTCAGCGGCGATCTCGACCTGTCGGGCCACCGCTATGCCAGCCTCAACCCCAATACGCCGCGCACCGCCGCGCTCGGCTCGGGCGAGGTGGGCAGCCTTGTGCTGCGCGCGGGCGGCGACCTCAGCGTCTATGGCTCGATCACCGACGGCTTCGCGCCGCCGCCTGCGGGGATGCCCGAGGAAAAGGGCTGGCTGCTGCTCGCCGGGGTTCAGCCGTTCAACGCCGACGTGGTCGTGCCGCGCGAGGGCATCGCGCTCCATCCCGGCACGCGGCTGCCCGCGGGCCAGTCGCTCAACTATGCCGTGCCGATCCGCGGCCTGACGGTGGCGGCGGGAACGCGGCTGCCGGTCGCGGCGACGCTCGCCGGCGCGGTGACGCTGCCGGCCGACACGATCCTCGCCGCCGACATCCGCAACCCCGACGGCAGCCTCGCGCATGCCGCGGGGACGCGCCTCGCCGCGCCGCTCGCGCTCGATGCGGGGATGCAGCTCGGTGCGGGGATGCTGCTCCCCGTCGCCGCGCCGCTCGCCGCGCTCGTCTGGCCGCAGGGGGTGCCGCTGCCGCATCAGCCGGACGTGTTCGACGTGCGCCAGGATACGGTGACGCTCGACGCGACGGTCACGCTCCCGCTCGGCGCGCGCATCCCGGCGGGCTCGACGCTCGATCTCGGTGCGGGCGTCCAGTCGGTTCCGCTGCGGCCGGGCGATGGCACCGGGCGCAGCTGGGCGCTGGCGCCGATGCTGCCCGAAGGGTCGCAGTCGTGGAACGTCCGCCTCGTCGCGGGCGCCGATCTGGCCGCCGCCGACAACCGGCTCACCGATCCGCGCGCCGAAACCGGGCGGCTCGTCCTCGCCGACCTGCATTACGGGATGAAGGGCACGCGCGTCGTCTCGGGCGGCGGCGGCACCGGCCCGCTCGCGCTGACCGAGCAGGGGGCGCTTTCCTATCTCGGTGACGTGAGTTTTGCCGGACTGACCGAGGAACAGCTCGCCGACCGGCTGATGCGCGATTACGGCATGACGATCGAGGAGACGATCGGCCTGACCTTTGCCGATATCTGCGCCTCGGCGCCGGGCATTTGCGCGCGGCTCGCGACGCCCGCCGCGCTCGCGCTGACCGAGGAAGGCGCGCTCGCCTATTTCGCCGATGCGAGCTTCGCGGGGCTCACCGAGGTCCAGCTCGCCGAACGGCTGATGCGCGAATATGGCCTGACGATCGAGGAGACGATCGGCCTGTCCTTCGCCGATGTCTGCGCCTCCCGGGCCGGCCTGTGCGCGGTGCCCGATACCGGCGGCACCGTCAGCTACACCTATGCCCCCGCCGCGACGAGCTTCAGCGTGGTGCGCACCGGCACCGGCGACCTCGATCTCGCCAGTGCGGGCGACCTGTCGATGCAGTCGCTGTTCGGCGTCTACACTGCGGGCACCTCGTCGATCGCGCGCGACGCCGCCCGCGCTGCCGGGCTCGATCAGCCGCGCGGCACGACCCAGGGCGACCGCGTGCTCGGCGGTGCCGGGCACGAGCAATATGTCGACGGCGGCGAACAGAGCCTCTACCGCGCCTGGTATCCCGACCATGGCGGCAATCTGGGCATCCGCGTCGGCGGCAACCTCACCGGCGATCTTGTCGGCCGCCGGCTGGTGCAGGACGGCGTCGGCGATACCCAGTTCGCCAGCAGCGACATCGGCAACTGGCTGTGGCGCCAGTCGGCGGCGCAGGGGACGGGGATTCCCACCGCCTGGTGGATCAATTTCGGCACCTATGTGACCGATCCCGACTACAGCATCAGCGGCACCGTCGGCTTCACCGGCTTCGGCACGCTCGGCGGCGGCAACCTCGCGGTCGAGGTGGCGGGCGACGCCGGCACGCTCGCCTTCCGCGGCGACCCCTATGCCGCCAGCGCGACGCGCAGCCAGGGGCTCGTCCTCGCGGTCGGCGGCACCGGGCGCGTCGTCGACGGCGCGCTTGTCCAG
>JAFABD010000084.1 GCA_023426225.1 Pseudomonadota bacterium | reverse complement strand
CGGCGGGGGCCTGCTGCGCCTGGGCGGCTCCGGTGAGCAGCGTCGCCCCGAGCAGTGCGGCGACGAGCGTCTTGTTCATCGGCGGGTCTCCTGTTCGGCCACGGTGATCCGTGGACCCCGCCGATATCGCCCCCGGCTGTCCCCCGATTGTGTCACCGATCGCGCAAAAATGTCGCAAATTGTCGCGATCGCGAGAAAATCGGCGCCCGATCCTGTCGTTCGCGCGCGAAAAGCCGCCGTTGCTCAGCCGAAGATGGCGACCGCCTGAATCGCCTCTGCCACCATTGCCCCGTCGGCGTTCCAGATCGCCATCCGCTGGCTGCTGAACCCGTCGCCGACATGATCGGCGCGCGTGCCGAGCAGCCACCAGCCGTCGCGCGTGGCGGGTGCGGCCGTGAGCAGGTTGATGTGCCAGTTGAGCGAGCTGACCGGCATCCCGCCAAGCCCGGCGAGCCGCATCGCGCCCGGCGGCAGCGCGTCGCCGATCGCCATCAGCTCGACCATCGGATCGAGCCCGTCGCGTTCGTGAAGCCGCGTCCAGCGGAGCCATTCGGCCGGCGCCGGATCGGCAGGCAGCGGATCGACATAGTCGAAGTTGCTCGCGAAGAAGCCGGGCGGGCCGGAGAAGCACCGCGCATCGGCGGCCGGCGCGGCGACGGGGGCCGGATCGGCGGCGCCGTGTCCGATCGCCGAGTTGCGCGCCGACATGAACACGAAGGTCGCGCGCATGCCGAGCCCGGCCTCGCCGGTCACGTCGGCCTGGACGAAGGCGGCGTTGCGGCCGCGGCGCAGCGTCTGCGCCGACACCGCGATCGCGCCGTCGAGCGGCCCGACAAAGGCGATCTGCGCCGAGCGCAGCGGCGGCAGGTCGGGCGCGACGCGGTGCGCCGCCGCCAGCGCGAGCGCCGCCGAGAAGCCGCCATAGGCGGTGCGCCCCTGTTTCCAGTCGGCGGGCACCTGCGTGCGCAGTCCCGTATCGGTGGTTTCGGCCGCGGCCAGGATCGTCGCGAGCGCGTTGGTCAATGCTGTTCCTCCCCCAGCGCCGCGCCGGCCCGATCGGGGACGTGCGCGGCATATTCCTGTTCAAGCACACGCTTGAGCACCTTGCCCAGCGCGTTGCGCGGCAGCGCGTCGACGCGGTGGACCGCGGCGAGCCGCTGAACCCTGGCGACGCGCGCGTTGCACCAGTCGCGCAGCGTCGCCGGATCGGCGGTGCCGACGAAACAGGCGACGGGCGTTTCGCCCCAGCGTTCGCTGGGCACGCCGAACACCGCGCATTCGTCGACCCCCGGATGGTCGAGCAGCACCGCCTCGATGTCCACCGGATAGATGTTGAACCCGCCCGAGACGATCATGTCGCGCGTCCGCCCGACGAGCGTCAGGAAGCCGTCGGCGTCGAGCCGGCCGAGATCGCCGTGGCGCAGATAGCGCGTGCCGTCGGGCGCCACCCAGGTCGCGGCGGCGGTCGCGTCGTCGCGGCCGTGATAGCCCGACATGATCGCGCGCGCGCGGCTGACGACTTCGCCGACCGCGCCCGTCGGCACCTCGCGCCCGTCGGCATCGACGAGCCGGATCTCGTGCCCGTCGAGCGGGCGGCCGACGCTGCCGAGCTTGTCGGGATGCGCGTTGCACACGAGCATCGTCGTGCCGCCGCCTTCGGAAATGCCGTAATATTCGACGAGCATCCCCGGCCAGCGCGCGAGGATGTCGGCCTTGAGCGCGGCGTCGAACGGCGCGCTGGTGCACGTCTTGAGCCGGAAGCTCGACAGGTCGTAGCGGTCGAAATCGTCGAGCGCCATGATGCGCTGATACTGGACGGGGACGAGCATCGTGTGCGTGCCGCGATGGCGCTCGGCGAGCGTGACATAGCCGCGCGCGTCGAAGCGCCGCATCAGCACGACGGTGCCGCCCCAGCCGAGCGTGGGCAGCACGCTGATCCAGGTGGTGTTCGAATAGAGCGGCGTCGCCACCATCGTCACCGCAGTGTCGAAACCCGGCGGCGCGTGCGCGATATGGACCCAGCGCATCGCGTGCGACTGGACGATCCCCTTGGGCGTGCCGGTGGTGCCCGACGAATAGATGATGTTGAACGCATCGTCCGGCCCGCGCGGCGCCGGCACGGGGGCCGCCGCATCGCCGACCCAGCAGGCGAGCCCGTCGGCATCGAGCGGCGCGACCGGCACGCCGCCCGGCAGCTTTCGCGCCGCCTGGTCGGCATCGGCAAAGAGCAGCGCGGCGTCGCAGTCGCCGAGCATCGCCGCGACCTGGGCATCGGTGAGCGAGGTCGCGAGCGGCGCGGGAACGCAGCCCGCACGCAACGCCCCGACAAAGGCGACGATGTGGCCCGGCCCGTTTTCTCCCAGAAAGGCGATCGCGCGCCCGGGCGCGATCCCGGCGCGCTGGAGCGTCGCGGCGACGCCATCGGCGCGCGCATCAAGCGTCGCGTAATCGAGCGGATGATCGTCGCACCACAGCGCGACCGCGGTGCCGCGTTCGGCGGCGTGCGCACGGATGAGATCGGGCAGGGTGGCGAAATCCCCCGCCAGCATGGCCTTGGCCGACATTGCGAACCCCCTGTTGTCGTTTGCTTTTCCGCTAAGCGACCGCGGCGCGCGATGCCACAGGGATTTTCGTGCAAGGCGAGGAGGCGCAGGCGCGCGCGCGGGCGGCCGGGCGGGCTGGGGCCGGTCACGCCCGCCCCGCCGGCCGCAAGGGCGGGGCGGGGCGGGCGAAGGCGACGTAGCGTCCGGGGGGCGGTCCGGACGCCGATGCGGCGGTCAGGCCGGCTTGGCGGCGCCCTGACCGAACAGGATGCGGCGTTCGGCGTCGGTCATCGGCTTTTGTTCGGGGCGGACCTCTTCGCCGCGGGCATAGGCGCGGATCGTCGCCGGACGCGCGCGAATCGATTCGAACCAGCGGCGCAGATTGGGAAATTCGTCGAGATTCTGCTTGTGCGCCTCGTGCGGGACGATCCACGGATAGGCCGCCATGTCGGCGATCGAATAATCGCCCGCGATGAAATCGCGGGCTCTGTTGCAAACATTTGGGACCGCCGAACGACACCGCGCCTTTTTTGGGATCAGGCAACATCGGCGAAATGCTGATTGAGCATGTCCATGGCCTCGGTCATGGCCGAGGGACCAATGCCAAAT
>JAFABD010000059.1 GCA_023426225.1 Pseudomonadota bacterium | reverse complement strand
CAGGCGGGGCTTCGCCCGCGAGCCCGATGCGCGCGACGAGCATGTCGAGCCCGAAGCGGGTCGTGATGCGGAGAATCTCGGCAAGCCGGTCGCGATCGCGCGCGGCCACCATCAGCGACTTGATCATGGCCGGCGAGATAGGAGGCGAGCAGCGCGCCTGCGAGGTCGGGGCCGCGTTCCGGGGCGGCCGGTCGCCATCGTCCTGCCGCCGCCCCGGCGCGTTTCGCCGTAAGCGCGCATCGGTCAGCCGCGCAACGCGAAGCGCCCGACGGCGCTGTAGCGCGCGCGCTCGCGGCCGAGATGGCTTTCGAACAGCAACAGATGATCGAGCGTGAAGGGTGCGCTTGCCAGCGCCGCATGCATGCGCAGGAACGGGTCGACGTCCGCCGCGGCGCCGCTGCTGAACCGCGCGAGCGTGACGTGCGGCAGATAGGCGCGGCGTTCGGGTTCGAGGCCAGCGCGGACGAGCGCGTGATCGACCTTCTTGTGCAGCTCGGCCGCCGCATCGTGCGGGCGCAGGCCCGCCCAGAGCGCGTTCGGACGCCCCCGCGCGCCGAAGCTGCCGACGCCGTCGAGCGCGAGCGTCAGCGGCGCGGCATGGACGTTGGAGAGCGCGAGCGCGATGTCCTCGGCCACCCGCGTCTCCACCGCGCCGATGAAACGCAGCGTGATGTGCAACTGGTCCTCGTCCTGCCAGCGGGCGCCCGGAACGCCGCCCATCAGCGCCAGCAACTGCGCGCGGACCGGACCGGGCGGACGAAGCGCAACGAAGAGTCGGTGCATGACCGTTTGAACCACGGATCGTTGTCCGCCCCCAAGCGGTTTTGCTTGAAAAGAACGGCCGCCGGGCCGATATTTGCGGTGAAGCCGGCGGAGGGCCGGCGAAGGAGTTGATAATGGCGAACTGGTCGGATCCACGGACGGGCGCTGCCCCCTATGGGCAGTCGGATGTCCGCGCGGCATCGTTCGACGCCGGTCTGCGGTCGTACATGCTTTCGGTCTATAACCACATGCTCTCGGGCGTATTGCTGACGGGCATCGTCGCGATGCTGTTCGGCAAGTCGCAGAGCCTGATGAGCGTGCTGTTCGCGCTGCGCGAAACCGCGCGCGGCTATACGCTGGCGCCCACCCCGGTCGGCTGGCTGGTGATGCTGGCGCCGCTGGGGATCGTGCTGGCGATGAACTTCGGCATGGCGCGTTTCTCGGCCGCCGCGCTGAAGGGCATGTTTTATGCCTATGCCGCGCTGCTCGGCGCGTCGCTGTCGACGATCTTCGTCGCCTATACCGACAGCTCGATCGCGCAGGTGTTCTTTGGCACCGCGGCAGGCTTCGCGGCGCTGAGCCTGTGGGGCTACACGACCAAGAAGGACCTGTCGGGGCTCGGCACCTTCCTGATCATGGGCCTGGTCGGCATCCTGATCGCGATGCTGGTCAACCTGTTCCTCCAGTCGGGCACGATGAGCATGATCATCAGCGTGCTGGGGGTGCTCGTGTTCGCGGGGCTCACCGCCTATGACACGCAGAAGATCAAGAGCGTCTATGCCTATGTCGGCGGCACTGCCCAGCAGGAGAAGGCCGTCGTGATGGGCGCGCTGGAGCTCTATCTCGACTTCATCAACATGTTCCTGTTCCTGCTGCGCCTGTTCGGCAGCTCGCGCGACTGATCGACGCGGCTTCCGGCCCAGCGAACAGATGACAGACAGGGGCCCGGCAGCACCGACTGCCGGGCCCCTTTTGCGTCCGGCTCCCCGCCGCAACCGGTGCGGCCGCCATTCGTTGACCGAGCGAGACTGTTCAGGAGACGGATGATGGAGAACAACCCGTTGCAGCCGGCGCTCGACAAGATGTCGGTCGCCCCCGGCCCCGAGAGCGAGCAGGAGGGCGTGCGTCCGGCGGCCGCCAAGCACGATGCCGGCACCGACGGCTCGATCGCCGAGCGGTTGGCGCGTGACCCCGAGAACAAGGAAGCGCGGCTCGATCGCGCGCTCGACGAATCGATGGATGCGTCGGACCCGCCCGCCTCGACCCAGCCCATCCACAACCATGAGGCGCCCGAGAGTTCGGGCTATGACGCCGCGGAGGAAGCGCGGCGTGCACAGGGGGACGCGGACGATCCGGCGCACAAGGGGATCGTCGATCGCGTTCTGTCGAAGGTCGGCCTTGGCGGCTGATCGGCGGCGCCGCGCCGGCGCAGACGTGACCGCGGGCGGACGCTAGGCGCCGATGGCTGCCGCGCCCGCGTCGGGATGGCGCGCGAACCTGGTCCTCTATGCCGCGCTGCTCGCGAATCTGGGGATCGCCGTCGCCAAGTTCGTGGCGGCGGCGATCACCGGATCGTCGTCGATGCTGACCGAAGGCGTGCACAGCCTGGTCGACAGCGGAAACCAGTTGCTGCTGCTCCACGGCCAGCGCCGCGCGCGGCGCGCGCCCGACGCCGAGCACCCGTTCGGTTATGGCCGCGAACTCTATTTCTGGGCGTTTGTCGTCGCCATCCTGATCTTCGGGCTCGGCGCCGGCGTTTCGGTCTATGAAGGCTATCGCCACATCGCCGCGCCCGAACCGCTGCGCGATCCGCTCGCCAACTATATCGTGCTGGCGGTGGCCATGCTGCTGGAAGGCGGTTCGTGGATGCTCGCGATGCGCGCCTTCGCCGCAGCGAAGGGCGAAACGGGCTGGTGGGCGGCGATCCGCGGCTCGAAGGACCCGGCGGCGTTCATCGTGCTGTTCGAGGACAGCGCCGCGCTGGCCGGGCTGATCGTCGCGGGGCTGGGGGTATGGGCCAGCCATGCCTGGCAAGACCCGCGCATCGACGGGCTGGCGTCGATCGTGATCGGGTTACTGCTGGGCGCGGTCGCGACGCTGCTGGCGCGCGAGGCCAAGGGGCTGCTGATCGGTGAGCGCGCCGACCCGGAGGTGGTTGAGGCCGTCCGGCGGATCGTGGCGGCGCAGCCGGGCATCGTCGCAGTCAACCATGTCCGCACGATCCACACCGCCCCCGACCGGATCTTCGTCGCGATCAGCGCCGATTTCGACGATGCGCTGGCGATGGGGGACGCCGAGACGCTGATCGAAACGATCGAAAAGACGCTCTACGCGGCGCTGCCGACGCTGTCGTCGATCTATATCCGCCCCGAAAAGGCGCGCGACGCACTGCCGGCGATCGCGCTCGGCTGAGGCAAGGCGGCGGCGGCTTCTGTATACGCGGCCGTAGCAATCTTTTGCCGGACGTAGGGGCGCGCGGGAAAATCCTGCTATGGAGAGGGTCGGGGGCGATGGGATCGTCGCCGCCCGGTCTTGTGGGGGAGTACCGTAACCGATGCGTCATTATGTGCCGCCGCCGCCCGGCGACCTGTGCGAAGTCGAGAACAGCTTTTACCTGCGCGGGCACAGTTCACGCATCGCCAAGCTGCTGGCGCATTACGAGCTATATCGGCAGATCCTCGATCTTCCGGGCGCGATCGTCGAGCTGGGGGTCTATAAGGGCACCTCGCTGATGCGGTTCGCATCGTATCGCGGCATTCTGGAGAACGCCGATGCGCGGCCGATCATCGGTTTCGATGCGTTCGGCGCCTTTCCGCGCGAGGCGGTGAGCGGCGAGGCCGATCAGCGCTTCATTGCCGAGTTCGAGGCGGCGGGCGGTCCCGGGATCGCCCGCGCCGACCTGGGGGCGCTGATCGCCGACAAGGGCTTCACGAATATCGAACTGGTCGAGGGCAATGTGTTCGAGACGCTGCCGGCGTTCCTCGCCGCGCATCCGGCACTGCGCGTCGCGCTCCTTCATCTCGATCTCGACGTCTATGAGCCCACCGCCTTTGCGCTCGACCAGTTGCTGCCGCACATGGTGTGCGGCGGCGTCGTGGTGTTCGACGATTATGGTCTGGTCGAAGGGGCGACGCGGGCGGCCGAGGAAGCGTGCGACAGGCTGCGGACGCGGATGACCAAGCTGCCGCACCACATGAACCCGGCCTATTTCATCGCGCCCTGATCGCCGGTCGTCGCGTGGCGCGAAGCCGCAAGCGCGCCGGCGGTGTCTTCCCGCGCGTCCGCCGGCACCGCATGGCCGCCACGGCGCCGCACGGCGGCGTCGGCCGCGTCGATCGCGCGCAGCAAATCCTCGAACTGGCCGTCGTCGGACACGGGAAAGCAGCGCCTGAACCCGTCGCCGAGCCGGTCCAGATCGCGATGGGTAAGCAAGCCGACTGCGACGATAGGCTCCTGCGCCAACGAATCTTCTCCGCGTGTTCCAGATTGCTCAAACGAGGATCGGGCGCGTTGGTGCCATCGATGTCATCGAAACGCAGTGTTTCCTGCGGCGACCGGTGGTCGCGCAGGGGCCGGCCGGAGCGATCCGGCCGGTGCGTCCGGTCAGGCCGCGGGGACCAGTTCGACGATGTCGAGGATCGATTCGAACTGGGGGTGCGGCAGCACGAGCCGCCAGCGATGCTCGCCGATGCGTTCGAGATAGCCGATCATGTCGCGATGCGCGTCGGTGCCATAGCGAAGCGCGTTGGTCTCGTCGCCCAGCACGAGCGTGCCGAGGAAGATCGCCCGCGTGTCGGTGTCGCCATAGAGCGAGCCGGCGAAACGCTGCGCCCCATCGTCCCGTACCAGCCGGAACGCGGGACCGTCGGGGGTGACGGTGCAGGTCGACGGTGCCTCGACGCGAAAAGCGCGCGTCGCGGTGCCGTGGATGCCGAGCTTGGCGGTCGTGCAGCGATAGCGCCCGGCGGGGGGCAGCGCGGTCGCGAGCGCGCGATCGGGATCGAACAGCGCCGCGTCGGCGGCGATCGCGCCGCCATCGGCCTGGCGTGCGGCGGGCAGCGCCTCGTCCCACACGCGGCGCCAGTTGCGCAGCCGCTCGCGATCGGGCTCGGTCGCGACGGTGCGCCAGGGCAGCGCCGGATCGAGCCGGGTGGCGGTGGCATCGCGCACCGCCGCGCAGCCGCCGAGTCCGGCGACGAGCATCGCCGCGAGCGCGGCACCGGCGAACCTGGTCGTCATGCGGCGGTCCAGCCCCCGTCCATCGAATAGTTGGCGCCGGTGATCGACGCCGCCTCGTCACGGCACAGGAAGAGGACGAGCGCCGCGACCTGTTCCTGCGTGACGAACTGCTTGGTCGGCTGGGCGGCGAGCAGAACGTCGTTCATCACCTGCTCGCGCGTGAGGCCGCGCGCCTTCATCGTGTCGGGGATCTGGTTTTCGACGAGCGGCGTCCAGACATAGCCCGGCGAGACGCAGTTGACGGTGATGCCGAAGGTCGCGGTTTCGAGTGCTGCGGTCTTGGTGAGGCCCGCGATGCCGTGCTTGGCGGCGACATAGGCCGACTTGTTGGGGCTGGCGACGAGGCTGTGCGCCGAGGCGGTGCTGATGATGCGGCCCCATTTGCGCGCCTTCATGCCCGGGATCGCCGCGCGCATCAGGTGGAAGGTCGACGACAGGTTGATCGCGAGGATCGCGTCCCACTTGTCGACCGGGAATTCCTCGATCGGTGCGACGTGCTGGATGCCGGCATTGGCGATGACGATGTCGACCGCGCCGAATTCGGCCTCGGCGCGTGCGACCATCGCCGCGATCTGATCGGGCTTGGTCATGTCCGCCGCGTCGTAGAGCGCGCGGGCGCCGCTGGCGGCTTCGAGTGCGGCGCGTTCCTTTTCGATCGCGTCGGCGTCGCCGAAGCCGTTGATCATCACCGACGCGCCCTCGGCGGCGAGCGCCTTGGCATAAGCGAGGCCGATGCCCGAGGTGGAACCCGAGATTACCGCCGACTTGCCTTTGAGGAACATCGCCAAACTCCTTCCATGCTGTTGTGCCGGGTGGGCCGACGGCGCGCCGTCGCCACGCGGTTGTGGCCTATTTCTGGGTCAGGTCGAAGGCAGCGGTGCGCCCGTCGAGGATGCTCTGCGCCAGCAACTGCGCCCCCGCCATGGTTTCCGCCACCGCCTGACGGCCCGCGTGCCAATGCTCGCGCATCGAACGGGCCGAGAATTCGAAATCGCGTGCGCCGCCCTCCCACGCATTGGCGCGATAGATGAGCTGGACGAGGCTGACCGGATAGTCCGCCGCGATCGCGCGCAGCGCCGCAACGTCGGCATCGTCGGCAAGTTCCGGCGGCAGCTTGGCAAGCACGCGGCGGATCGCCAGCCGATCCTGGCGACGGCGCAGCCGTTCGTCCGAGATCTGGCGCGTGCGGCTGGAGAAGCGGATCTCCTTTTCGCGGGCGATCACGTCGGTGAGGTTGCGCGGCATTTCGGCCGCGGCGGGGAACAGGTCGACCTGGAAAACGAGCATCGGCGCGTCCTGGCGATCGAGGACGTGCGTGAGCGGCGTGTTCGAGACAAGCCCGCCATCCCAATAGAATCGCCCGTCAATTTCGACCGGCGGCAGCCCCGGCGGCAGCGCGCCCGAGGCCATGATGTGGCGCGCGTCGAGCGGCTCGTCGGCGGTGTCGAAATAGCGGAAATTGCCGCTGGCGATATCGACCGCACCGACCGAAAGCCGCACCGGGCCGTGGTTGAGCAGGTCCCAGTCGACCAGCCGGTCGAGCGTTTCGGCGAGCGGGGCGGTGTCGTAGAAGCTGAGCGCCGCGGGCGTCCCCGGCGCGGCGAAGGCGGGGGGCACCAGCCGCGGCCGGAAAAAGCCCGGCACGCCGGTGAGCATCACCGCGCCCGCCGACCATTCATGGACGAATTCGCGGATCGGATCGTGGAGCGGAACCGCGAAATCGGGCAGGCTGGAACTGGCCTGATCCCAGAAGGCCCGCAGCCTTTCGAGCCGCCTTTCCGGCGGATTTCCGGCAAAAATCGCCGCGTTGATCGCGCCGATCGAGATGCCGGCGACCCAGTCGATGTCGATCTGGGTATTGCCCAGCGCCTCGATCACGCCGGCCTGATAGCTGCCAAGGGCGCCGCCACCCTGGAGAACGAGCGCCACGCGGTCGGGCAGCGGCAGGCCCTGCGGGCGGCGAAGACGGCGGTGATCGGCGTCGGCCATGGCGCTGATGTGGCGCAACTGGCGGCGAAGGGCAATCGGCCATTTTGCATCCGCACATGCAGGCGAGCCGCCCCAATGGCGGGCAAAACCCTGTCGTTCGGGTGCAAAAGCCGCCGTTCGCGCGCCGCGGCGTGCGCATTTGCGGCAATGCGGCGCCGATTCGACGCCGTTCGGCGGCACGCGGTGGCGCGGCACCTTTTCCCGACCCCGCAACGGTCCCGGACGACGAGATGGCGTGCAACGCAACCCGATCTGGGGCATTTGTTGCGCACGACGAACGACCAACGAACCGGCCGGACGATTCCCGTTCCCGGCCGCCAGCGGGGATGTGACGATGCGGCTCGACGACCTCGACCCCACCGAGAATGCGCGCGACATGGGATCGGGCGGCGGCTTTGGCGGCGGCGGCGGGTTCCCGCTGCTGGGGCTGCTGCCGCTGTTGCTCGGCCGCGGCATGGGATGCGGCGGCATCGTGCTGCTGGGGCTGGTCGCGCTCGCCTATGTCGCGTTCAGCGGCGTCGGCGGGAGCGGCGACGGCGGCATCGCCGGATCGGCGGGCGGCGGCGGCCAGGTGCAGCGCCCCGCGGGCGAGACCGGCCGCGCGTGCGACACCGCCGACGAGCTGTTCGCGTGCCGCGTGATGCGCAGCACCGAACAGGTATGGGGCCAGATCTTTGCCGCCGAGGGCCAGCGTTACCGCCCCGCGACGATCCGCTTCTTCCGCAACTCGGTCCAGTCGGCGTGCGGCGGCGCGTCGTCGGCGGTCGGTCCGTTCTACTGTCCCGGCGACCAGTCGGTCTATCTCGACACCAGCTTTTTCGAGGAGCTCGACAAGCGTTTCGGCGCGTCGGGCGACTTTGCCCGCGCCTATGTCGTCGGACACGAGGTGGGGCACCATATCCAGGCGCTGGAGGGCATTTCCGAACGCGTGTCGCGCGCGCAGGCGGCGGCGGGCGAGGTCGAGGGCAACCGGCTGTCGGTGCGGCTGGAACTCCAGGCCGATTGCTATGCCGGCGTCTGGGCCAAGCGCAGCGGCCGGCTGGAGCCCGGCGACGTCGAGGAAGGGATGCGCGCCGCCAACGCGATCGGCGACGACACGCTCCAGCGCGAAGGGCAGGGGACGGTCGTGCCCGACAGCTTTACCCACGGCACCTCGGCCCAGCGCGTCCAGTGGCTGCGCCGCGGGCTGGAGACGGGCGATCCGGCCAAGTGCGACACCTTTGCCGACGCCGCCGTCCCCGGCGGCCGGCGCTGAACCGGGCGCGGCGACGGGCAGGGTGATTCCGTCGGGCGGCGAAATGCTCTAATCCCCCCGCCATGACCGACACCGTTCCCCCGCCGCCCAGCCGCCTGGAAACCCCGGGCGAGCCGAGCCTCGCCTATCGCCACACCCCCGGCGCGGGGCCGACGGTGATGTTCCTGTGCGGCTATGCCTCGGACATGGACGGCAGCAAGGCGCAGGCGCTGGAAGCATGGGCGCGCGCGCACGGCCGGGCCTTTCTGCGCTTCGACTATGCCGGATGCGGGCAGAGCGACGGCGATTTCGAGGACGGCACGCTGGCGAGCTGGCGCGACGACGCGCTGCGCATGATCGACCGCGTGGCAAAGGGGCCGGTGGTGCTCGTCGGATCGTCGATGGGCGGGTGGCTGATGCTGCTCGTCCAGCGCGCGCGGCCCGAGCGCGTCGTGGGCATGGTGGGCATCGCCGCCGCGCCCGATTTCACCGACTGGGGATTCAGCGCCGACGAGAAGGCGGTGCTGCGCGAGGCCGGGCGGCTGGAAGTGCCCAGCCCCTATTCGGACGCACCGATGGTGACGACGCGCGCTTTCTGGGAATCGGGCGAGGCCAACCGCGTGCTCGACGCGCCGATCGCCTTTGACGGGCCGGTGCGGCTGTTGCAGGGCCAGCGCGACGCCGAGGTGCCGTGGAGCCTCGCCCCCCGGCTGGCCGCGGCGATCCGTTCAGACGCGGTGCAGACCTGGCTCGTCAAGGATGGCGACCACCGGCTGTCGCGCGATGCCGATATCGCGCTGCTGTGCCGCGCCGTCGAGGATGTGCTGAACCCATGATCGCCCTTGCCCTGTTGCTCAACGCCGCCGCACCCGTCGCCCCGGCGCAGCACGCGCCCGCCCGGCCCGCACGCCCCGCTGCGT
>JAFABD010000023.1 GCA_023426225.1 Pseudomonadota bacterium | reverse complement strand
CGTCAGCCGTCGCGGCGGAAGGGCGCGAGCTCGCCCAGAAACGCCTGTTCGCGTTCGACCGCGGCGCGTTCGCGCGCGAGGAAGTCGGCGACCGCCGCGCGGAAGCCGCGGTCGGGGATATAGTGCGCCGAATAGGTGGTGACGGGGACATAGCCGCGCGCGAGCTTGTGCTCGCCCTGCGCCCCCGCCTCGACCCGGGCGAGCCCGCGCGCGATCGCCGCCTCGATCGCCTGATAATAGCACAGCTCGAAATGGAGGAAGGGCACCTCCTCGGTCGCGCCCCAGTAGCGGCCGTAGAGCGTGTCCGCGCCGATGAGGTTGAGCGCGCCCGCGATCGGGCGGCCGTCGCGCTCGGCAAGGATCAGCAGCACGCGATCGGCCATCGTCCGGCCGAGCAGCGAGAAGAAGCGGCGGGTGAGATAGGGGCGGCCCCATTTGCGCGCGCCGGTATCCTGATAGAAGGTCCAGAACGCGTCCCACGCGGCTTCGGTCAGATCGGCGCCGGTGAGGTGGCGGATGGTAAGCCCCGCGACCGCGGCGGCGCGTTCCTTGCGGATCGCCTTGCGCTTGCGGCTGGCGAGCGCGGCGAGGAAATCGTCGAAATCGGCATAGCCGGCATTGGCCCAGTGGAACTGGACGCCCGTGCGGACGAGCCAGCCCGCGGCGGAAAAGACATCGACCTGATCGGGCGCGACGAAGGTGGCGTGCGCCGAGGACAGGCGGTTCCGGTCGGTCACCGCCTCGAGCGCGGCGACGAGCGCGGCGGCGTGGACGGGCGCCGCGTCGGGGCGCAGCAGCAGGCGGGGGCCGGGAACGGGGGTGAAGGGAACCGCGACCTGGAGCTTGGGGTAATAGGCGCCGCCCGCGCGCTCCCACGCCTCGGCCCAGCCATGGTCGAACACATATTCGCCATGGCTGTGCGCCTTGGCATAGGCGGGGGCGACGGCGATCGGCCGCCCGTCGGCATCGTCGATGACGATCGGCAGCGCCTGCCAGCCCGAATTGCCGCCGACCGAGCCCGATTCCTCGAGCGCGGCGAGGAAGGCGTGCGCGACGAAGGGATTGGCGGTGCCGGCGCAGGCGTCCCAATCGGCCGCGGGGACGGCGCGCACGCCGTCGGCGATCCGGGCGGTCTGGCTGGCAGCAGTCACGGTCCGCAAATTAGGGACGCACCCCCCGCCGCGGCAAGGGGGGCCCCGCCGCCTCACCGCCGCGCGGCGGCGAAGCGGGCGAGCCCGGCCTCGAGATCGGCGATCAGGTCGTCGGGTTCCTCGAGCCCGATCTGAAGGCGGACGAGCGGCCCCTCCGCCTGCCACGGCACCGCGCTGCGGATGCGCTGGGGGTCGGCAGGGATGGCGAGGCTTTCATAGCCGCCCCAGCTGTAGCCGAGGCCGAAATGGCGCAGCCCGTCGAGCAGCGCGGTGCGCGCCGCGTCGTCGCCGCCGTTGAGGACGAAGGCGAACAGCCCCGAACTGCCGCGGAAATCGCGGACGAAGATGTCGTGGCCGGGGCAGCCGGGAAGCGCGGGATGGAGCACGCGCGCGACCTCGGGCCGGGTGGCGAGCCATTCGGCGATGCGCAGCGCGGCGGCGCCCTGGGCCTTGAGCCGGACGCCCATGGTGCGCAGTCCGCGGCTGCCGAGCCAGGCGTCGTCGGGGCTGGCCATCTGGCCGAGCTCGTAGCTGGTGTCGCGCAGCCGGGCATAGCGCCCCTCGGCCGCGGTGACCGAGCCGAGCATCACGTCCGAATGGCCGACGACATATTTGGTGCAGGCGAGGATCGAATAATCGACCCCCATCGCGATCGCGGGCAGGAAGAGCGGCGTCGCCCAGGTGTTGTCGATCAGCGTGGTGATGCCGCGCGCGCGCGCGACGGCGACGATCGCGGGAACATCCTGAACCTCGAAGGTCAGGCTGCCGGGGCTTTCGAGGAAGATCGCGCGCGTGCGGTCGGTGCACAGCGCGGCGATGCCGCCGCCGATCAGCGGATCGTAGAAGCGCGTGGTGATCCCCAGCCGCCGCAGCATCCCGGCGGCAAAGGCGCGCGTGGGCTCATAGGCGGTGTCGGGGACGAGCAGCTCGTCGCCGGGCGCGAGCACCGCAAGCAGCGCGGTGGTGACCGCGGCGAGGCCCGAGGGATAGAGCAGGGTCGCCTCGGCACCCGGTTCGAGCGCGGTTAGCGCATCGGCGAGCGCCCATTGCGTCGGCGTGCCGCGCCGCCCGTAATAGAGGCGGTGGTGCGTGTCCGCGTGGCGCGCGCGCATCTCGGCGACCGAATCATAGACGATCGTCGAGGCGCGCCAGACGGGCGGGTTGACGATGCCGGCGGTCCATTCGGGGCGGCGGCCGCCGGTGACGAGCCGGGTGGCGTCGCCGATCGGGGGCAGGCCGTCGTCCGGGCCGTGCGGATCGCGCGCGCTCATGCGGCGTCTCCCAGCGCCTTGGGTGTGGCGGGATCGCTCCCCCATTCGGTCCAGCTGCCGTCATAGAGCGCGGCGTCGTGGCCGAGCAGGTGCGCGGCGAACACGATCACCGCGGCGGTGATCCCCGATCCGCAGGTGGCGACGAGCGGACGCGCGGGGTCGATTCCCGCATCGGCGAAGCAGCGCGCGATCGCGTCGGGCTGTTTCCAGCGGCCGTCAGCCTCGAAGAAGCGCGAATAGGGAAGGCTGCGGGCACCGGGAATGTGCCCCGCGGCGCAGCCGGGGCGCGGATCGCTTTCGGCGCCGGTGAAGCGCGCGGCCGAGCGGGCGTCGGCGACCTGTTCGGCACGGCTGGCGAGATTGGCCTGCATCTGGGCGAGCGTGCGGACCTGCGCCAGCGGCGCGGCAGCGGTGAGCGGCGGGACCGTCGGTGCGACAGGCGCGGCATCACCGCTGTCGAGCGGGCGCCCCTCGGCGCGCCACGC
>JAFABD010000019.1 GCA_023426225.1 Pseudomonadota bacterium | reverse complement strand
GCGCTGGTGACCGCCGACACCGCCCCCGCGACGCTGGCGCGCGCGGCGGCGGCGGGAATCCCGGTGTTCGCCAAGCCGATCCCGGCCGACGCGCTGGCGAGCTTTCTGACCGAGGCCGCCGTCGGCGCGGCGTGACGCGCGGCGCGGCGATCGTGGTGGCGGCTCCGGTGGCGGCTGGGCTCAGTCGGGGTCGATCACGCGGCCGATGCGGACGAGGACGCCGCTGGGATCGCTGACGGCGAATTCATAGGTGCCCCAGGGCTTCGCATGCGGCGCGCCGGGTTCGATGATCGCGTCGCGCACGCGATCGGCGACCGCATCGACATCGTCGACATAGAGATACAGGCCGAACGGATTGTCCTCGATCCGCGCGGGCCAGCCAGGCATGTGGTTGAGATGCAGGTGCCAGCCGCGTCCGTCCTCGAGGATGCGGTAATGGCCGTAATCGCCCACCACCGCGAAGCCGAGCCGTTCGTAGAAGGCGCTGCTCGCCGCCAGATCGCTGCTGGGGACGATCGCCACCACATGATGCGCCATTGTCGCACGCTCTCCCGATGCGTCGTTGTCACCGGAATGTGGCGGCGTCCGGCGCGGCTGGCGAGCGGAAAGCGGCAACGCGACCGTTCGCGGCCATGGTCGGTGGCGTCCGCGATGTTTCATGGGCTATGGCTGCGGTGTGCGATACAGAATAGCCCGCTATTGCCGTGCGTTGTGCCTGATTTCGAACATAGGAAGCCGATCGTGACTCATTATACTCCAGCACAGGATATGGATCCCTATGAGATCGAAAACGGATTTTACTTGCGAAGTCATCCCACGCGGATGGCCAAGATGCTTGCTCATTATGAGCTTTATAGGAAAATAGTCGGCCTTCCCGGCGCCGTCGTCGAAATGGGCGTTTACAAGGGCGCTTCGCTGATGCGGTTCGCAACCTTTCGCCATATTCTGGAGAATGCACATAGCCGGCCGCTGATCGGGTTCGACGCCTTTGGCGATTTTCCGAAGGAAGCGGTGGTGGGCGCTGCCGATCAGCAATTCATCAGCCGTTTCGAGGCGGCAGGCGGGCCGGGTATCGCCAGAACGGCGCTGGAGGCGCTGATCCGCGAAAAAGGGTTCGTCAACACGCGCTTGGTGGAGGGCAATGTTTTCGACACCCTGCCACAGTTTGTTGCCGAAAGGCCGTCGCTGAAGGTTGCGCTGCTTCATCTTGACATGGACGTCTATGAACCGACGGCGTTCGCGCTCGAGACGCTGCTGCCGCACATGGTGCGCGGCGGGATCGTGGTCTTCGACGATTACGGCGTGGTCGAGGGCGCAACCCGTGCGGCCGATGCTGCATGCGAGCGGCTGGGCGTGACGATGGCCAAGCTGACCAATTACGAGGTTCCGGCCTATTTCACGATGCCGTAGGGGCCGCCGGGATGCCGCACCTCAGGGAGGCATCCGGAGCCCGAATTGGCCGTCAGTGAACGAGGTCGAGGCGGAGGGCGCGGGCGGCGAGGACGGCCTGGGTGCGGTTGTGGACGTCGAGCTTGCGCAGCACTGCGGTCATGTGCGCCTTGACCGTCGCCTCGCTGATCGAGAGGTCGAACGCGATCTGCTTGTTGAGCCGGCCTTCGAGCACGCCGAGTAGTACCTTGAGCTGCATCGGCGTGAGGCTGGCGACCTTGGCGGCGACGGGATCGATCTCCGGATCGGCGGGGCCTTCGAGCGTCTTGCCGGCGAGCGCTTCCTCGATCGCGTGTTCGATCGCCGAGAGATCCTGGTCCTTGCCGATGAAGCCCACCGCGCCGAAGCGCACCGCCTCGGCCGCGACCGCCATCCCCTCGGCGCTCGACACGACGAGGATCGGCGTGTGCGGGCGTTCGGCGTGGAGCAGCGCGAGCCCCGAAAAGCCGGTGGCGCCGGGCATTTTCAGATCGAGCAGCACGAGCGCGAGGTCGTCGGCCGCCGCCGCGGCGGCGACGGCGCGGTCGACCGTCCCCGCCTCGACCACGCGCGCATCGGGCGCCACGCGCTCGACCGCCAGGACGAGCGCCTGGCGGAAGAGCGGATGATCGTCGGCAACAAGGATGGTCTGGTTCATGCAGGCACCGGGCGGTTGGCGACGAGATGGTCGACAACCGAAGGATCCGCAAGCGTCGAGGTGTCGCCGAGCGAGTCGAGCTCGCCTTCGGCGATCTTGCGCAGGATGCGGCGCATGATCTTGCCCGAGCGCGTCTTGGGCAGGCCGGGCGCGAACTGGATCACGTCGGGCGTGGCGATCGGGCCGATTTCGTGGCGGACCCACTGGACGAGCTCGCGTCGCAGCGCCTCGTCGCCGGCCTCGTTCGCGTTGAGCGTGACATAGGCATAGATGCCCTGGCCCTTGATCGGGTGCGGCATGCCGACGACGGCGGCCTCGGCCACCTTGGCGTGCGCGACGAGCGCGCTTTCGACCTCGGCGGTGCCCATGCGGTGCCCCGAGACGTTGATGACATCGTCGATGCGGCCGGTGATCCAGTAATCGCCGTCGGCGTCGCGGCGCGCGCCGTCGCCGGTGAAATACTTGCCGGGGAAGGTGGTGAAATAGGTCTGGAAGAAGCGTTCGTGATCGCCCCAGACCGAGCGCATCTGGCCGGGCCAGCTATCGGTGATGACGAGGCAGCCGTCGGTCGCGCCTTCGAGCACATGGCCCTCGCTGTCGACGAGCTGGGGCTTGACGCCGAACATCGGACGCGTCGCCGAGCCGGGCTTGAGATCGGTGGCGCCGGGGAGCGGGGTGATCATCGCGCCGCCGGTTTCGGTCTGCCACCAGGTGTCGACGATCGGGCAGCGCCCCTCGCCGACGACACGGTGATACCAGTCCCACGCCTCCGGGTTGATCGGCTCGCCGACGCTGCCGAGCAGCTTGAGCGACGCGCGCGAGGTGGCGTGGACGAACGCGTCGCCTTCACGCATCAGCGCACGCAGCGCGGTGGGCGCGGCGTAGAAGATGTTGACGCCGAACTTGTCGATCACCTGCCAGAAGCGGCTGGCGTCGGGGTAGCTCGGCACGCCTTCGAACATCACCGTCGTCGCGCCGTTGGCGAGCGGCCCGTAGACGACATAGCTGTGCCCGGTGACCCAGCCGATGTCGGCGGCGCACCAGTAGATGTCGCCCGGGCGGTAATCGAACACATATTGGTGCGTCATCGACGCCCAGACGAGATAGCCGCCGGTGGTGTGGAGCACGCCCTTGGGCTTGCCGGTCGAGCCCGAGGTGTAGAGGATGAACAGCGGATCCTCGGCGCCCATCGGCTCGGGCGGGCAATCGGTGCCGACCTGTTCGCGGGCGAGATGATACCAGGCGTCGCGGCCCGGCGTCATCGCGACGTCGGCGCCGGTGTGGCGGACGACGAGGACGCGTTCGACCGAGGTGCAATGGCCGAGCGCCTCGTCGACATTGGCCTTGAGCGGGACGCGCTTGCCGCCGCGCAGCCCCTCGTCCGCCGTGATGACGAGGCTGGAATCGCAGTCGGTGATGCGGCCGGCCAGCGCCTCGGGCGAGAAGCCGGCGAACACGATCGAATGGATCGCGCCGATCCGCGCGCAGGCGAGCATCGCCATCGCGGCTTCGGGAATCATCGGCAGGTAGATGGTGACGCGGTCGCCCTTGCGCACGCCCTCGGCCTTGAGGACGTTGGCGAAGCGGCACACTTCCTCGTGCAGTTCGCGATAGGTGATGCGGCGTTCCTGGCCGGGGGTGTCGGGCTCCCACAGGATCGCGACGGTGTCGCCGCGTTCGGCGAGATGGCGGTCGAGGCAGTTGGCGGCGACGTTGAGTGCGCCGTCCTCGAACCAGCGGATGCCGAAATCGGCCTCGTTGAACGAGCAGTTCTTGACGCGCGAGAAGGGGCGCATCCAGTCGAGCCGCTGCGCCTCGTCGCGCCAGAAGCCGTCGGGATCCTCGACCGAGCGGGCATAGCGGCTGGCATAGCCTTCGGCATCGATCAGCGCGCGGGCACGCCATTCGGCGGGGACGGGATGGATCGTCTGCGACATGGAGCTTCCTCTCAGATTTTGGGGCATCCTATCGCGCGCGAAGTGCTGAGGCACCTTCGACCAAGGTCTAGCTGTTCCTGCGCCAAATAACCGGTGAAGATCTGCGATGCCGTGAAAGCATCCTAAAAAAGACAGGTCACGGTTGGAGAAGGATGAATTCCATGCAGACTGCACGTTGGACCTGGCTTGCGGGCGCGGCCGCGCTTGCCCTGGCGCCGGCCCCCGCAATGGCGCAGAACAGCGCCCGCCAGGCCGAGCTGGAGGCACGGCTGAAGCAACTCGAGGAAGCGGTGGCGAGCCTGCGCGCCGAACTGTCCGAGGCGCGCGCCGCCCAGGCGACGTCGGAAGCCAAGGCGAGCACCGCGCAACAGCAGGCGAACGCGGCGGCCGAACAGTCGCGGGCGACGGCAACCCGCGTCGCGGCGATCGAGGCCAAGCCGACCCCGCCCGCCGAAGGGTTCAAGGTCGGCCCCACCACGGTCAAGATCGGCGGTTTCATCCGCACGGTCGCGAGCATGAGCCACTGGAGCGACGGCGACGTCGCGGTGGGCGCGCTGGGCCGCGATTTCTATGTGCCCGCGCAGATCCCGATCGGCGGCGGCCACAGCTCGACCGACAACGACTATTCGGCCAAGCAGACGCGGCTTTCGGTGTCGCTCGACGCCTCGCCCGCGGGGCATGTGCTGAAGGGCTATGTCGAGGCCGACTTCCAGACGGCGCCGGGCACGCAGGGCACCGAGCGGACCACCAACGGCTATGACCTGGCGCTGCGCCGCGCCTATGTGCAGTTCGACGGGCTGACGATCGGCCAGGACTGGTCGACGTTCCAGTATGTCACCGCGCTGCCCGAGAGCACCGACTTCGTCGGCGCGAGCGAGGGCACGGTGTTCTCGCGCCAGCCGCTGATCCGTTATTCGATGAAGCTGTCGCCCAAGGCGACGCTGCACCTGGCGGCCGAGAATCCCGACAGCAGCTCGATCACGCGCGGCACGGCGGCGCTGGTCGACAACGACGCGTCGCGGATGCCCGACTTCGTCGCGCGGCTGAACTATGTCGCGAGCTTCGGCGAGCTGTCGCTGGCGGGCGTCGCGCGCGAACTGGCGGTGCGCAACGGCGCGGTGCGCGAGCACAGCGGGTCGTGGGGCGTCAGCGCCGCGGGCAAGCTGCCGATCGGCAAGAAGGGCACCGACCTGCGCTTCATGGCGACCTATGGCGCGGGCATCGGCCGTTATGTCGGCCTGAACTTCGCCCCCGACGCGGTGCTCGATCCCACCACGGGCGACCTGCACAAGGTCGACAATTTCGCCGCCTTTGCCGCGCTGCGCGTCGCGCTGACGCCGACCGTGCGCAGCAGCCTGATCTTCAGCTACCAGCGCGACTATTACGACGACGTGCTGCCCGCGGCGGCGATCGCGGCGCTCAACGAACAGGCGTGGAGCGCGGCGGGCAACATCTTCTGGTCGCCGGTCAAGGGGCTCGATCTGGGCGTCGAATACCGGCACGGCCAGCGCCGCATCGTCAGCGGCGCGACGGGCGAGCTCGACCGGTTCGAGTTCGCTGCCAAGTTCGGCTTCTGATCCCGCGCGCGGGGCCGGTTCGCCGGCTCCGCGCCAGCCGTTACGGCGGGATCACCCCGACAGGCGACCGCACGCGAGAGGCGGCGCCGGGCAGGCCGAAGCCAGACAAGAAAAGAATAAGACAAGCTATTCTGGAGAGATGTCATGGCAACAACATATGAGGCGATCCCCAAACACCATCGGGCAACGCAGAGCGAGAAGCTGGTCATCGCGGCCTCGTCGCTGGGCACCGTGTTCGAATGGTATGATTTCTATCTCTACGGCCTGCTCGCCACCTATATCTCCGCCCAGTTCTTTTCGGGCGTGAACGAGACGACCGGGTTCATCCTGGCGCTGGCGGCGTTCGCCGCGGGCTTTGCGGTGCGGCCGTTCGGGGCGCTCGTCTTCGGCCGGATCGGCGACCTGGTCGGACGCAAGAACACCTTCCTCGTCACGATGGGCATCATGGGCCTGTCGACCTTCGCGGTCGGCCTGTTGCCGAGCTATGCCACGATCGGCGTCGCGGCGCCGTTCATCCTGGTCGCGCTGCGGCTGCTCCAGGGCCTGGCGCTGGGCGGCGAATATGGCGGGGCCGCGACCTATGTCGCCGAGCACGCCCCGCAGAACAAGCGCGGCCTCTATACGAGCTGGATCCAGACCACGGCGACGCTGGGCCTGTTCGCCGCGTTGCTGGTGGTGATCGGGCTGCGCACCGCGATGGGCGAGGCGACCTTTGCCGCCTGGGGCTGGCGCCTGCCGTTCCTGATCTCGATGGTGCTGCTCGCGGTGTCGATGTGGATCCGCATGCAGCTTTCGGAAAGCCCCGTCTTCCAGAAGATGAAGGACGAAGGCACCGCGTCGAAGGCGCCGCTGACCGAGGCGTTCGCGCGCTGGGGCAACGTGCGCTGGGTGATCGTGGCGCTGTTCGGCGCGGTCGCGGGCCAGGCCGTCGTCTGGTACACCGGCCAGTTCTATGCGCTCTTCTATCTGGAGAAGATGCTGCGGGTCGACGGCGCAACGGCGAATGTGATGATCGCGGCGGCGCTGGCGATCGGCACGCCCTTCTTCGTCATCTTCGGCTGGCTGTCGGACCGGATCGGACGCAAGCCGATCATCCTCACCGGCTGCGCGGTGGCGGCGATCACCTATTTCCCGCTGTTCGCCGGGCTGACCGACGCGGCCAACCCCGCGCTGGCACAGGCGCAGCGTTCGGCGCCGGTGACGGTCGTCGCCAACCCCGACGAGTGCTCGTTCCAGTTCGACCCCATCGGCAAGAACAAGTTCGACGCGACGAGCTGTGACATCGCCAAGTCGTACCTGGCGAAGAACGGCGTCAACTATCACAACGTCGCCGCACCGGCAGGCACGATCGCCCAGGTGCAGATCGGCGGCGTGACGCTGGCTGCCCCCGATCCCGCAGCGGTGACCGGCGCCAAGAAGAAGACGGCGATCACCGACTTCCAGGCCGCGGTGAAGGCCGGGCTCGGCAAGGCCGGCTATCCTGCCAAGGCCGATCCGGCGCGGATCGACTATGTGAAGGTCATCGCCATCCTGACCGTGCTCGTCCTGCTGGTGACGGCAGTGTACGGCCCGATCGCGGCGATGCTGGTCGAACTGTTCCCGACGCGGATCCGCTATACGTCGATGTCGCTGCCCTATCACATCGGCAATGGCTGGTTCGGCGGTTTCCTGCCCACCACGGCCTTTGCGATGGTCGCGGCGACGGGCGACATCTATTATGGGCTCTGGTACCCGGTGACGGTCGCCGCGCTGACGGTGGTGGTGGGGCTGTTCCTGCTCCCCGAGACCTTCCGCCGCAACATCGACGACTGATCGCGGCCAGACCGACGAACGACTGCCGGTCCGCCACACAGGCGGGCCGGCAGTTGGTCGTTCAGGGCAATTAGCGCTCGCGGGCGGCGCGATATGCCTCGACCGCGGGCGAGCGACGCAGGATGCGCGATTGCGGATCGAGCACGACATGCGCGCCGGCGGGCACGGCGAGCGTCGCCTTGCCGTCGGGCATCGCAACCGTCTGGACGCGGCCGTCGACCTCGACCTCGACCGGGAGCGGGAAGGGGCGGTTGCCCGGCACCTGCCAGGCGAGGTGCAGCGTGTCGCCGGTGCGCGTCGCGATCAGGTCGGGAAGCGCCGCCTCGCGCAGATAGACGTCGAAGAACCAGTTGAGATCGCGCCCGCTGACCGAATTGGCGATGCGGATGAACTCGTCGGTGGTGGCGAAGCGCGGGCGGAAATTGCCCGGCTGCGGATCGGGCCGCCCATAGACGAGCCGCCGCGTCATCTCCCAGAAGGCCTTGTCGCCGACGAGGTTGCGCAGCGTGTGAAGCACCCACGCGCCCTTCACATAGATGTCGAGCCCGGGGCCGCCGCGCGATTCCTCGTACACTTCCTCTTCGGTGAGCACGCGGCCGCGGACGATCGGCGCGCCGTTGCGGATCTGGTTGCGGAAGGCATCCATCATCACGGCATAGCGCGCCTCGCCCTCGCGCCAGCGGCCATAGAGCGGCTGCATGTACTGGGCGAACGCCTCGTGCAGCCAATAATCGTCCCAGTTGGCGGCCGACATCTGGTTGCCGAACCATTCGTGCGCGAGTTCGTGCTGGAAAATCTCGTCAAAGCCGCTGGGCGTCTTGCGATAGCCGTTGCCATAGGCGTTGATCGTCTGGTGCTCCATGCCGAGATGCGGCGTTTCGACCACGCCGACCTTTTCGTCATGCCAGGGATAGGGGCCGAGATTGGCCTCGAAGAAATCGAGCGCCGGTGCGAATTCGGCGAACAGCCCGCGCGCCTGAACGTCCTCGCCCGGCAGATACCAATAGTGCATCGGCACGGTGTAGCCGAAGCGGCTGGCATAGGGCGCGGTCAGCTCGCGATAGGGCGCGATGTTGAGCGCGACCGAATAGGGATTGGGGCTGCGCGCGCGCCAGTGCCAGGTGGTGCGGCCGTCGGCGAGCGTCTCGACACGCTGAAGCACGCCGTTCGAGGGCGCGGACAGCCCGCGCGGGACGGTGATGTGGAGATCGACCGCGTCGGGTTCGCCCGCGGGAAAATCGAGACACGGCCAGAACAGGTCGCAGCCATAGCCCTCTGCCGTCGTGGCGATCCACGGCGCCCCGGCGGGCGTCGTCGACCAGACCAGCCCGTCGTCCCAGGGCGGCCGGACCGCGACGTGCGGGCGGCCGCCATAATGGATCTCGATCCTGGCCGGCGTATTCGCGGCGAGCGGGCGCGGGAGCGTGACGACGAGCCGCCCGTCGGGATTGCGCCATGCCCCGGCCGGGAGCGCCGCGCCGTCGATACGGACGGCGGAGACGGGCAGGTTGCGATCGAGGTCGATCAGCAGCCGGTCCTGCGCGATCGTGCTGCGCAGCGTGAGCTGGGCGACCCCCTCGATCCGGTGCGTTTCGGGGAGCACGGTGATCGCGAGGTCGACATGATCGAGATGGAGCGCGGCGCGTTCGGGCGCGATCGGCCCGCCCGATGCCTGCGTCACCGCGGTGATCGGCGGTTCGCCCGGCGTCGCGGTGCTGCGCTGTGCCGAGGCGGCGGGGATCGCCGCGAGCGCCGCCGCGACCAGCGCGACGCCGCGCGCCGTACCGGCAAGCCGGCAAATGCGGCCGTTCGAGGCCGAAACGGCCGAAGTGAAATCGCGGCGGTGATTGATGCCGCTGGCACTGTACCCATATATAGGGAGCACAAGGGCCCGATTGGGCCGACCCGGAGTTTTCATGAAGCAGTCTTATCCCGTCCTGCCGCTTCGCGATATCGTTGTGTTTCCGCAGATGATCGTACCGCTCTTTGTCGGGCGAGACAAATCGGTCGCCGCGCTCGAGGCCGCGATGGCGAGCGACAAGGAAATCTTCCTCGTGTCGCAGCTCGACCCTGCCGAGGACGATCCGGGCCGCGAGGACCTGTACGACACGGGCGTTTCGGCCGAGGTGCTGCAGCTGCTGAAGCTGCCCGACGGCACCGTGCGCGTGCTGGTGGCGGGCAAGCAGCGCGGGACGCTCGATTCGATCGAGGACGCGGGCAACTATCTCGTCGCGCATGTGAGCCCGGTCGCCGACGTCGAAAGCGACGGCGCCGAGGTGCGTGCGCTGATGCGTTCGGTGGTCGAACAGTTCGAGAATTATGCCAAGCTCAACCGCAAGCTGCCGGCCGAGACCGCCGTGCAGCTGAGCGAGATCGACGATCCGTCGCGGCTGGCCGATGCGGTGGCGGCGAATATCGCGGTGAAGGTCGCCGACAAGCAGTCGCTGCTGGTCGAGCGCGATCCGGCGAAGCGGCTGGAGATGGTGTTCGCCTTCATGGAGGGCGAGCTGGGCGTGCTGCAGGTCGAGAAGAAGATCCGCAGCCGCGTCAAGCGCCAGATGGAGAAGACCCAGCGCGAATATTACCTCAACGAGCAGCTGAAGGCGATCCAGCGCGAGCTGGGCAACGAGGGCGAGGACGGCGAGGGCAACGAGGTTGCCGAGCTGACGCAGAAGATCGCCACGCTGAAGCTGTCGAAGGAAGCGCGCGGCAAGGCGCAGAGCGAGCTGAAGAAGCTCAAGACGATGGCGCCGATGTCGGCCGAGGCCACCGTCGTGCGCAACTATCTCGACGTGCTGCTGGGGCTGCCCTGGGGCAAGAAGTCGAAGCTGAAAAAGGATATCGGCGAGGCGCAGGCGATCCTCGACGAGGATCATTACGCGCTGGAAAAGGTGAAGGACCGGATCATCGAGTATCTGGCGGTCCAGGCGCGCACCAACAAGCTGAAGGGGCCGATCCTGTGCCTCGTCGGCCCGCCCGGCGTCGGCAAGACCAGCCTGGGCAAGAGCATCGCCAAGGCGACGGGCCGCGAGTTCATCCGCCAGTCGCTGGGCGGCGTGCGCGACGAGGCCGAGATTCGCGGCCACCGCCGGACCTATATCGGCTCGCTGCCGGGCAAGATCGTGTCGAACCTGAAAAAGGCGGGCACGTCGAACCCGCTGTTCCTGCTCGACGAGATCGACAAGCTGGGCCAGGACTTCCGCGGCGATCCGGCGTCGGCGCTGCTCGAGGTGCTCGACCCCGAGCAGAACAGCAAGTTCAACGATCATTATCTGGAGATCGACATCGATCTTTCGGACATCATGTTCGTGTGCACCGCCAACTCGCTCAACCTGCCGCAGCCGCTGCTCGACCGCATGGAGATCATCCGGCTCGAGGGCTATACCGAGGACGAGAAGGTCGAGATCGCCGAGCGGCACCTGATCGCCAAGCAGATCGATGCGCACGGGCTGAAGGACGGCGAGTTCACGCTCACCAACGCGGGCCTGCGCGACCTGATCCGTTATTACACGCGTGAGGCGGGCGTCCGCACGCTCGAGCGCGAGATCGCCAAGCTTGCGCGCAAGAGCCTGCGCAAGATCCTTGAGGGCAAGGAGACCCAGGTCACCATCACCCCCGAGAACCTGGCCGACTATGCCGGCGTGCGGAAATATCGCTTCGGCGTGGGCGAGGAGGAGCACCAGATCGGTGCGGTGACCGGCCTTGCCTGGACCGAGGTGGGCGGCGAACTGCTGACCATCGAGAGCGTCACCGTGCCCGGCAAGGGCGCGATCAAGACGACGGGCAAGCTGGGCGACGTGATGAAGGAATCGGTCGAGGCCGCGTTCAGCTTCGTCAAGGCGCGGGCGCCGCAATATGGCATCAAGCCGAGCCTGTTCGGGCGCAAGGACATCCACGTCCACCTCCCCGAAGGCGCGGTGCCCAAGGACGGTCCGTCGGCGGGCATCGGACTGGTCACGTCGATCGTCTCGACGCTGACCGGCGTGGCGGTGCGCAAGGACGTGGCGATGACCGGCGAGGTGACGCTGCGCGGCCGCGTGCTGCCGATCGGCGGGCTGAAGGAAAAGCTGCTCGCGGCGATGCGCGGGGGGATCAAGACGGTGCTGATCCCGACCGAGAACGAGAAGGACCTGGCCGAAATCCCCGCCAATATCGGCGAGGCGCTGGAGATCGTGCCGGTCGCGCATGTCGACGAGGTGCTGCGCCTCGCGCTCACCGAACCGCTGACGCCGATCGACTGGACCGAGGCCGACGAGCTGGCGACCCAGCCGCCCGTGGGCGTTCCCGGGCTGGGAGACCCCGTGCACCACTGATTTTGAGGTCAATTCCGAGCGAATCACGGGGAAAGCCTTTGACAGCGGCGGGGCCGGCGTGCTTGCTGGCCCCTCCGGCTTCGCGCCGCGATTCATTCATTTTGACGCATTTTGATCAGGGGGATCCCAGCAACATGAACAAGCAAGAGCTGATCGGTCAGGTCGCGGAGACCTCCGGCCTCGGCAAGGGTGATGCCACCAAGGCCGTCGAGGCCGTGTTCGACGCGATCACCGTGGCGCTGAAGAAGGGGGACGAGGTTCGCCTTGTCGGTTTCGGCACGTTCTCGGTCAGCAAGCGCAAGGCTTCGACCGGCCGCAACCCGCGCACGGGCGAGGAAATGACCATCAAGGCTTCGAACCAGCCCAAGTTCAAGGCGGGCAAGGTGCTGAAGGACTCGGTGAACTGATTTTTTCGCGATCCGGGAATTGGGGGCTGGACAGGCGCAACGCAGCGCCCTAAAGGCCCGCTTCCCGGATTTGCCGCAAGGCAATGGGCGCGTAGCTCAGTGGTAGAGCACTGTGTTCACACCGCAGGGGTCGCAAGTTCAATCCTTGCCGCGCCCACCATTTTGAAGAAGCCCGCTGGCCGAACGGCTCGCGGGCTTCTTTGCTTTTGCGGGCATTCGCCTTGCCCGTGCGGCGGTGCCGGTGCCAGGATGCGCGGCGATGGTCGCGATCGGGGGCAACGGAATGGCGTGGGCGAACGGACGGAAGCGCATGGGGGCGGTGCGGGGACTGGCGCTGCTGGTCGCCACGGTCACGGCCGGCGGCGCACAGGCGCAGAATGGCGCGGCACCGCCCGCGGTTCCAACGGCCGATGCGGGCGCGGGGGCCGTACTGCTGGTGCCCGACCGCGTGTTCACCGCCGAGGACCGGGTGAGCCATGCCGGCTGGAAGGTGCTGGTCGACCATGGCCGGATCGCGGGCGTCGGTGAAACGGTGACGCCGCCGCCGGGCGCGACGGTGCTGCGGCTCGCCGGGACGACGCTGATCCCCGGGCTGATCGACCTGCACGTCCACCTGTTTCTCCACCCCTATGACGAGACGAGCTGGAACGACCAGGTGATGAAGGAGCCGCTGGCGCTGCGTACCGCGCGTGCGGTGGCGCAGGCGCGGACGACGCTGATGGCCGGGTTCACGACGGTCCGCGACCTGGGGACCGAAGGCGCGGGGGAAGCCGATGCCGGGCTGAAGACGGCGATCGCGCAAGGGATCGTTCCCGGCCCGCGGCTGCTGATCGCCGGTCGCGCGCTGGTGGCCACGGGCGCCTATGGTCCCAAGGGCTATGCCTTCGACGTGCCGCAGGGCGCCGAGGAGGCGAGCGGCGAGGGGCTGGTCGCGGCGGTGCGGCGCCAGATCGCGCATGGCGCCGACTGGGTGAAGCTCTATGCCGATTATCGCTGGGCGCCGGGCGAGCCGAGCCGGCCGACCTTCAGCCAGGCCGAAATGACGGCCGCCGTCGCGGCGGCGCACGATGCCGGGCGCAAGGTGGCGGTCCATGCGAGCACGCCCGAGGGGATCCGCCGCGCGGTGCTGGCCGGCGCCGACACGATCGAGCATGGCAACGATGCGACGCCCGAGACGCTGGCGCTGATGCAGGCGCGCGGGACGGCGCTGTGTCCGACGCTGGCCGCGAGCGAGGCAAGCGCGCGCTATGCCGGATGGAAGGCGGGAACGCCCGAACCCGAGGCGATCGCGGTCAAGCGGCGAAGCTATGCCGCCGCGCTGCGATCGGGCGTGACGCTGTGCGTCGGCGGCGACACCGGGGTGTTTCGCCATGGCGACAACGCGCGCGAGGTCGAACTGATGGCGCAATGGGGGCTGGCACCGGCCG
Source organism: Pseudomonadota bacterium (assembly GCA_023426225.1). Classification (GTDB taxonomy): domain Bacteria; phylum Pseudomonadota; class Alphaproteobacteria; order Sphingomonadales; family Sphingomonadaceae; genus Sphingomonas. Next base: position 21,265 of record JAFABD010000019.1, on the reverse strand, counting down.
AGGCGCTGCGCATCGCGACCGCGGGCAATGCGCGCATCCTGGGGATGGGCGACCGCATCGGCCGGATCGCGCCGGGGCTGGAGGCCGATCTGGTCGCGGTGGCTGGCGATCCGAGCGTCGCGCCCGCCGATCTGCGCCGCGTCACCTTTGTCATGCAGGCCGGGCGGATCGTGCGCGCGCCCTGACCGACCGCGCATTGTGCGGGGGCAATGCTGCATTGCATCCGCGCAACGCCTTCGAACTGTCATATGACAGTCACGCAACTGTCTCTGAAAACGCGTTTTGGCGTCATCCAAGCCCGTTAGCCGCCGGATGTGATCGATCGAGCCATCGAGTCGATCCTGCGCATTCGCCCTCGGCACAACCCGGCGCCCTGCCGGAACGGAGACTTTATGGCCAGCTTCAAACGCGTCAGCCTCGTTCTAGCCACCAGCTGCGCTGCCGCAGCGCTGTCCGCCTGTGACGGCGCCAACGACATTGCCTCGCCGGGCACCGGCGGCAACGTCATCATCAACAATCCGACGCCGACCACCCCGACCCCGACGCCGACGCCGACCGGCGGGACGGTGAAGGCGGCCAGCGGCTGCCCGACGATCGCGGACCCGCAGGGCCTGACCGACAGCGGCGTCATCACCGGCCCGACGGGCGAATGGCGCGTGTGCACGCTGCCGGCCAAGATCAACGTCAGCACCAACCTGCCCAAGCTGCCGGGCCTGCTCTATCGCCTCGGCGGTCGCGTCGACGTGGGCAGCGACCTGGGCGCCACCCCGGTCGCGGGCGAGAAGAGCGTGACGCTGTCGATCGAACCCGGCGTCATCGTCTTCGGCGGCACGGGCGTCTCGTGGCTGGCGGTCAATCGCGGCAACAAGATCAACGCGGTCGGCACGCCCACGCAGCCGATCGTCTTTACCAGCCGCGACAATGTGCTGGGCCTCAACGGCGACAGCGCGTCGGGCCAGTGGGGCGGCGTGGTGCTGATGGGCCGCGCGCCGATCACCGACTGCGCCGCGACGGGCGCGACCCCGGGCACCGTCGGCTGCGAACGCCAGACCGAAGGCGCGGTCGACCCGGCGACCTATGGCGGCGCGACGCCGAACGACAACAGCGGCAAGCTGAGCTATGTCCAGATCCGCTTCTCCGGCTATGTCCTGTCGGCCGATGCCGAACTGCAGTCGCTGACGACCGAGGGCGTGGGCACCGGCACGACGATCGACCACATCATGAGCTTCAACAGCTCGGACGACGCGGCCGAATTCTTCGGCGGCCGGGTGAACATGAAGTATTTCGTCGCGGTCGGCGCCGAGGACGACAATCTCGACACCGACACGGGCGTCAAGGCGAACTTCCAGTATGTGCTGGCGGTCCAGCGCTCGGGCATCGGCGATGCGATGATCGAGGCCGATTCGGACAACAGCAATGACGGCCAGACGCCGCGCCAGAACACGCTGGTGTCGAACGCGACCTTCCTCCAGCGGTCGACCACGGGTGCGGACCTGGCGGCGATCCTGCTGCGTGGCGGCACCGATTACTCGCTGGTCAATTCGGTGGTGGTGAGCCCCGACCTGCCGTGCCTGCGCATCAGCCGCACGAACACGATCCAGGCCGCCGATCCCGCGCAGGACGAGGCCGGCCCGCCGGTGTTCCGTTCGGTGGTGATGCAGTGCGCGTCGACCAAGTATCTGGGTGCGAACGGCGTCACGGCGGCGAACGTCCAGACGATTTTCGGCTCGGGCGCGAACGGCAACAACGACGCCTTTACGCCGACGCTGACGACGCTGCTCGCGGGGACGCCGGCATTCGTCAACGGCGCCTCGGAAGCGGCGGTGACGGCGTTCGACGCGTCGACGCTGGGCGCCTTCTTCGAAAAGGCGGGCTTTATCGGCGCGATCCGTTCGACCGACACCTGGTTCCAGGGCTGGACCTGCAACAGCGCCACCGCGAACTTCGGTTCGGGCAACACCGGCGCCTGCACCAGCCTGCCCACGAGCTGAGGCCGGCCACAGGCAGTGCGATACCAAGGCGGGACGTGGCCCGGGTGGCGACGTCCCGCCCCGTCTTTACATTTCGGGGATTGACCATGACGAAGCCGTCCGGGCTTGCACGCCTGCTGCTCGTTTCCACCGCGCTGGCGGCGCCGCTTGCCGCCCACGCCCAGACCACGCTGTCCGACGCCGCGACGCGCGCCGACGCCCCGCAGGCAGGCACTCCCGCCGAAGCGAGCGGCGATGCTGCGCAGGATCAGGCCGCGCAGGATCAGGCCGCACCTGACATTTCGGTTCCCGGCGGCGGCGGCGAGATCGTGGTGGTGGGCCGGCGCGGCGCCAACGTCACCCGGTCGACGCCGCAGGTCGTCTCGGTCCTGTCGAGCGCCGACATCGCGCGGACCGGCGAGGGCGACATTGCCGGCGCGCTGGGCCGCGTCACCGGCCTGAGTGTGGTCGGCAACGGCTTCGTCTATGTCCGCGGCCTCGGCGATCGCTATTCGCTGGCGCTGCTCAACGGGTCGCCGCTGCCGAGCCCGGAGCCGCTGCGCCGCGTGGTGCCGCTCGACATCTTTCCCACCAACGTCATCGCCTCATCGCTGGTCCAGAAGAGCTATTCGCCCAATTTCCCCGGCGAGTTCGGCGGCGGCGTCATCAACCTGACGACCAAGGCGGTGCCCAAGGAGAGCTTCCTGTCGATCTCGGGAAGCGTGGGCGCCGACAGCCGGACGACGGGCAAGCTCGGCTATGTCTATGCCGGCGGCGGCAACGACTGGACGGGGTTCGACGACGGCACGCGCCGGACGCCGCCCGCGCTCCAAAACTTCTTCAACGGTCGCCAGCGGATCAGCGACCTGAGCCTGGCCGACCGGCAGGCGATCGCCGGGCAGCTCGTCAATGCGCGCACGGCGCTGTTGCAGCGCAATACCGACATGCCGGTCAACTGGTCGGCCAACCTGACCGCCGGCACCGCGATCGATACGGGCGACGATGCTCGCCTGGGGCTGATCGCGGCGGCCGGGTACAGCAGCAAGTTCCGGACGCGCGACGCGACGCAACAGGCCGCCGATTCGGCCGACCTTTCGAGCAAGCGGTTCGATTATGAGCGCGTCATCACCGACAATCGCGTGGTGGTGAACGGGCTGCTGGGCCTGGGTTTCGAGTTCGGCGACAACAAGCTGCGCTGGACCAACCTGTATATCCGCGACACGCTGAAGCAGGCGCGGCTCGGCCGCGGCATCGACTATACGTCGGGCGACCGCCAGCGGATGCTGCAGGATACCGCATGGTTCGAACGCCAGCTGATCGACACGCAGTTCGTCGGCGAGTTCAAGATCCGCGGGATGAGCGTCGACGTTCGGCTTGGCTATGCCAATTCGAAGCGGCGCTCGCCGTTCGAAACCTCGATCGGCTATGTGCTGGCGACCGAACGGGCGTTTCCGGGTTATGGCGGGAATTACATCAACCGCCTCGACAACCAGCTCGGATCGGCCGACATCGCCTTTTCGCGGCTGAACGAGGACCTCTATTCGGGCGGGCTGGACTTTTCCTACAAGTTCTCGCCGGCGCTGACGATGAGCGCGGGCTATGCCTATTCGGACACGAGCCGCACCTCGGCGCGGCGGGAGTTTCAGATCCGCGCGGGCAGTCTGGAGAATTTCCCGGTCGGCGTGAGCATGCTGCGCCCCGACCTGCTGCTCGGCGGGGCGATCATCAAGGCGTTCAACCTCGACATCGTCGAGCCGACCGAGACCGATCCGGCGTTCCGCGCCGCGCTGCTCAGCCAGGCGGCGTATCTGAAGGGCAATGTCACGCTGGCGCCGGGCCTGACGCTCGATGCCGGTTTCCGGTTCGAGACGGCGCGCCAGACGGTGTCGCCGTTGCAGGTGTTCACGACGCCGAGCAATTCGGGCGCATCGAACAAGATCGAGCGCGACTATCTGTTGCCCGCCGCGACGCTGACATGGGAAGTCGCACCGCAGATGCAGCTGCGCGTCAGCGGATCGAAAACGATCGCGCGGCCGCAGTTCCGCGAGCTGCTGTTCCAGCAATATTATGATCCGGAGACCAACCGCCTGTTCCGCGGCAACCCGTTGCTGCGTGACAGCCAGTTGTACAATGTCGATGCGCGCTGGGAGTGGTATTTCGCTCCCGACCAGCGCGTCTCGCTCGCGGGCTTTTACAAGAAGATCGACAAGCCGATCGAGACCTATAGCAGCTTCATCGCCGAGGATCCGTTCACCAGCTTTGCCAATGCGCCGCGCGCGACGCTGTGGGGCGGCGAGGTCGAGGCGCAGAAATACATCCCCGTCTGGGGTTCGCGCCGCGCGGTGCTGATCGCCAACTATACCTATTCGAAGTCACGGGTGAAGGTGCGCCCGGGCGACACGACGACGATCTTCACCGGCGCGGTCGGATCGTCCGAGCGTCCGGCGAGCGACTATTTCCTCGATGCCCGCCCGCTGACCGGCCAGTCGGACCATCTGGTCAACCTGGAAGTGGGGCTGGAGGACCAGGACCATCTGTCGCAGCAGACGCTGTTGTTCACCTATGCCAGCAAGCGGCTGACCTCGCGCGGGCCGGGGCTGTTGCCCGACATCTATGAATATCCGGGCGTCCATCTGGATTTCGTCGCGCGGCAGGGCATCCGGATCGCCGGGGTCGAGATGGAAGCCAAGCTCGAGGTGCGCAACATCACCGGCACCAAGTACAAGGAGTATCAGGAGCTGGGGAAGAACCGGATCTATTACAACCTGTACAATGTCGGCACGACGGCGACGCTGGGGCTGTCGCTCAATTTCTGATGCGCGGGGCAGGGGCCGGGTTCAGCCCGGGCCCTGCCGCCGTTCCGGATGGTGTCGTTCGGTGGCGGCGGCGTCAGCCCTGCCACGGCAATTCGCGGAACCACTGGGTAATGACATATTTGGTGCCTGCGCGAACCTTCATCGCGTGGTGGAGCGTCGCGGGGTTGGGCGAACCGTCCGGGCGGCGATTGTTCCAGGCGAGCAGCTTGCCCGGTTCGGGCTGAACGGTCTTGTCGATCACCTTGAACCGCGTGGCGCCTCCGGCCTCGACCGCGTTCAGATAGACCATCACCGTCCAGCTGCGCTGGCCCGAGCGTTCGCAGAAGCGGAGATAATCGAGCCCGTCGGGTTCGAAATAGTCGGTGTGCGCCTTGAACTCCTGTCCGACGGCATAGCGTTGCCCCTGCATCGGCTCGGCATGTGCGGGTGACAGGCCGGTGAGGGCGATGATCCGGCGGCGAAGTTCGGCAACCGACGGCTCGTCCGAGGCGAGGTCGCAGGTCTCGCTGGTGCGGAACGCGGCTTCGCCGGTGTCGTCGGCGATCGTCGAGGGCCGTCGATGCCGGTCGATCTGATCGACCAGCGCGGCGCAGAGCGCCGGATCGACGAAATCGCGCACGATGAACAGCGACACCTTGGGATGCGGCACGCGCTGGACGCCAGGCTGCGAGGAGAGGCGAGCCACCACCGGTTCTGCGGGAAGCCCGCCGCCGAAATCGGGCAGCGGGGCGGGGGCGGGCGGTGACGGCGCGGACGACATCGTCCCTTCCTGCCAAAAGCCTGTGGTGCTGGCCAGACCGATCGAGTTCGGGCGGCCATGACCATCGAAATGCAACAAAAGTGACCGCGAAAGTTCAAACACGATTACTAGCGCTGAACTTCCGCAACGGAAGGGCAGGGATGGAGCGATCGCAGGAAGCCTTTACTCCGCACGACCATCCGGCGTCGGCCGAACCGGCGATGCTGACGGCGGTGATCGATCAGGCGCGGCAGGCGCGGGCGACGCACGTTCATATCGACCATCGCATCGACGATTCGCGCTGGCGGATGCGCGTCGATGGATCGTTGACGCACGCCGAACCCCTGTCGCCCGCCGCTGCGTCGGCGATCCTGGCCTGGAGCATGGCCGTCGCACCGCATGGCGATTTCGGCCTTGCCGACGGCAGCGAGGTGTCGGTGGCGACGCTGGCGATCGCCGGTGGACACCGGATCGTGATCGGGATCGGCGACGAGGATCGCGAGGATGCCGCGCTGGCGGCGCTGGGGCTGCGCGGTGCCGCGAACATGGCGGTGGTGGCGGCACTGCGCCAGGGCGGGCTGGTGCTGGTGACCGGCCCCGAGGCGGATGCGACGCGCACGACGCTGCACGCGCTGATCGCGCATGTGGCGGGCGACGACCGTGTGACGCTGATGCTCGGTACCGGGCGTGTCGCGGATCTGCCGCCGGGTGACGGCGCGGTGTGCGCGATTGCCGGAAGTGCCGATGCGGCGACGGTGCGATCGGCGATGCGGCAGGATCCCGACGTGCTGGCGATCGACGGGCTGGCGTCGCGCGAGGCTGCGATGCTTGCCGCACAGGCGGCCGAGGGGCGACGCCTGGTACTGGCGACGCTGGCCGCCCCCGACACGATGGGGGCGATCCGCCAACTGCGCGCGTGGCGGATCGAGCCCTTTCAGCTCGCCTCGACGCTGACGCTGGTGATGGCGCAGCGGCGCGTGCGGATGCTGTGCCCGGAATGTCGCGCGCCGATTCAGGCCGAGGGATCGGTATCGGCGTTGCTGGGGTTCGACCCGGGCACGATCGTCTTTTCGCCCAGCGGGTGCGAATCGTGCGGCGGCAGCGGCCATGCCGGCGAGAGCGCCGTGTTCGAGACGATCCAGGTCGATGCCGCGCTGCGGCGGCTGATCAACGACGGCGGCGACGAGGCGATTCTGGCGCGCCACGCCTTTTTGCGCGCGCCGACGCTGGGGGCGGCGGCGCGGCGGCTGGCGCGCGACGGAATCATCGCGCCGGCAGAGGCGGTGCGAATTTCTCGCGGTTAGGATCGCGTAAGCATCTTGCGCATTGCTGCGGAGGCGGCTAAGCGGCGCCTTCTTCGCGGCGACCGTAGCTCAATTGGTTAGAGCACTGGTTTGTGGTACCAGGGGTTGCGGGTTCAAGTCCCGTCGGTCGCCCCAGCGTTTTCATGCGGCCAGCGGCCCCAGATGCGGCGCTGCGCCACGCTCTCTTCCGCCAGATGAGGATCCCGTGACGACCGATTGGGGCTATCCCGATTTCGACGCGCACGAAGCCGTGCACTTCTTCACCGATCGCGCGAGCGGACTGAGCGCCGTCATCGCGATTCACTCGACCGCGCTTGGTCCGGCGGCCGGGGGCGTCCGCTTCTGGCATTATGCCGATTCGCACGCTGCGGTGACCGATGCGCTGCGCCTTTCGCGCGGGATGAGCTACAAGAATGCGATGGCCGGGCTGCCGCTGGGCGGCGGCAAGGGTGTCGTGCTGGCCGATCGGCCGGGTGCGGTGATCAGCGAGGCGCAGCTCAAGGCGTTCGGCCGCGCCGTCGAATCGCTCGCCGGTCGCTATGTCACCGCCGAGGACGTCGGCATGTCCGAAGCGCGGATGAAGGTGGTGGCGACCGAGACGCGGCATGTTTCGGGCCTGCCCGTCGCCGACGGCAGCGCGGGCGGGGATCCCGGCCCGGTGACGGCACGCGGCGTCTATCTGGGCATCAAGGCGGCGGCGAAGCGTGCGCTGGGCGCCGAGACGATGCAGGGCGTCCGCGTGGCGATTCAGGGTGTCGGTTCGGTCGGCGGCAATGTCGCGCGGATGCTGGCGGCAGACGGCGCCAAGCTGGTGCTTGCCGATGTCGACACCGCGCGCGCGCAGAACCTGGCGGCGGCGCTGGGCGCCGAGACGAGCGACCCGCAGGCGATCCTGAGCGTCGAGACCGACATTCTGAGCCCGTGCGCGCTGGGCGGGATCCTGAACGCGACGGCGATCGCGGCGCTGCGCTGTCGTGCGGTCGCCGGGGCGGCGAACAACCAGCTCGCCACCGGCGCGGAGGGGCAGTTGCTCCACGATCGCGGGATCCTGTACGCGCCCGATTATGTCATCAACGCCGGCGGCATCATCAATGTCGGGCTGGAATATCTGGGGCAGGGCGATCGCGCCGAGGTCGACGCCCGCGTCGCGCGAATCCCCGACCGGCTGGTCGAGGTGTGGGACGAAAGCGAGCGCACCGGCGATCCCGCGAGCGTCGTGGCCGACCGTATCGCGCAGCGGCTGATCGGTCGGGGCTGACCCGGCCGACCGCGCCGGGCGGGGCCGCCGGGCGTCGATTGCGGCCAAACGCGAGCCGATGCCGCGCCTGCCGTGAATCTCATCCTATAAATGAAGGGATGGGGCTCGCAGCGAAACGATCTGAAGCAGCGCGGCAGATGGCGTTGAGCCGGCTTGGACTGATGAACGTCCGGCCGAGCGAGCGGTTCGACCGCATCACCCGGCTTGCCTGCCAGCTCTTCGGTGCGCCTGTCGGTGCGGTTTCGCTGATCGACGGCAACCGTCAGCGGTTGATGTCGCGGGTGGGCACGACGCTCGAATGGCTTCCGCGCGAGAACTCGCTGTGCGCGCGCGTCGCCGAACAGGGGCGGCCGATCGTGATCCCTGACCTCCGCGCCCGGTCGAAGATGCCCGATCGTCCGGGGCTTTCGCCCGATGTTCGCTTTTACGCGGGCGCGCCGCTGGTGACGCGCGACGGGATCGCGATCGGCGCGCTTTGCGTGCTTTCGCCCGAGCCGCGCGAAGTGAACGACGCCGCGGTGCTGGGCCTGCAGGATCTCGCGGCGCTGGTGATGGCGCAGGTCGAGATGGAGCATGCGGTCGGGCGGATCGATCCGATCAGCGGCCTGCCCAATCGCAACCAGTTTTTCGACGACCTCGAGGATCTGGCCCGCACCGCCGGCGACGAGCCGCGCATGGCGGTCGTGGTGGATCTGGCGAGTGCCGAACAGGTCGCGCACATCCAGCGCGTGCTGGGTCCGGCCAAGCTCGACGCGATGATCATGGAAGGGGCGGCGCATATCTGTGCCCAACTCGGCCCGCGCCGTCGCGCCTATCAGATTTCGCCGACGCAGATCGCGTTCATCGGCCCCGCCCGCGCGGATACGGCCGATTATGTGATGCTGCTGGAGGAAGAGCTGGTGCGCACGCGCGGACGGACGAGCGTGGGCTTCGTCGCCGAGGCGGCGATCGGCGTCACCTCGTTCCTTCCCGGCAAGACCAGCCCGCGCGACGTGCTGCGCCAGGCAAGCGCCGCAGCGCTTGACGCGCGGCACCAGGGATCGCCGGTGGGGGTGCATTGCAGCACCCGCGATTCGGCGCATCGCCGACGTTTCCGGCTGCTTCAGGATTTCGAGACGGCGTTGCTCGATCCCGAGCAGCTTCGCCTGGTGTATCAGCCGCGGATCGACTTCACGACGATGCGCTGCCACCAGGCCGAGGCGCTGCTGCGTTGGCGGCATCCCGAACTGGGCGAGGTTTCGCCGGGCGAATTCATCCCGATCGTCGAGCATTCGGCGCTGGCGCGGGCGATGACCGGGACGGTGATCGACATGGCGCTCGCCCATCTCGCGCGCATCCGCGAGACGCGGCCAGACTTTTCGATGTCGGTGAACGTGTCGGTCGCGAACCTCGAGGAGCCCGATTTCGCGGGCAAGGCGCAGCTCTATCTGTTCAAGCACCGGGTGCCGCCCGAGGCGCTGGAGCTGGAGGTCACCGAAAGCCTGTTCGTCGCGAAGCCGCGCCACGCGCACGACCAGCTCGCGCTGCTCAACCAGGCCGGCATCCGGCTGGCCGTCGACGATTTCGGTACCGGCTATAGCAGCCTTGCGCGATTGCATCGGCTGCCGGCGCAGGTCGTCAAGATCGACCAGAGCTTCGTGCGCGACATGACCGCGAGCGTTCGGCACCGCAAGCTGGTCGCCGCGATGATCCGGATGTCGCAGGACATGGGGTTCCGGGTGGTCGCCGAGGGTGTCGAGGATTCGCTGAGCGCGACGATGCTGCGCGACATGGGCTGCGACGAGGGCCAGGGCTATTATTTCGGTGCGCCGATGGAGGCCGATGCCTTTGTCGAATGGCTGAAATCGGACGCGGTCGCCCGCCGCGCAGCCTGAACCGGGCGCCGCCGCCGGGCACAACGCTATAAGCAAACACCACAAAGTGGATTCGGGCCGCAATCGCCGCTATTGCCGCGCTGTTACTGCCGTGATCCATGCACTCGCCAATCCTGCGCGCTTCCTGAAGCTGGCGCGCCCGCTGACGCCCCTGTTCTTCTGGGCGGGGGTCGCGCTCGCCCTGATCGGTTGCTGGGCTGGGCTCACCCAGACCCCGGCCGACTATCTGCAGAAGGACAGCGTCCGAATCCTCTATATCCATGTCCCCGCCGCCTGGCTGGGAATGGGCGGATGGAGCGGGCTGGCGGTCGCCAGCTTCGCCTATCTGATCTGGCGCCACCCGCTTGCCAACCTGGCGGCGCGGGCGATGGCGCCGGCGGGGGCGACCTTTGCCGCGATCTGCCTCGTCACCGGCTCGATCTGGGGCCGGCCGACCTGGGGGACGTGGTGGGAATGGGACGGGCGGCTGACGTCGATGCTGCTGCTCTTCTTCGTCTACATCGCCTATATCGCGCTGGCGCGGGCCGATGCCGAGCGCGGCGGCGACGGGCGGGTGCCCGCGCTGTTCGGCGTGGCGGGCTCGGTGTTGCTGCCCGTGATCCGTTATTCGGTGGTGTGGTGGAACACGCTGCACCAGGGGCAGAGCATCGGTCTGGGGCGCTCGACGATCGATTCGTCGATGCTGTGGCCCCTGTTTTTCACCATGAGCGGCTTCACCTTCCTGTTCGCCGGCATCGTCCTGATGCGGATGCGCGCCGCGCTGGCGACGCAGAAGGTCGAAGCGCGCCTGAAGCGGATGGCGACACAATGAACCACTGGCTGTTCGTCTCGGCAGCGTATCTGATCACCGCGGCGGGCACGGCGTTGCTGGCCGCGTTGAGCTGGGCCGCGATGCGCCGCGCCGAAAGCGCCGCCGAAAGCCTGAGGCGCGATCGATGAAGGCGAAGCATCAGCGGCTGGTGCTCGGCCTCCTCGCGCTGGGCGCGATCGGTGGTGCAAGCGCGCTTGCCCTGTCGGCGCTGAAGGACCAGGCGGCGTTTTTCTATGCACCCGGCGACGTTGCCGGGGGCGGTGCGCCCGTCGGCAAGGCGGTGCGGCTGGGCGGCATGGTCGAGGCAGGGTCGTTGCGTCACCTGCCCGACGGCGTTTCGATCACCTTTGCCGTGACCGACGGCAAGGCACGCGTGCCGGTGTCGTTCCGGGGCGTGACGCCGGACCTGTTCAAGGAAGGATCGGGCGTCGTGGCCGAGGGCAAGTTCACCCCTGAAGGCGCGTTTGTCGCCGACAACCTGCTCGCCAAGCATGACGAGCGCTACATGCCCCCGCAGGTCGCGGGCAAGATGCACAAGTCGGACAGCCTGGCGAAATGATCGCCGAGGCTGGACTGGCCGCGCTGTGGCTCGCGGCAGGATTCGCGTTGATGCAGCTGGTGCTCGCCTGGGGCGTGGCCAAGGCGGCGCGGACGGGCAAGAACCCTGCGATCGTGCTGGGCGCATTGCGGCGCACGGCGGTGGTGCAGGGGGTGCTGACGCTCGGCGCCTTTGCGGCGCTGATCGCGCTGTTCGTGCGATCGGACATGTCGGTGCTGCTGGTCGCGCAGAACAGCCATTCGCTGAAGCCGCTGCTCTACAAGATCGCGGGCGCATGGGGGAACCATGAAGGCTCGATGCTGCTGTGGGTCACGGTGCTGGCGCTGTGCGGCGCCGGCGTCGCGCTGTTCGAGCGACGGCTGGCAGCGGGAACGCTGGGCGCGACGCTGGGTGCGCAGGCGGCGATCGCGCTGGGCTTTTATGCCTTTCTCGCCTTTGCCTCCAACCCCTATCTGCGGCTGAATCCGCCGGCGCCGGACGGGCAGGGGCTCAACCCGCTGCTCCAGGATCCTGGCCTCGCCTTCCACCCGCCGACGCTCTATCTCGGCTATGTCGGGCTTTCGGTCGCGTTCAGCTTTGCGGTGGGTGCGCTGTTGATGCGCGACGTCGGTCCGGCCTTTGCCCGTGCGATGCGGCCATGGGTGCTCGCGGCGTGGATCTTCCTGACGATCGGCATCACCGCCGGCAGCTATTGGGCCTATTACGAGCTCGGCTGGGGCGGCTGGTGGTTCTGGGATCCGGTCGAGAACGCGTCGCTGATGCCGTGGCTGGCGGCGACGGCACTGCTCCATTCGGTCAACGTCCTTGCGGCGCGCGACGGCCTGCGCGCGTGGACGCTGATGCTCGCGGTGGTCGCCTTCTCGATGTCGATGATCGGCACTTTCCTCGTGCGTTCGGGCATTCTGGTGAGCGTCCACGCCTTTGCCGTCGATCCGACGCGCGGCACCTTCATCCTCGCGCTGCTCGGCATCTATATCGGCGGCGCGCTCGCGCTGTTCGGCGCGCGCGTGGGCAGCGTGACGCAAGGATCGACGTTCGAGCTGGTCAGCCGCGAGGGCGGGCTGGTGCTCAACAACCTGCTGCTCTCGGTGATTCTCGGCGTGGTGTTCATCGGCACGCTCTATCCGCTGGCCGCGCAGGCGATGGGCGTGCAGCTTTCGATCGGCGCGCCGTTCTTCAACAAGGCGATCACGCCGGTGGCACTGCTGCTGGTCGCGGCGACCGCAGCGGGGCCGTTGCTGCGCTGGCGACGAGACGCGGCCGCTGCGCTGGCGCGGCGAATGGTCGCGCCCGTCGCGGTCGCCGTGCTGAGCCTGGTGTTGCTGATCGCGGTCGCCGGGACGGTGCATTGGATGGCGATGCTGGCGATCGCGCTGGGCCTCGGCCTTGCCGTCGCAAGCCTGTTGCCGCTGCGCGGCCGCCGGCTGCGCACGACGCCGCTGCCGATCTGGGGCATGGTGATCGCGCATCTGGGCGTTGCGATCAGCCTGGTCGGCATGGCGAGCGACAGCGCGTTCAAGCAGGAACGACTGGCGGCCGTTTCGGTGGGCGAGAGCGTCGATGTCGGTCCTTTCAAGGTAACGCTGGCCGAGGTGCGCCCGACGATCGGCCCCAACTGGTCGGCGGTCGAAGCGCGGCTCGAGGCGCGGCGCGGCAGCGGCGCGGCATTCGCCCTGGTGCCGCAGCAACGCTTCTTCAGCACGCCGCCGACCACGACCAACGAGGCCGCGATCGCGACGCTTGCCGACGGTCAGCTCTATACCGTGCTGGGGCAGAACGACGCGCAGGGGCGGTGGCAGCTCCGGCTGTGGTGGAAGCCGTTCGTCACGCTGATCTGGCTGGGCGGCGGGCTGATCGCGCTCGGCGGGCTGATCGCGCTGGTCGGCCGCGTGCTCGACCGTCTCCGTAGCGCACGCCGCCGGACGGCGGACGATGCACCGGAAGCCGGCGCCGAGATCGGCGACGACGAAGGGGAGGCTGCGGTCGCATGAAGCGCAACCTGATGATCTGGGCGCCGCTGGCGCTGTTCGTCCTGTTGTTTGCACTGGTCGCCTTCGGCCTGCGCAAGCCCGCCGATCGGACCGTGCATTCGGCGATGGTGGGCAAGCCGGTGCCCGCGCTGGCGCTGCCGCCGCTGTTGCCCGATCGGCCGGGGCTGCCCGCAAATGCCTTTACCGCGACGGGCAAGCCGCGGCTGCTCAACCTGTTCGCGAGCTGGTGCATCCCGTGCGCCGCCGAAGGGGCGCAGCTGATGAAGCTGAAGGCCGCGGGCGTCCAGATCGACGCGATCGCGGTGCGCGATACGCCGGAGGCTGTGCAGGCCTTTCTGGCGCGCAACGGCGATCCCTATGCCCGGATCGGCGATGATCGTCAGAGCGCGGCCCAGCTTGCGCTGGGATCGTCGGGCGTGCCCGAAAGCTTCGTGATCGATGCGCATGGCCGCATCGCCTATCAGCATATCGGCGACATCCGGTCCGAGGACGTGCCGATGCTGCTCGCCGAGCTGGAGAAGGCAAAGTGAGCTCGCGGCTTCCCGTGCTGCGCGCCGCGATCGGCGCCTGCGCGATCGCGCTCGCGCCGATCGGGGTGGCGAGCGCCGATTCGAACCGTCCGCCCGCGCCGCTCGCCTATACGCAGCTCGCCGACCCGGTGAAGGAAGCGCGTGCCAAGGCGCTGATGGAGACGCTGCGTTGCCTGGTATGCCAGGGCCAGTCGATCGCCGACAGCGATGCGGAAATGGCCGGGGACATGCGCGCGCTGGTGCGGGCGCGGATCGACGCGGGCGAATCGCCCGAGCAGGTCCGTCGCTGGCTGGTCCAGCGCTATGGCGACTATGTGACCTATGACCCGCCGCTGAGCTGGGTGACGGCACCCTTGTGGATCGCGCCGGTGGCGCTGTTGCTCGTCGGACTGGTGATCGCGCGACGGACCTTCCGGAGACGCAGGCAATGATGGGATGGATGCTGGTGGGCGCGATGGCGCTGGGCGCGCTGGTGGCGCTGCGCCTGAGCGGCTATCCGCGCGGCCTATGGTCGATCCCGCTCGCGGCGGTGCTGCTGGGGGCGGCGGGCTATGCCTGGCAGGGGAGCCCGGGGCTGGCGGGGCACCCGGTCGCGGCCGAGGCTCCCAAGGGCGAGGTCGATCGCGATCTGGTCGCACTCCGCGAGAAGATGTTCGGCCGGTTCAACTTCGACTACAGCTATTTCACCGCAGCCGACGCGATGACCCGCGCCGGGTCGCCCGACGACGCCGTCAACGTGATGCTGGGCGCCGTGCGCAAGTCGCCCAAGGACGCCGCGCTGTGGACCGGGCTGGGGCTGGTCCTGTCCGAACATGATGCGATGCAGATGTCGCCGGCGGCGAAGCTGTCGTTCGAACGGGCGATGCAGCTATGGCCCAAGCATCCCGGGCCGCCCTTCTTCTATGGCCTTGCCTATGTGCGGGGCGGCAAGCTGGCCGAGGCCAAGCCGCTCTGGACCAAGGCGCTGGAGCTGACGCCCGAAAAGGCCAGTTTCCGCGACGAGCTGCTCGTGCGGCTGTTCCTGCTCGATCGCGTGCTTCAGATCCGCGCGGCGCAGGAGCGGGGCGAGGCGCCGCCGCCGATCGCGCTGCCGCCGGGGTTGCGCCAGCCGCCGGCGCGCTGATCGACCGGGCATTCGCGCGAAAACGCAACGAAAAAAGGGGGAGCGACGATGGCCGCTCCCCCTTTCTTGCGTCGGTCAGCCAAGCCGTGGCTTGTCAGCCCGCCCAGGCCTCGAACGGCAGCTCGAGCGCTTCGGCCACCGCCTGATGCCGGATCTTGCCGCCCGACACGTTGAGCCCGTTGGCGAGGTGACGATCGGCGCGCATCGCGCCCTCTGCACCCAGATTGGCGATCTTGACCACGAACGGCAGCGTCGCGTTGTTGAGCGCGAAGGTCGAGGTACGCGCGACCGCGCCTGGCATGTTGGCGACGCAATAGTGGATCACGCCGTCGACTTCGAACACGGGATCGTCGTGCGTGGTCGCGTGGCTGGTCTCGAAACAGCCGCCCTGGTCGATCGCGATGTCGACGAGCACCGAGCCGCGCTTCATCGTCTTGAGCATGTCGCGCGTGACGAGGCGGGGGGCCGCCGCGCCGGGCACGAGCACCGCGCCGATCACCAGATGCGCGTTGGCCACGGCCGCCGCGATCGCCGCGCGCGAGGCATAGGCGGTCTTGATCTGGCTGCCGAAATGCAGGTCGAGTTCGGCCAGGCGATCGTTCGAGATGTCATAGATGGTGACGTCGGCACGCAGCCCCACCGCCATCTGCGCCGCGTTGATGCCGGCGACACCGCCGCCGAGGATCGCGACGCGTGCCGGCGCCACGCCCGGCACGCCGCCGAGCAGCACGCCGCGGCCGCCCTGTTCCTTTTCGAGATAGTGCGCGCCGACCTGGATCGACATGCGGCCGGCGACTTCGCTCATCGGCTTGAGCAGCGGCAGCGACCGCGAGTCCGAGGTGACGGTCTCATAGGCGATGCAGGTGGCGCCCGACGCCATCAGCCCTTCGGCCTGGGGCTTGTCGGCCGCGAGATGGAGATAGGTGAACAGCGTGTGGCGCGATTCGATCATCGCGATTTCCTGCGGCTGCGGCTCCTTGACCTTCACGATCATGTCGCTGCCCGCGAAGACCGCGGCGGCAGTCGGCGCGATCGTCGCGCCGGCCGCGACATAGGCCTGATCGTCGAAGTCGATCCCGGCGCCGGCGCCGGTTTCGACCACCACGCTGTGCCCGGCGGCGATCAGTTCGGCGACCGACGGGGGCGTGAGGCCGACGCGATATTCGTGATTCTTGATTTCCTTGGGAACACCGATGCGCATGATTGCGAACTCCAAAGGGAAGGATCCGGGTTTCGGATTGGACCCCGACTGTAACAAAGTTGCGCGAGCGAATCCCTGCAAAGTGCAGGCGCCAAACGGTTGGGTCGTGCATGGATTTGCGATAGGGTCGCCTCGAATTGGAGAATCATGCATGGATCGCATCGATCGCGGCATCTTGATGCTGTTGGCCGAAGATGCGCGCGCGCCGGTGAGTCAGGTGGCCGCTGCCGTCGGGCTTTCGCAATCGGCCTGTACGCGCCGCATCCAGTCGCTCGAGGCGTCGGGGCACATCATCGGCTATGGCGCGCGGCTGGGGCATCGACGGCTGGGATTTCGGCTGACGGCGCTGGTCGACATCACGCTGGGGTCGCAGGTCGAGGAGGATCTGGCGCAGTTCGAACGCGCGGTGGCCGCGATCGACGGGATCGTCGAATGTGCGCTGGTATCGGGCGGGCAGGACTATCGGTTGAAGATCCTGTGTCGCGACCTCGACGATTATGAGCGGCTCCATCGTGAGCATCTGGGACGCCTGCCGGGCGTGGTGACGATCAACAGCAGCTTCGTGCTGCGATCGGTGCCGACGCGGAGCGAGGCCGACGCGATGTTTGCGACACCGGGTTGAATACGGGTATTCCGGAACGGCGTGTTGCGATGCAACCAATGCCGTTCTCCGGCGTCCCCCCAGGGGACATTGCGGGGAAGCGTCTGCACATGCTAACGGCGCGCACCCGATGCTGGCAGGAATGCAGGTCTGAATGACCAGAAACGTTTCGCCCTTTCCAGGTTACGGCGCGCGGTGAGCACCGCCCCCGAGGGCGCCACGGTTGCGCCTGCCGAAACCGGCGATCATGCCCATGCGCACGGCCATGCGACCGATGCGACGTGGAAGCTGGCGCTCGGCGCGATCGGCATCGTGTTCGGCGATATCGGCACGAGCCCGCTCTATGCGTTCCGCGAGACCTTTGCGGGCCATCACAAGCTGACGCTCGATCCGCTGCACATCATGGGCGTCATCAGCCTGATGTTCTGGTCGATGATGGTCGTGGTGACGCTCAAATATGTCGCGATCATCATGCGCGCCGACAACAAGGGCGAGGGCGGCAGCCTGGCGCTGCTCGCGCTGATTTCGGGCCGGACCGATCGTTCGCGCTGGACGCAGGGAATCGTGCTGCTGGGCGTGTTCGCGACCGCGCTCTTCTATGGCGACTCGATGATCACGCCGGCGGTTTCGGTGCTGTCGGCCGTCGAGGGGCTCGCGGTGGCCGCGCCCGGTTTCCACCGGCTGGTGATCCCGATCGCGGTCGTGATCCTGGTGATGCTGTTTTCGATCCAGCGGACGGGCACCGCGCGCGTGGGCGCGCTGTTCGGGCCGGTGATGGCCGCCTATTTCGTCATTATCGCGACGCTGGGCATCATCAGCTTCGTTCAGACGCCGGCGATCCTCGGTGCGCTGTCGCCGCACCATGCCTATCAGTTCTTTGCAAGCGATCCGCTGCGCGCCTTCCTCGCGCTCGGCTCGGTCGTGCTCGCGGTGACGGGGGCCGAGGCGCTCTATGCCGATATGGGGCATTTCGGGCGCAAGCCGATCCGCGTGTCGTGGCTGTTCTTCGTCCTGCCCGCGCTGATGGCGAACTATATGGGGCAGGGCGCGCTGCTGATGCGCTCGCCCGAGGCGCTGGAAAGCCCGTTCTACATGCTCGCGCCCGAAGCGCTGCGGTTGCCGCTGGTGGTGGTGGCGACGATGGCGGCGATCATTGCCAGCCAGGCGGTGATCTCGGGCGCGTTTTCGGTGACGCAGCAGGCGATCCAGCTCGGCTTCGTCCCGCGGCTGCGGATCGAGCATACGAGCGCGGCGACCGCGGGGCAGATCTATATCCCGCTCGTCAACTGGGCGCTGATGGCGATGGTCATCCTGCTGGTGCTGTCGTTCCAGACCTCGTCCAACCTGACCGCGGCCTATGGCATCGCGGTGACGGGCGCGATGTTCATCGACAATTGCCTGCTCGCAGTGGTGCTGTTCGGCCTGTGGCACTGGAAGAAGCGCTATGCGCTGCCGCTGCTGCTGCTGTTCTTCACGGTCGACCTTGCCTATCTGGCCGCCAACCTGACCAAGGTGCCCGATGGCGGCTGGTTCCCGCTGACGATCGGGCTGTTCGTGTTCACGCTGCTGACGACTTGGTCGAAGGGCCGCAAGCTGATGATCGACCGGCTGCGCGAGAGTGCGATGCCGATCAAGATCTTCATCGAATCGGCGGCGACGACGGCCACGCGCGTGCCCGGGACGGCAGTGTTCATGACCTCGACCCCGGACGGCGTGCCGCAGGCGCTGCTCCACAACCTCAAGCACAACAAGGTGCTGCACGAGCGCGTCGTGCTGCTGACGGTGCGGATCGCCGACGTGCCCTATGTCCCCGACAGCGAGCGGCTGAAGGCGGAGGATCTGGGCAAGGGTTTCCACCGCATGCTGCTCTTCTATGGCTTCATGCAGGAAGCGGACGTGCCCACCGCGCTCAAGCAGAATGCGGTGTGCGGCGCGCCGTTCAAGATGATGGAGACCAGCTTCTTCCTCGCACGGCAGACGCTGTTGCCGTCGTCGCGGCCGGGAATGATCCTGTGGCGCGAGAAGCTGTTTGCGTGGATGCTGCGCAACGCCGAAAGCGCGATGGAATTCTTCAAGCTGCCGACCAACCGCGTGGTCGAACTGGGCAGCCAGGTCGAGATTTGAGCGAGGCGGCGCCGCTGATCGTCACGGCGCGGTTCGGCGCGCGCGACTTCGCCTATCTCGACGGGCTGCGGCGGCGTAATTTCCCGCCCGAGCGCAACCTCGTGCCCGCGCATTGCACGCTGTTCCATCATCTTGCGCCGCAGTTGGGGGACGAATTGCGGCACCGTCTGGCGTCGATGACGCGCGGCGTGGCGGCGCCGCGGGCGTGGCTGGGCGGGCTGATCGACCTGGGGCGCGGCGTCGCCTTTCGAATCGAATCGCCCGAGCTGGAGGCGATCCGCGCCGAACTGGCCGCGGCCTTCGCACCGATGCTGGTGCCGCAGGATCGTGCGGGATGGCGACCGCACATCACGATCCAGAACAAGGTCGCACCAAGCGATTCCAAGGCCTTGCTGGCCGAATTGCGTGCCGATTTCGTCCCGCGGCCGCTGGCGATCGCCGGGCTGGCGAGCTGGCATTATCGCGGCGGGCCGTGGGAAGCACATTCTTCGCACAACTTCGCTTGACGCGGGCGAATCTCGCCCCTATTCGGCGGCCCTCGCTCGTTGGGGCGGAGTAGCTCAGTTGGTTAGAGCAGCGGAATCATAATCCGCGTGTCGGGGGTTCAAGTCCCTCCTCCGCTACCATCCCCAAGCCTTTGGCTTTCCTAGCGTTTCCCCGTTTAAATTCGAAGCCGGTGCGCGACCCGCGCCCCGTAGTTTGATACGCGGTTTGAAAACTAGCCCGCCTCTAGCTTGCGGAGAGCGCTCTCAGCAAGACGCGAATCACGGGCGAGATAGTGCGAGTCGAGAATCGCGCCGACGTCGCGCAAGGAGTGGCCGGTGAACGTCGCGATCTCGGGCGGCGTCGCGCCCGCGAGTGCCAGGCGCGTAACGGCCGTCCCGCGAAGATCGTGGAATGTCACGCCGGCGATGCCCGCAATGGCGCAGGCTTTCCGCCACGACGCGCGGAAGCCGGCCTCAGTCCACGGATCACCACGCGAGTTGAGCAGGATCGGTCGGTCGGCACCGGGCGCGAATTTGCGCAGGGCGTCCAGGCGTTGGCGCACAGGAGCACCAAGCGGGATGATCAGCCGCGTGCCCGAGCTGCCGCGAACCTTGCTCCTGGACTTGCTGGGGACGATCCGCAGGTACGTGCCATCATAGGCGCGCCAGGTGACGGTCAGCAGGTCGCCCTGCCGCTGTCCCGTCCAGATCGCCAGTGCGAGCGGCAGATGCAGGTGCGCCGGCGCGGCCGCGTAGAATGCGCGCTCGTCCGCCTCGGTCCATATCCGCTCGGATCGATGCGCGCGGTACACGCGGCCGGCCGCGACGCAGGGATTGCAGGCCACATGGCCGCGGTCGAGCGACCAGGACAGCACGCGCGCCAATACCGACCAGCTATAGTCCGCCTGCCGCCGCGATTTTGCCGCTTGGCGGTCGCGCCAGGCGAGGAACTCGCCGCGCGTGCGCCGGTCCCCGAGCGCGGCGACCGGAAAATCGCCGAATTCCTCCTCGATGCTGGCCAGGTGCTGCAGATAGTCCCGCTGCGTCCGCGGGCGCAGATCCCGAAATTCGGTCGAGGCGCGGTAGGCGCGCGTCAGCCCGAGCAACGTGTCCTTGCTGAGCTTCTGTGCCTCGCCCAGCGCAGCATTGTAGTTGTCGAGAAACTCCTTGGTGCCGGGCTCCCCTTGGATGCGAGGGCCGCCGCGCCAGGCGTAATAATAGGTCACAGAGCTGCCATCCGGACGACGCTTCGTCGTCCAGTTCAACCCCTTTAGATCAACTCGCACGGCTGGCCTTCCATCGGTCGAACGCCGACATTTCAGGGGAGTCCTGCGGGTGGTCGTGGACATGGGACGTGATCTCGATGCGGCCGTCGGGCGAAATGATCGCGCGGGCGACCTGCCAGCCCTCCGACTGCGCCGCACGGAGCGCCCGGCGGAGGTCGTGCACCTTGAAGCTGGCACGGCGCGACGGCTCGTCAGGAGCGGTGCTGGCCACTGCTCGGTTCCTCTGCAGCTTGGGTGCGCGCGGCTTCATATTGCAAAATTCTGAGGACGGAGGCGCCCAGGCTGGTGAGCACGAAGCTGCGGTCTCTCTCCTTTGAGCCGTAGATCGGCCTGAACAGCGGACTGCCGCTCGCTACCGTAGACGTCTCCGAAAGCGGTCCAACGCCACCGGATAGGACCAGCTTTCGTTCGGAGGGAGAGAGTTTGCGCGCGAAATATGCGGCGCGGGCAAGGCGGGCGCCATGGGTGTAGCGCGACGATTACGGAGTCCGGTCGGCGTCAATTATGATGGCCGATAGGTGGCCGCGCCGGTTGGTGAATTCTGGCTACCATTTGCTGTTGCGGGGAGCAACCGTCGAGCGACAATTACGACG
>JAFABD010000070.1 GCA_023426225.1 Pseudomonadota bacterium | reverse complement strand
GGCCGGCGGGCTCGGGGGCCGGGGCGTCGAAATCGTCGAGCGAGACCGCGACCGGGCTGAACCCGAATTCGTCGACCTCGGCTGCGGCCGGTGCCGGCGCGGGGGCCGGTGCCGGTGCGGGGGCTGCGGCGGCCGGGGCAGCGGCAACGTCGCCGTCGGCCACGCCCTTGTCGGCGAGCACCTTTTCCAGCGCCGCGAGCGCGGCCTCGTCGTTCGGGCGCGGGGCCAGGCCCTTCGCCGCCTCGACATGGTCCGACAGCACGTCGAACGAGCTCAGCATCACCTTGATGACGCCCGGGGTGGGGACGATCTTGCCGCCGCGCACCTCGTCGAGCACGTTTTCGAACTTGTGCGCGAACGCGGTCAGGTCGCTGTGACCGAACGCGCCGGCGCCGCCCTTGATCGAATGGACCGCGCGGAAGACGCCCGCGATCGTCTCGGCAGAGATGTCGCCCGCCTGCATCGCCGAAAGTCCTTCTTCGGCGGTGGTCAGGCCCTCGGCGCATTCTTCAAAGAAGATCGCCTGGATTTCGTCGAGTTCGTCGCTCACGGGCACACCCGGCGGATCGCCGCCCCCAATTTGGTTGCTTCAAACGGCTTGGTGATCCAGCCCGTCGCGCCGGCTTCGCGGGCGCGGGCCTTCTTCTCGTCCGAAAATTCGGTCGAAAGCACCAGGATCGGCGTGCCGCGGAACTTGTCCTCGGAACGGACCGCCTCGATCAGCTCGAAACCGTCCATCTTCGGCATGTTGATGTCGGTGATCAGCAGGTCCGGCTGCACTTCGTGCATCCGCTCCAGACCGTGCTGGCCGTCATTGGCGCTCTCGATACGATAGCCCTGGGCGGTCAGCGACGTCTTGAGCAGCATGCGCATGCTCGCCGAATCGTCCACGGTCAGAATCAGCTTGGTCACAGTGCGTCTCCGGTTTCGATGCCGATCGCGTCCGCGAGGCGGCAGCTTTCAACGCGATCAAGAAAGGCTTGGCTGGGGTTCACGAGGCGAAAGGGAAGGCCGGCACGCTCGCCCTCGGCGTGCGCGGCGACCAGGATCTGCAGCACCGCCTGGCCGACGCTTTCGACCTGCGAGGCATCGATCTCCATCACGCCGTCGATATCGGCGGCCTGGATGATGCGCTCGCGCAGTTCGGCGGCGGTGACGGTCGATCCATGCACCGGAAGGCGCAGCGAGCGGTCCTCGGCACTGGCTTCGGTTGCAGCAGCGTCGCCCAGGTCCATGGGGAATTCGGGCGCGCCCTCAGGCAGCGGCAGGGTTGAGTCCATTCTTCGCCTCGTCGAGTGCAGTTTCGAGTTGCTGGAAGGTCGGCGCATAGGCCGACGGGGTCATGCGGCGCGCGATTTCGATCGCGACCTGGACCGGCTGGTTCTGGGCGTATGCGACGATCGCGGTCTTCGCGATCCCGTAGCATTGCGAGTCCGCGTCGATCGTCTCGAGCAGCTTCGTTGCGAGCGGGCCGACGACGCAATAGGACAGCAGAACGCCCAGGAAGGTACCCACAAGCGCGCCGCCGATCATCGCGCCCAGGATTTCGGTGGGCTGGTCGATCGAGCCCATCGTCTTGATGACGCCCAGCACCGCCGCGACGATACCGATGGCCGGCAGGCCGTCGGCCATGGTCTGCAGCGCGTGCTGCGGCATGGCTTCCTCGTGGTGGTGCTTTTCGATGTCGGCGTCCATCGCCGCCTCGATCTGGTGCGGGTCCTCGAAGTTCACCGTCATCATGCGCAGATAGTCGCAGATGAATTCGATCAGGTGGTGGTCCTTCAGGATCCGCGGATAGGGCGAGAACAGGCTGCTTTCCTCGGGATTGTCGAGGTGCGGTTCCAGCCCGGTCGCACCACCCTTCTTGAAGGTGGTGAGCAGGCCGAACAGCAGCGTCAGCAGGTCCTTGTAGTCCGCGGCGTTCCAGCGCGAGCCTTTGAACGCACGCGCGATCCCGGCACCCGCAAGCTTCACCGTCGACATCGAGTTGCCGACGATGAACGCGCCCACGGCGGCGCCCCCGATCGCCATCAGCTCGTGCGGAAGCGCGTGCATGATGATCTCGAACTTGCCCCCGGAGATGATGAAGCTCCCGAAGACGCAGCCGAGAATGATGATGAAACCAACGCCGATAAGCATCGCGGTGCCGTTTTCTTTCCCTGGTTTGTCCCAGAATTATAGGAAGGGTTGACGCCCGGGGGGGCTTACCCCCGGGAAATTGCTCAGGCGGCGACCCGATCCTGCGCGTCGATGACGGCAAGATAGTTGCGCAAACGGTTGAGCTCGAGCGTCGCGAGCAGCTGGTTGTTGTGGTACGGCGACAGGATCGCCGTCACGCGCTCGGCCCATTCGGCGCGCGTGTCGAAGACGACGCCCAGCCCGAACACCGCGGGAATGTTGGCATAGGCAAGCGTCGCGCCCGCGGCGTCGGCTTCGGCCAGAAAGTCCTCGATCGCGGTCAGCACGCCGTTGCGCGGGCCGCCTTCCTCCAGCGCCCAGGCGAACTGGCCGCGCCCGCGAAAGCCGCGCCCGGGCAGCGTTCCTGCCTCGCCCAGCGTCACGCCGACGTCGAAGCTGTGCGGATGGCGGTGCTCGGCGGGGATGCGGTCGGGCGCGTAATAGAAATCGCGCCGCGCGCACGGCCAGCTCACATCGTGCAGGAACACGAACAGCGGCTTGCCCGCCGCTTCGGACCGCGCGCGCGCGATGCGCAGCTCGTTGAACACGGTGTAATAGTTGTGGTCGCCGTCGATCACCCACGCGTCGGGCGCGTCGAGCGCGGGCATCGCCGCCAGGCTCGGCTGCGCGATGTGGCGCACCTGCGCCTCGCCGGCCGCCCATTGCACGAATTCGGGCTTGGGCGCGGGGTCGATGCTCGTCAGCTTGCCGCCCATCAGCGTGGCATAGGCGGCGAGCTGCTGCGACATGCCGCCGAATTCGGCGCCCACCTCGACCACGTCGCGCACGCCCGCGGCGTGCATCGATTCCAGGATCAGGTCGGCGAATTCGGACATCGAATGGATCAGCAGATCGGTCATGCGGAAACTCCGGAATGGGTCTGGGCCGGCGCCGCGCATGCGGGCTCGGCCGGCTGGCGCGCCGCGATCGGGCGGAACACGACCGCCAGCATCATCGGCCGGTCGTCGATCCGCGGGGGCGGGGGCACCATCATGAACGCGTACTCGTCCTGGCACTGGAACAGGTGCGGGGCGACCTGGACCATCCCCTCCAGCGAGGGGGCGGCGGGGCGTTCGCCCTCGCCATACTGGTATTTCTCGCTCAGGAACGTCTCGACCGACATGAACGCCACGCTGTCGATCTGCAGCCAGTCGTAAAGCTGGCCGAACTGCAGCCCCACCGAATAGCGGCAGTCGCCGATCGGGATCGGGGCCAGGAAATAGCCGTCATGCGTCGCCGTCGCGTCGACGGTGCCCGTCGTCGCGTTCTTGCCGTCGGCGACGATCACCGGCAGCGCGACCGAACGGTCGATGAAATCGGCATATTTGAACGGCAGGCCGAAGCGCCGCTGCGTCAGCAGCGACAGCTTGGTCGACATGCCCTCGCCGTCGAGCTCGGCGGGCAGGTACATGCGGTCCGAACCCTTCATGTAGAACAGCCCGCGCTGGCGCAGGCCGTGCTGCGCCACGCTGCGGTCGAACAGCCGCACCTTCTGGTCGACGCCCAGATTGACGTCGTGCTCGAACGCCTCGAACATCGCGAGCTCGCCGCCGGTGGGCAGGAACATCAGCCGCGCCATCGCCGACACCGCGCCGCGCCGCCACAGCATGTCGGCGTCGGGGTTGCTGGTGCGCAGGAAGCTTATGTTCGTCTCGGCGGTAAAGCGCACCACGCCCGTCTGCACCCTGGCGCGGATCGCGCTCTGCTCGGCATCGATCGTGTTGGTGCGGCGGATCGGCGTGCCGTCGGGCTGGTAATCGACCACCGATCCCTGGTCGGCGGTGCTCATCTGCTCGATCACCGCGACATTGGCGCACAGCGCCTCCAGCGCATGGGCGTCGTAATGCCGCGTGTCGATCAGCCCGCGCTTGTCGAGCCCCGTGTTCACATGCTCGCGCAGCAACAGATAGCGTCCGGCCACCTCGACCTTCAGCGCGCGGCGCAACAGCGCCTCGACCTCGTTCTGCACCGACCCGTTATAGCCCAGGTCGATCAGCATCAGCGTGTCGCCCGGCAGCGGGTTGCACACCGCGCGAACATGCGCGACCAGCCGCTCGGCGAAACCTGCCGACGCCTTCAGCACGCGGCGCACGCGCGCGGGGTCGCGCAATTCCTTCACCACCGCGCGCACCAGCGCCTCGCCCGCCAGCCCGGCGGGCATCGCCTTCAGGATCCGCGTCGTCTCGGCGGGCGGGATCAGCAACTGGTTGGCCAGTACGCGCGGATCGGTGCTCGTTTCGTACTGCAGATAGTTGAGCAGCGCGTTCTCGTCGACGAACGACGCGGCAGTGGCGGTAAAGCGGCTGATCTCGGCGGCATGGGCCGGCGCGGCATGGCCGCTCGCGGCGTGGACCTGCATCGGCAGATGGCCGTCGCGCATCAGGAACACCCAGTGCACGCGCCCGCTGCGCTTGGCCTCCAGCGCGGCGGCCTCCTCGACCAGCCAGCGTTCGAAGGCGTGGAACACGGGGCCGAGCACGCTGAAGCCAAAGGCTTCGGCCGCGTCGGCGATCTGCGGCTCGCCCACCGCCAGCACCGGGCGGTGCGGCTGGTGCGTCGCGATCATGCCGGGGCTGGCGGGGTGCAGGATGGCGTTCACCGCCGATTCCAGCCGCAGCCGCTGCTCGGTGGCGTCGGTGAACTGCACCAGGTGCAGCGTCGCGACGCCGAACGGCGCCACGCCGGCGACGTCGGCGGCGATGTTGTCGCCGATGTGCAGGATCTCGTGCGGCTTGACGGGCAGCTTCTTCAGCACCTCGCCGTACAGGCCCTGCGCCTTCGCCCGGCCGAATGCCGACGAACAGAAGATCGTGTCGATCAGCTCGACGACCTCTTCGCCCGCCGCGCGTGCGATCAGCGCGCGCAACTGCACGGCGTCCAGATAGGTGTCGCTGACGATGATGACCTTGCGGCCGGTGCGCTTGGCCTCGCGCATCAGCTCGACCGTCGGCCGGAACGCATAGCAATGCGTCACCTCGACCTCCAGCTCGCGATGGATCGCGGCGGCGCGCGTCGCGGCGTCGGCGTTGGGGAACAGCTCGCGATAGATCTCGTCGATCGTCACCTCGTTGCGGCGGCGGCGCAGCTCGGCGGCCAGGCGCGCGCGCATCTCGGCGCGGCGGCGCTGGGGGACCGTCACCTCGGGCAGCGCGCCGAACAGGTCGTGCGGCGCCTGGCTGTCACGCCACAACAGCGTGTCGAAACAGTCGAGCGACAGATATTTGATGCCGTCGCGCCCCTGAAGCGCGCCCGGCAGGGCGTGCGGAAGGATGGTGTCGGTCAATGCAGTTTTCCCTGGAAAAGCGCGCCCCGCATCGAGTGACGCACGATTCTTATAGGAAGGCCGCCGCCCCGACCGGCAATTTCTTCCTAGAATAGGGGGGTCAGCAAAGGAGCGATGATGTCTCTCAATGCCTATCAGGCGGCCCTGAGCCGGGCCGAAACCCCGCGGGCGACCGAACATCGCCTGATCAGCGAGATTACGGGTGAGATGATGGAAGCCGAGGCCAAGGGGCTGAAGGGCGCCATGGTGATGCCGATCCTGCACCGCAATCGCGAGATGTGGGCGGCGTTCACCAGCGACTGCAGCATGAACGGCAACGGCCTGCCGATGGAATTGCGTGCCAGCATCATTTCGCTCGGCCTGTGGGTGGAACGCTTTACCAGCGACGTCGTGTCGGGCCGCGAGCCGATCGGCGAGCTGATCGCGGTCAACCGCCTCGTTCTCGACGGTCTGCGTACCCAGCGCATGGCGGCCTGACCCGGCCGACCGCGTTCGGATGAAAGCCAAATGGGGGCGTCCGGCACCACCGGGCGCCCCTTTCCCGTGCCCGCCCGCCGCCGCGACGGCCCGCCGGGGCGGCGCGGGGACGGGTTATCTGAAATCCGCCTGGAAGCTGGTGGCGATCAGCGACACATGCGCGTCCAACGGCGGGTGCAATTCGAACGCGCGCGGTTCGCGCGCGAAATTCCACAATCGGATCAGTCGCCAATGGTCGCGGCGTTGCTCCGCAACTGCCAGTTCGTTGCGGGTGATGTGAAACGGGGTCCGCTCCCACCCGTTCGTCGTCTTTACCTCGATCAGCCGATCGCTGCCGTCGGTCGCGAAGCTCAGAATGTCATAGCCGGCGCCGTCCCCGTCGATGTGCGACACCCAGCGGACGCGGGCCGCAAGGTCCGGGCGCCCGGCGGCGCGCAGGCTGGCGCGTTCATGGGCCAGCACATGTTCCTCCCCGGCACATCCCAGCGCCCGATTCCGGGCGTCGCGTTCCGCCACGTCATATTTCCGCGCAAGGGCGGCCATCTGTGCCAGCTCGTCCGGCGGCGGCGCGTTGCTGTGTGTCGGCGGCGGCCCTATCCACAGCATCGGCTCATCCCGGAACGTCGATGATGGCGGGGGGGCTGCCATCCGTGCAGCGGGGGCCAGCCAGTCGGGATGGCGCGCAAGCCAGCGCACGACGGCATCCACCAGCGATGCCTGGAAATTGAAGGCCGGCTTATAGCCGGGGATCCAGTCCTCCCCGAGCCCCTTGAGTACCGCGCTGACGTTCTGGTGCTTGTATTCGATCGCGCCTTTCGGACGCCCGATCCTTGCTTGCAGGCGTCGGTTATGTTCGGCCTTGTTGTACGGCTGTCCGGCGACGTCCTTTGCAAGCATCGCGAAATAGTCCGCGACGATGGCGTCATTCTCGGCATCGGACCACGCACCGGCCATGGCGGCGCCCGTCACGCCAGCAATTGCGTCGGTACGCCCAGTGCCGGACCGGCATCGGCAAGCCGCCGATCGAGCGTGTGGAGCGTCGCGCCATGGTCCGACGCGACGGCAAGGTGCAACGCGTCGCCGGCACGAAGCCCGAGCGCATGCTGGTCGGCGAATATCGCGGCCGTTCGGAACTGCGCGCTGCTGACGCCCAGCACGGTCAGGCTGTCGGCGACCAGCGTGTTGAACATGGCGAGTGCGGCGGCCCGCTGCGTCAGGTCGATCTGCCCGCTCCGCAGCTTGATCGCCAGCGCCGATGACATTTCGGTGAGCGTCCAGTCACTGATGGCAAGCTGCGCCGGGGGCTGTGCCGCCAGCCAGGCCTGGACGCGCGCCGTTGCCGCTTCGTTGCAAAGCGCCGCGACGATCAGCGACGTGTCGAGATACTGCATCAGTATCGATCGGCATCGCGCATTGCCCGCACCAGCTCGGCGGCGCTTTCGGGCTGGGGCGACATGGTTGCGGTCAATGCGCGAAGTGCGGCGGCGTCGATCGGCTGGCGCGGCTTCGTCACTGCGGTCAGCCGCGCGACCGGCTTGCCGCGCCGCGTGATGTCGATCGAATCGCCGGCTTCGACCCGGTCCACCAATTCGCTCAGACGGGCTTTGGCATCCGCCAGGCGGATCGCATCCATCGTGACACTCCTGACCATCTGGATGGTCATATAGCGTGTTGATCGCGTCGGCGCCATCGCCCCTGCCATCGCCCCTGCCGTTGCCGTTGCCGCTGCGTCCCGCGCACCGGGGCTCGGCCGCGCGCCGAACCGGCGGGTTCGGCCGGCGCGGGCGGTCGCGCGGCGTTCTCGTTTCCCGAACGCAAAGGGGCGCCGCAGCCCAGGCCGCGGCGCCCCCTTGTTCGGGCCGGGGCGGGGGTGTCACCCCGCCCGGGTCGTGCCGTTCGTCAGAACGACGTCCAGTCGTCGTGCCCGTTGGCCGCAACGGGGCCGGGCAGCGGCTTGACCGGCGAGACATAGCCGCTGTCCGACGGCTTCGCCTTGGCCGCGCGCGCCGGGGCACGCGGGGCGGGGGCGGGGCTGCGCGTCGGCGTGCGGGCGATCGGGGCGGTGTGCGACATGCCGTCGATGCGGAACTTGCTCGCCTTTTCGGTCAGCGTGCCGACCTCGGAGTTGAGGTTGCGTGCGGCGGCCGAGGTTTCCTCGACCATCGCGGCGTTCTGCTGCGTGGCCTGGTCCATCGTGCCGATCGCGGTGCTGATCTGCGAGATCGCCGACGACTGCGCCTGGTTGTCGGTGGCCATCTGGTTGAGCAGGCTGTGCACCTCGGTCACGTCGCCGGTGATGTTGGCGAGCGCCTCGTCGACCTTCTTGACCATCTCGACCGCGGCGACCACGTCCGACTGGGTGGCGGTGAGCTGTTCGCGCGCCCGGCTCGCTTCCTCTTCCGAACGCATCGCCAGCGCCGAAACCAGGTCGGCGACGACGGCGAAGCCGCGGCCCGCTTCACCCGCGCGGCCGGCTTCGACCGCGGCGTTCATCGCAAGGACGCGCGTCTGGAACGCGATCTTGTCGAGGCCTTCGATCACGCTGTCGATGCCCTTGGCGCTTTCGGCCACGCGGGTCATCGCCTGCAGCGCCTCGTCGGCGGTCTCGCGGCCGCCCGACACGGTCGTCATCGCGCCGTCGGCCCGCGTCACGGTGCTCTTGGCCGAATCGGCGGTCGCGCGCAGCCGCTGGTCCATCTCGGTGACGGCGGCCGAGGTTTCTTCCAGGCTGGCCGCATTGGCTTCGGTGCGGCGCGCCAGGTCTTCCGACGCCTGGGCGATCTCGGCCGATCCGGTGCGGATCGACGCGGTGCTTTCCAGCACCGATCCGATCAGGTCGCGCAGCCCGCTGACGGCCTGGTTGAAGTTCTCGCGCACCACCGCATAGTCGGCGGCGAAATTCTCGCGGATGTCGCAGGTCAGGTCGCCCGCGGCGAGCTTGCCCAGGCTGTCGCCCAGCACCTCGACGACGTGCTTCTGCTCGGCGTCGGCGATGGCCTTGGCCTTCTGCGACTCTTCCTGTGCGATCGCATTGTCGCGGAACACCAGCACCGCCTGTGCCATCGCGCCCAGTTCGTCGGCGCGCTCGGTGCCTTCGACCTCGACATGGTGGTTGCCGCCGGCCAGGCTGTGCATCGTCGCCTGCAGCTTGGCGATCGGGCCGGTGATGCCCATCCGCGCCACCAGATAGCCGAGCGCGATCATGCCCAGCGTGGCGAGGAAGCTCACCACCAGCAGCATCGTCGAGGTGCTGCCGAGCTCGCTGCTCAGGTTGGCCGAAATCGCGTTGGCATCCTTGATGCGACCGTCGTTGATCGCGGCGGTCGCGTCCGAAAAGGCGATGACCTTGGGGTCGGTTTCAGACAGCAGCGCGCGCGCCGCGTCGTTCTCGTCGCGATAGCCGAGCGCGGCCGCCTTTTCGGTCAGCGCGTGGATGTCGGCCACCTTGCCGCGGACGGTCTGGACGATGTCGGTCGCGCTGGGATCGAGCGCCTGGACTTCGTCGAGCAGCTTGTTCGCGGCGTCGAACGACTTCTTTTCGGCCTCGACCGCCTCGCGGCCGGCCGCCGATCCGCCCGGATAGGCGAGCGTGCGGTATCCGGCATAGACCATCGCGGTCACATGGCGGTTGACGCGTGCCAGCTTGGTGGTCACCGGCAGCTTGTGGTCGGTGAGCTGGGAATAGTCGGTGTCGGCCTTCTTCAGCGTGTTCGAGCTGATGAACGCGACGCTGATCGTCGCGATGCCGAGCATCAGCAGGACGGCGATGATCTTGGCGGGGATTTTAATCCGGGCGAGAATGGTTTCCATATGGCGTGGACCCTGCATGTTGGGCGTGCAGCTTCCATTCCGCCGCACGGTATGCCCGTCATTATAGGTCGCTGGCCGGATCGTTATGCCATCGGGTTCCTCGAAACGGCGGTTTTCGGCCGCTTCTAGGTATTCGAACGGAGGTTTTTGCTCTGATTTTGCGCGATTTTGTTTCGCAACGACAATTTTATCGCGCCATTGGGGCGGGGGACGGGCCCCCCCCCGGGGGGGGGGGGGGGGCCGGGGGGGGGGGGGAATATGCCCCCCCCGGGG
>JAFABD010000258.1 GCA_023426225.1 Pseudomonadota bacterium | reverse complement strand
CGGCGGTTGCGCGGACGCGCGCCGGGCTGACCGGCGGGCGCGTGAGCGCGGCCGACATCTTTCACGCGGCGCGCCAGCTGGAGGCCGATGCCGCCGCGCAAGGGCGCGTGCTGGTGCGCGTGCTGGTGCCCGAACAGCGTATCGAGGACGGTCAAACGCTGCGGCTGACGTTGATCGACGGCTTCATCGAGACGATCGATACGCAGTCATTGCCGCGGGCGGTGCGTACGCGCGTCGCGGCCGTGCTCGCGCCGCTGATCGGGCGGCCGGGCATCGGCTATCGCGAGATCGAGCGGCGGCTGCTGCTCGCCGGGGACACGCCGGGGGTGATGCTGCGCTCGACGCTCGCGGCGGGCACCAAGCCGGGGGGCAGCCAGCTGGTGATCGAGGCGCGTTACCGGCCGGTCGGCGGCATCGTGTCGATGGACAACAGCCTTTCGGCGGCGTTCGGCAACGAAAGCTATGGGCTGGGCGTCAATTTCAATTCGGTGCTCGGGATGGGCGAGCTCATCTATTTGCGCGCCAACGGCCAGCCGTTCGAAGGCGATTATACGGGACGGCGGCCGCTCAATCGCGCGCTGGCGGCGGGATATGTGCTGCCGGTGGGGATCGACGGGCTGACGCTCAACCTGGAATATAGCGCGTCGCGTGCAACGCCCCGCGTGACGCGGTTCGAACCGCCGATGGGATCCGATTTCGGCCGGCTTTCGGCGCGCGCGAGCTATCCGCTGGTGCGCAGCCAGACGCTGAACGACAGCGTTTCGCTGGGTTTCGACATGTCGCGCGAGACGCTCGACTATCTCGGCGCGGCCTCGCCGGTGCCGCTGGCGCGTGACCGGTTGCGCGTGGTGCGGCTGAGCAATGACTTGCGGCTGCGGTCGAGCGACGGCGCGACGCTGACGCTGCTCGC
Organism: Pseudomonadota bacterium; assembly: GCA_023426225.1. Classification (GTDB taxonomy): domain Bacteria; phylum Pseudomonadota; class Alphaproteobacteria; order Sphingomonadales; family Sphingomonadaceae; genus Sphingomonas. The sequence goes on along the minus strand of JAFABD010000258.1, from coordinate 5,500 downwards.
GACGCTTTCGGCCGGGCTCGATGCGTTCGGCGCGCGCACGCCCGCCGATCCGAAGGCCAGCCGCGTGCCATTGTCGCGCCAGGGGACGCGGCCCGATTTCCGCTCGCTGCTCGTCACCGTCGATTACGCCCAGCCGATCGGCCGCCATTTCGCGGTGGCGCTGCGTAGCCAGGCGCAGACCTCGTTCGGCATCGCGCTGCCCAATGCCGAGCGGATCGGGCTGACCGGGCCGAACGGCCTGTCGGCGATGGAGTCGGGCGCGATGCTGGGCGACGCCGGGCTGTTGACGCGTGCCGAGGTGCAGGCGCCGTTTTCGGGGCCGTTTGCCGGCGGCCGTGCGGCGATGCTGGCCGTTCCCTATGCCTTTGTCGCGGGCGGCGCGGTGAACAATGCCGCACCCACGATCCTCGAGCGCGAATGGGTGTCGGGGGCAGCCTATGGCCTGGGCATCCGGATGGGTATCGCACCGCGTGCGAGCCAGACCAGCGCCAATGTGACGCTGGAACTCGGCCGATCGACCCGCAGCGACCGCGCGGGAGCGTCGGACCGTTTCACCACCTCGTTCAATCTGCAGTTCTGAGAGAGCCGATATGACCAGCCGCCTTTCGCGTTCGATCGCCCTGCTCGTCACCACCTCGCTCGCCGGGATCGGCAGCGCCGCGGCGCAGACACTGCCCGGCGGCGGCCGGGTCGTCAGCGGCGACGCGACGATCCGCAACGACGTGCCCGGCGCGATGACGATCGAGCAGAAAACCGGCCAGGCGGTGATCGACTGGCACAGCTTTTCGGTCGGCGAGGGCGGCCGGGTGGACATCGTTCAGCCCGACGCGGCTTCGCGGCTGCTCAACCGGGTCACCGGCGACACGCGGTCGACGATCGCCGGCCAGATCCACGCCAACGGCCAGGTGTTCCTGATCAACCCCAACGGCATCGTCATCACGCCGACGGGAACGGTCAACGCCAGCGGCTTCGTCGCCTCGACGCTGGGGATCAGTAACGAGGACTTCGTTGCGGGACGCTATCGCTTCGCGGGCGCGAGCGACGCGGGCGTGGTCAATGGGGGGCGCATCCGCGTGGCCTCGGGCGGTTATGCCGCGCTGATCGGCGGAACGGTGCGCAATGACGGCTTGATCGCGGTGTCGCTGGGCAGGGTGGCGATGGCGGCCGGCGAGGCGGTGACGCTGGACCCCAATGGCGACGGCTTCCTTCAGGTCGCGTTGCCCAGCCGTGCGGGCGGTGCCGGCGCGCTGGTCGACAATGCCGGCAGCATCCTGGCGCCGGGCAGCCGCGTCGTGCTTCAGGCCGAGGCAGCGCGCGAGCTGGTGCGTCGCGCGGTCAACATGTCGGGCGTGATCGAGGCGCGATCGGTTTCGGGACGCGAGGGGGCGATCGTGCTCGACGGCGGTTCGGGCAAGCTGGCCGTTTCGGGCCGGGTCGATGCGGGAAGCGACACGGCGACGGGCGGCGTGCTGACGCTGACCGCGCGCGACATCGCGCTCGAGGGCGCCGAGCTGAATGCCGCGGGTGCGACCGGCGGCGGGCGCATCCGCGTCGGCGGCGACTGGCAGGGCAGCGGCGCGCTCGCGCGGGCGGAGACGCTGACGGTCGATGCCGCGACGCGGATCGACGCGAGTGCCACGACAACCGGCACGGGCGGCAGCGTGGTGCTGTGGTCCGACGGCGCAACGCGCTTCGCGGGCCGGATCCGCGCGACGGGCGGCGCGAACGGCGGCGACGGCGGCAATGCGGAAGTTTCCGGCAAGGCGACGCTCGATTACACCGGCAACACCGATCTGCGTGCAACAGCCGGCCAGTGGGGCACCCTGCTGCTCGATCCGTATAACCTCACCATTTCCAGCGGCGCGTCGAGCGGGATGAGCGGCTTCGCCGCCAATGCCAATGACAGCGTGCTGAACGTCGGGACATTGGCGACACAGCTTAGTTCTGCGAGCGTTGTGGTGTCGACGGGGAACAGCGGAAGCCAGGCGGGCAACATCACCGTTGCCACGCCGATCGCGTGGAGCACGGCAACGACGCTGACGCTGAGCGCCGCGGGCCGGATTCAAGTCAACGAGGCGATCAACGTTCAGGGCGCGGGCGCGAAGCTGGTGCTCAACCACGGCAGCGGCCTCTATTTCGGCTTGGGGGCGAGCGTGTCGTTCGCTGCGGGCCGGAGCGGTCAGGCGCTCACGATCAACGGGACCAACTATACGCTGGTGCGCAGCATCTCCGACCTTCGCGGGGTCGGGGGCAGCGGCGCCTATGCACTGGCGAACACGATCGACTTCGGGAGCGTCCAGCAGGGCGCCAACGTGATCGGCAGCTTTTCGGGAACGCTCGAAGGGCTGGGGAACGCCGTGGCCAATCTGCGCCTCGGCGGCGGCGACAATGCCGGCCTGATCGGCTGGAACGACGGTACGGTGAGCAACCTGCTGCTGCTCAACGTCAACGTATCGGGTGGCTCCAGCGTCGGCGCGGTTGCCGGCAACAACCAGGCCTCGGGCGTGATCCGCAACGTCGTGGTGACCGGTTCGATCAGCGGCCGTGAGATCGTCGGCGGGATCGCCGGCTATGGTAACCGGGGCACAGTCGAGAACGCGACCGTCTTCGCGAATGTTTCCGCACAGATCAGCGAGGCGGGCGGCATCTATGGCCGTAACGGCTTCGGCACCGTCCGCAACGCAATGTTCCAGGGCGCGGTGCGCGGCTATTACGGGCTCGGCGGACTGGTCGGCAGCAACTATGGCGGCTCCATTGTCGACGGTGGCTTCGCGGCGGCCCAGATCATCGCCGTTGGCAATTACGGCGACACCGGCGGGATCATCGGTTCCGGACAGGCGCCGACCAACGTGGTCTATGACGGCGATCTGGCCGGCGTGGGCGGTGGTACCCCGACCGCCACGCTGACGAACGGGACGCTGCCGGCCGGATTGGACAGCAGCGTCTGGGGCGCGACGAGCGGTGCCTATCCCTATCTCAAGTCGCTGTTCCCGAACGGCGCCGCCTTTGCGACCGGCACGGTCTATCAGGGCAGCAGCACCACCGCCAAGTCGGCGCGCGCGATCGTGTCGGTGCTGGCCGGCGGGGGTCTCGCCGGGGTCGGTTTCTCGGATAGCGCCGGCGCCTTCCGCGTGATGCTGCGCGCCGACCGGCAGGTGGCGAGCCGCGTGCTCGTGGCGCAGGACACGGGCGGCGGCATCGGCGGCCTGTACGACAACGCCTCGCCGCTGGTGGACGCCAGCCTGAACACCGGGTGGTTCAAGATTGACCAGACCGGATCGAACGTGACCACCGGCGCGCTCGGGTCGACGCTCGGTTCGGCGACCGGCGGCGCGGTGACGTTGTCGAGCCTGCCCAATCTGCATCTGATCGCGCAGAGTCTGTCGATCGACTCTTCAGTGTCGCTGGTCGGCACGTTGTCGCTCAAGATCCCGGCCGCGATCCGCACCGATGGCGTCGGCACGCTCACGGCCGGGGCGCTGCTTGTCGACACGAACGGCGGCGTCCTCATGGACAATGTGCGCATCGGTCGCCTTGCCGGTCGCGCCGGTCTGATTCGCCTGTCGAACACCGCAAACGTGACCGTGGGCGGGATTGGCGGCTATGACGGGGCCAATGTTGCGGGGCTCGATGCGGGATCGGGCCTCGATCTGCGCTCGACGGGTGACATCACCCTGGCCGGCGCGATCACCGCGAGCGACACGGCGCTGCGCGCCGTTGGCAAATTCGTGAACAACGCAGGCGCCAACGCCGTCAGCGGCGGGCGTTGGCTGGTCTATTCGGCGGGGCCGGACGGCAACGTCTTCGGCGGTCTCGACAGCGCGAACACCGCAGTGTGGGGAACTGCCGCCGACGCAGCGGTGTCGGCTTCGGGCAATCGTTATGTCTTCGCGATGCGGCCGGTGGTGACCGCGGTCGCGGCGGACGTCTCCAAAATCTACGGCGAAACGGCGACCGTATCGGCAGTGGTATCGGCGACCCCCGCCGTCGCAGGCGCGTTCCTGGGCGACGATCTGAGCGGGCTCGGATCGGCGCTTGCGGCTTCGGCGGGTACGGCCGCAACTGCGGGTGTCGGCAGCTACGCGATCACGATCGATACTTCGGGCCTGTCGGTGCCGAACGGTTATGACCTGCGTGTCACCAACGGCACGCTGACCGTCAATCAGCGGCCGATCACGATCACCATCGACGGCAAGTCGCGCGTCTATGGCGCGGCCAACCCGGCGCTTACCTACACGATCGGCGGCATGGGTCTCGTCAACGGCGACCAGCTGAGCGGCGGGCTGAGCACGAGCGCCACCGTGCTGTCCGGCGTGGGTGACTATGCGATCACGCAGGGAACGCTGGCCAACGCCAACTATGCGATCACGGCCGGACCCGCTACGTTGACGGTGACGCCGCGTCCGATCACGATCACGGCGAACGCCGCCACGCGCGTCTATGGCGATGCGGATCCTGCCCTTACCTACACGGTGGGCGGCATGGGGCTCGCGAACGGTGACGTTCTGAGCGGTGCGCTTTCGAGCGGAACGTCTGCGAACTCTCCGGTGGGGCAGTATCGGATCGGTCAGGGGACGCTCGCGAACAGCGGCAATTATACCGTTACGCAGTTCGTCGATGCCGCGCTGACGGTGACGCCCCGTTCGATCCGCGTGACGGCGAACAATCTCAGCCGCATCTATGGCGATGGCAACCCCGCGCTGACCTATACGATCGGCGGCATGGGGCTGGTCGCGGGGGACAGCCTGACGGGGGCGCTGGCGACGGGCGCGACGGTCACGTCGAACGTCGGAAGTTATGGCATCGTCCAGGGGACGCTGGCGGCCTCGTCCAACTATACGCTGGATTTCGCGGGCGGCACGCTGACGGTGCAGCCGCGCCCGCTCAGCATCGTCGTCGACCCCCAGTCGCGCGTCTATGGCAACGCCAATCCCGAACTGACCTATCGCATCGCGGGCAGCGGGCTGGTTAATGGTGATACCTTCACCGGTGCGCTGACGACGAGCGCGACGAGCACGTCCAATGTCGGCGACTATGCAATCACGCTCGGCAACTCAGCCTATTCATCGAATTACGCGCTGACTTTCGTCGGCGCCAATCTGCGGGTGCTGCCGCGGCCGGTGCTGGTGTTCGCCAACGATTTCAGCCGCGTCTATGGCGATGCCAATCCGGTGATCGGCTATACCGCGATGGGGCTGATCAATGGCGACACGCTGACCGGTGCGCTGGTGGGGCCGAGCGCGGCGGCGCCGGTCGGCACCTATGGCATCGCGCTCGGCACGCTGACCGCTTCGTCCAATTACCAACTGAGCCTGATGTCGGGTACCGCCACGGTGACGCCGCGGCTGATCGCGGTCACGGCGGATTCGTTCACCCGGATCTATGGCGAGGCCAATCCGGCGCTGACCTATCGCATCACGGGCGGTGCGCTGCCCAACGGCGACAGCCTGACGGGGGCGCTGGCGACGAGCGCGACGATCGGTTCGGGCGTGGGCAGCTA
>JAFABD010000254.1 GCA_023426225.1 Pseudomonadota bacterium | reverse complement strand
CGCTGGCGACGCGCGGCGGCACGCTGTTCGTCGCGCACGGCCCGGCGCGCGCGCGCAAGGCGTGGCTGAGCGGCGGGCTGACCGCGCAAGGCACCATCCATATCGACGCGGGGGCGGCCCGCGCACTGCGCGACGGGCGCAGCCTGTTGCCCGCGGGCGCCACGCGGATCGAGGGCGGCTTTGTCCGCGGAGACCTGGTGGTGGTGGTCGGCCCCGACGGCGAGCGGATCGCGCGCGGGCTGGCCGAATATGACCGCGAGGAGGCGGAACGGATCATGGGAATGCGCAGCGACGCGATCGAGGCGGTGCTGGGCTATGCGCCGCGCGCCGCGCTGGTGCACCGCAGCCACATGGCGCTGTTGTGAGCGTGCTGGCGATCACCGGCGGGACGGGCTTTGTCGGTTCGTGCCTGATCGAACTGGCGCTCGCCGCGGGCCATCGCGTGCGCGCGCTCACCCGGCGCGCACAGCCCGCGCGCGACGGCATCGAATGGGTGCCCGGCAGCCTGGACGACGCCGCGGCGCTGCAGGCGCTGGCGACCGGCGCCGATGCGGTGATCCATGTCGCCGGGGTGGTCAACGCGCCGACGCGCGACGGCTTTGCCCGCGGGAACATCGACGGCACCGCGGCGATGCTGGCGGCGGCGCAGGCGGCGGGCGTGAATCGTTTCGTCCATGTCTCGTCGCTCGCCGCGCGCGAGCCGCGCCTGTCGACCTATGGCTGGTCGAAGGCCGAGGCGGAGGCGCTGGTCACGGCCGCGCCGCTCGACTGGACGATCGTGCGGCCGCCGGCGATCTTCGGTCCCGGCGATCGCGAGATGCTGGAACTGTTCCGGATGGCGCGATGGGGGCTGGCGCTGTTGCCGTCGGCCGGGCGGCTATCGGTGATCGAGGTGAGCGAACTGGGGCGGCTGTTGCTCGCGCTGGCGGCGACGCACGACTGCCGCACGATCCTGGAGGTTGACGACGGCCGCCCCGGCGGGTGGACGCACCGCGAATTCGCGCATGCGCTGGGCGCAGCGGTGGGGCGGCGCGTGCTGGCGCTGCGCGTGCCGCGGCCGCTGCTGATGGCGACCGCCTGGGCCGACCGGCGCGTGCGCGGCGACCGGGCGAAGCTGACGCCCGACCGCGTCGACTATTTCTGTCATCCCGACTGGGTGGTCGATCCCGCCCGCCGCGTGCCCGCCCAAATGTGGCAACCGACGCTCGACACGCACGCCGCGCTGGCACGTACCGCGGCATGGTATCGCGCGAACGGGCTGCTATAGAGCGCCGTTCGCCCAAACCCCGCCGCATTTGCTTGGCAGGGCGGGCCTCGAACCACCATTCAAGGAATGACCGTGAGCGACCGCGCCGAAATCTTCCAGACCGTCTCCCGCCTGATCGAGCCGTTCAACAAGAAGGGCATCGCGCTGACGGACTCCACCAGCTTTGCCGGCGACCTGGAGTGGGACAGCCTGACCGTGATGGATTTCGTCGCGGCGATCGAGGACGAGTTCGACATCATCATCACGATGAACATGCAGGCCGAGATCGAGACCGTCGGCCAGCTCGTCGACGCGGTCGCCAAGCTGAAGGGCTGAGCCAAGTGACCGAAATGCTGCGTACCGACGGGGCGCCCGTGACGGGCGACCTGATGAGCAAGTTCGACGGCCTGATCGCCGAACGCCAGAAGCTGCTCGACAGCGGCGTGACCGATCCGTTCGCGATCGTGATGGACCAGGTGAAGTCGCCGACCGAGGCGGTGATCAAGGGCCGCGACACGATCCTGCTCGGCACCTACAACTATATGGGCATGACCTTTGACCCCGACGTGATCGCGGCGGGGATCGAGGCGCTGAAGACCTTTGGTTCGGGAACCAACGGCAGCCGCATGCTCAACGGCACCTTCCGCGACCATATGGAAGCCGAGGCGGCGCTGCGCGAATTCTATGGCACCAGCGGCGCGATCGTGTTTTCGACCGGCTATCAGGCCAATCTGGGCATGATCAGCACGCTGGCGGGCAAGGGCGAATATGTCGTGCTCGACGCCGACAGCCATGCGTCGATCTATGACGGCTGTTCGATGGGCAATGCCGAGATCGTCCGCTTCCGCCACAATTCGGTCGAGGATCTCGACAAGCGGCTGGGCCGCCTTCCGGTCGAGCCGGGCAAGCTCGTCGTGCTCGAGGGCGTCTATTCGATGCTGGGCGACATCGCCCCGTTGCGCGAGATGGTCGCGGTGGCGAAGAAGCACGGCGCGATGGTGCTCGTCGACGAAGCGCACTCGATGGGCTTTTTCGGTCCCAACGGGCGCGGCGTGTACGAGGACCAGGGGCTGGAGGGGCAGGTCGATTTCGTCGTCGGCACCTTTTCCAAGTCGGTCGGCACGGTCGGCGGCTTCTGTGTCTCGAACCATCCCAAGTTCGAGGCGGTGCGGCTGGCGTGCCGCCCCTATATCTTCACGGCGTCGCTGCCGCCTTCGGTGGTCGCGACCGCCGCGACGTCGATCCGCAAGCTGCGCCACGCGCACGAAAAGCGCGCGCGGCTGTGGGACAATGCGCGCCGGCTGCACGGCGGGCTGACGCAGATGGGCTTCCGCCTGGGCACCGCGACGCCCGATTCGGCGATCATCGCGGTAATCCTGGAGGACCAGGAACAGGCGGTGCGGATGTGGCAGGCGCTGCTCGACAACGGGCTGTACGTCAACATGGCGCGCCCGCCCGCGACCCCGGCCGGCACCTATCTGCTGCGCTGCTCGCTGTGCGCCGAGCACACGAGCGAGCAGATCGATCGCGTGCTGGGCATGTTCGAGGCGGCGGGCAAGGCAGTCGGCGTCCTCGGCTGAGGGCAAACCGCAGCTTTTCAGCCGCCGCCGAAAAGCCTAGGATAGGCGCCGGATGAGCGAGGGACAGGGCACCCTGATCGATCGTGTTCGTCACATGACGAACTGGCGGATCCTTCTGCTCGGCGCCTTGGCGGTGCTGGGGCTGGGGGTGCTTGCCGCGCTCATCCTGCTCCAGCAGCGCAGCGACCGCGAGCGCGACCTGGCGATCGCGCGCCAGCAGCACACGTTCGAAGTGGTGATGCGCGCGCGCGAACTGTCGGGCGCGATCTCGTCGGCGGAAGCGGCGCTGGGACGCTATGTCGTCAGCGGCGACCGCACGCTGGGCCAGGAATATACCGAGCAATGGACGCGCGCGGGCGACCAGCTCGCGCGGTTGCGCCAGTTGACCGGCGACAGCCCGCGCCAGCAGGCCCAGATCGCCCGGCTGCGCAACGCCTTCGACCAGCGCGGCAAGGAACTCAACGAAACCGCGCTTTATTCGACCTTCAAGCGCCACAACGACGCCTGGGGCAGCTATTACCGCGTGCGCAACAGCGCGGCGCGCCAGCAGGTCGAGGCGCTGGTGGGGCAGATCGTCGATTCGGAGCGCACGCTGCTGCGCGCCCGCACACAGGCGGCGGCCGATCTGGTCGAGAATTCGAGCGTCGCGTCGCACGTCCTGATGGGGTTCGGCGTGCTGATCGTGCTGGGCGCGATCCTGATCGGCTGGATGGCGATCGAGGCCGAGGGCCAGCGCGCGCGCGCCGATGCCGAGGCCGAGGCCGAGCGCGCGCGGGCCGAGCAGCTTCAGGCCGCGGTCGAGGCCGCGACCGCCGAACTGCGCAGCGAGGCGCGCGAGCGCGAACAGGCCGAAGCCCAGCTCCGCCAGGTGCAGAAGATGGAGGCGGTGGGCCAGCTGACCGGCGGCATCGCGCACGATTTCAACAACATGCTGGCGGTGGTGCTGGGCGGGCTGGAACTCGCCAAGCGGCACCTGCACAGCAACGGCCCCGACGCGCAGCGCCACATCGAGAACGCGATGGAGGGCGCCAACCGCGCCGCCGCGCTGACCCGGCGGCTGCTCGCCTTTTCGCGCGCCGAGGCGCTGTTGCCCGAGCCGGTGGAGGCATCGGCGCTGATCGCGGGGATGCACGAGCTGCTCGACCGCACGCTGGGCGACACGATCCGCGTCGTGACGCGCGACGCCGGGACCGGATGGCGCATCCATGTCGACCGGCACCAACTGGAAAATGCGCTGCTCAACCTGGCGGTCAACGCGCGCGACGCGATGGACGGGCGCGGCACGCTGACCATCACCACGGCGGGCGCGATGCTGGCGGCGGGGCAGGTGGGCGAGTGCGCGGCCGGCGAATATGTGACGATCACCGTCGCCGACACCGGCTGCGGCATGCCGCCCGAAGTGCTCGAGCGCGTTTTTGAACCGTTCTTTACCACCAAGCCGGTGGGCAAGGGCACGGGGCTGGGCCTCAGCCAGATCTTCGGCTTCGTGCGCCAGTCGGGCGGCGAGATCGGGATCGAGACCGCGATCGGGCGCGGCACGCGCGTGACGCTGTACATGCCGCGCCACGTCGCCGCGACGGCCGCCGGCGAGGCGGAAACGGGCGGGATGACGTCGACGGCGCTGCCGGCCGCCGCTGCGCCGGTGGCGGTGAGCCCGGCGGCGCCCGCCCTGGCACCGGCCGTGCC
>JAFABD010000274.1 GCA_023426225.1 Pseudomonadota bacterium | reverse complement strand
AACGGTTCGGTCCTGGTGCCAGCCGAGCGCCCAGTTGGCGTCGGCATTCTTGTCGAACAGGATCGCACGAACCGGGCGGGGTGCGCCCGACGCGCCGATCGCCGCCAGCGCGGCGGCGGCCGCCCGGCCGATCGCGCGATCGGGACCGAGCAGCGCGGCGAGCGGCGCTGCATCGCGAAGGCGCGCGCCCGGGCGGCCGTGATCGTCGGGTGAAATCGCGGCCTCGATCGCCGGGATCATTTCGGTCGCCGCGCCGGGCAGATGCACCGCCCCCGTCGCGGCGAGAAGCTGGGCTGTGTTCGAATCCATCGCGGTTCCGATTGCCACGCGCATGGGCCCGCGACAACGCCCTGGAACGCGGCCGCAGACAATCGGCCCCGCGCGCAAAGCCTCCAAAAGAAAAGGGGAGGCCGGTCGCCCGGCCTCCCCCGATCTTTTCCAGTCCGGAACGGACCGGCGGTCGTGATTACATGCCCGCGCCGGGGCCGTAGGTCACTTCCACGCGGCGGTTCTGGAGCTCGCGGACGCCGTCGGCGGTCTCGACGCGCGGGCGGCTTTCGCCGAACGCTTCGGTCGAGATCACACCGTCGGGGATGCCCTTGCCGACGAAGTACGCCTTCACCGAGTCAGCGCGACGCTGCGACAGGCGGACGTTGTAGCTCGCCGAACCCGAACGGTCGGCGTGGCCGGCCAGCATGACCTTGGCGTTGCCGCAGTTCTGGTAGTTGCTGAACGCGTTGTCCAGAATGCTCGCGGCTTCCGGCGTGATGTCCGACTTGTTCCAGTCGAAGAACACGATGTACGGCCCGGGGGTGCACACCACCGGCGCGGGCGCCGGAGCGGGCTCGGGAGCCGGAGCCGGCATCGGCTCGGGAGCCGGGGCGGGCGCAGGCGCCGGAGCGGGAGCCTCGGCGGGCTTGCCGAAGTTGAACGTCACGCCGCCCAGGATGCTGTGCGAACGGAAACGGCCATAGGTGCTGCGGCCCGCGGTGTCGACGAGCTCGACGCCCGGCGCGTTGAAGAAGCGGTACTTCAGCGAGAAGTCGATGTTCTTGGTGATCGGCGCGCGAACGCCGGCAAGCACCTGCCACGCAACGACCGTGTCCGAGTCGTCGAGGAAGTTGCCGCGGGTGTTGAGGCCGATCTTCTCCTTGACGCGCGCGACGCCGAGGCCCGGGCCGACAAAGCCCTGCACGCCGTCGTCGTCACCGAAGTCCCACAGCGCATTGACCATGAAGCTCAGCGCCGAGGAGCTGCCGCCGGCATAGTCATAATTGCCTGCGGGCGCGAACGCCGGAGCGCCGGCCGCGTTGATGAACGGGGTGGGCAGGTTCGAACGATACGAGCTGACATTGGCCTTGCGGTAGCCGACTTCCGCTTCGAGGCGGACGGCGCCAAGGTCGTAACCGATCGTGCCGGCAACGTCGTAACCGGCCTTGTGGTCGGCCTTCGCGTTGTCGATGCCGGTGCCGACGTCGAAATTGATGTCTTCGACCAGCATCGTGCCGCCTTCGACACCCACGTACCACGCATCGTCGCGGGCGAGGGCGGGCGTGCTGAGCGCGGTCGTCGCAAGTGCCAAGGTAACGGCAAGCTTCCGCATTTTAATCCCCTTTCCTGAATGTCACTACGGACAGCAAAAACTCACTACCGAAACGATAGTTTCGACGCAAGCGCACAAATCCGCCACTGTTGCACTCTTGCCACAGGTCAAACCCGGCATCATCCGGAAGCGATCAGCCCATGGGTCCGCAGTACAGCGATAATGGCGTTTATCGCAGCGCGCGCGGGCTCATCAACCGTTATGCCGCCTGCGGGTTCCGCGATGCTTGCCGGCCCCGCGCCGACGGCCTGTCCGCCGCTCCCGTCGGGCACGCCCCGGGCGTTGCCGATCTGCCACGCGCCGCCCACAAAGCGGGCGAGCAATGATTCGCTTTCAATCCATACGCTTAACCCCTCATGCGGCAGCACAAAGCGCCACCCCCCCGGTGTCCATCCGGCCACGCTCCCCGCCTGCCCCGCCCAGTCGCCGGCGGGCGCCGTGCCGACGATCCAGCACCGGCCCGGCTGGGGCGTCGCGGGGGGCTGGTCGCGCGGGGGCTCGACGACGCTCGCCTGGCACAGCAGGTCGATCCGCATCAACGCCTCGTTAAGCGTCATTTCTTTCTGCGCCTGTCCCGGCTGGACCATCGGCAGCGCGAGTCGCGGCGTGGCCATCGTGCCGCTCGAATCGTCCGTCATCGCCTTCTCCTCCCTGGTTGGTTCAGCCGACCGCGCCGCCCGGCTGCGACGCTGCGGAAAGCACCGTTCGGGCTGGCGACGAGGCGCCGTTCGTGCCGATCTGGCAAACCGCAACCGCCGCGACGCCGGCGGCCGCCGCCGGCGCCACCCGCAACTGCGGTTCGGCGCAATCGATCGCCGCGACGATGCGCCCCGCGCCGTCGCTGAGCGTGACGCGATAGGCTTCGCGATCCTCGCCCAGCGGCGCATCGACCCCGTCGATCCAGTCCCACCCGTCGCGGCTGCGCCGCACCCAGGCCAGCACCAGCGCACCGTCGGGCCGGCGCGCCGCGCGCAGATGCACCGGCGCAGGCGGAACGCAGCCGCGTCCCGTCACCGCGCAG
>JAFABD010000172.1 GCA_023426225.1 Pseudomonadota bacterium | reverse complement strand
CGCTGGCGGCGCTGGGCAGCGTGCGTCGCGTCGCCCCGGTGATCCGCACCGCGCCGGTAGGGCCGTCGCTGCGACGCTTTGCCAACGGCGCGGCCATTCTGGACACCGGGCTGACGCCGCCGGCGCTGCTCGCGGCGCTGAAGCGAATCGAGCGCGCGTTCGGGCGACGCCGGGGCCAGCCCTGGAGCGCGCGCGTGATCGACCTCGACATCCTGATGTGGTCAGAGGGGGCCTGGGCCGGCCCCGGACTGGTGGTGCCGCACGCGCTGTTCCGGACGCGCCGCTTCGTCCTCGACCCGTTGGTGACGATCGCCGCGGACTGGCGCGACCCGCTGACCGGGCTGAGCGTCCGCCAGCTCCGGACCCGGTTGACCCGAGCCGCCGCCGTGCGTAGGGGCGACGATGTGGGTCCGTAGCTCAGTCGGTAGAGCAAGCGACTTTTAATCGAGAGGTCCCGGGTTCGAATCCCGGCGGACCCACCACCGTCCCCTTTCCGCCTCTCGCCGCCCTTGCCCTGCCGATTGCCCTGCGACGCCGGGGCGGCACGAGGCGCGCGGCCCCGTGCCGCCGGCATGTCAGGCCTCGGCCATCTGTTCGGCGCGCAGCGTCCGCGCCGCGGCGACCATCGCCTCGATCGCGGGGCGCACCTCTTCCCAGCGGCGGGTCTTGAGCCCGCAATCGGGGTTCACCCAGAGCTGGCCGGGCCGCAGATATTCCTGCGCCAGCCGCATCAGCGCGACCATCTCCCACCGTCCGGGGACGCGCGGGGTGTGGATGTCGTACACGCCGGGGCCGATCGCCGCGGGATAGCGATAAAGGGCGAAGGCCTCGAGCAGCTCCATCTGCGAGCGCGCCGTCTCGATCGAGATCACGTCGGCGTCCATCGCCGCGATCGCGGGAAGGATGTCGTTGAACTCCGAATAGCACATATGCGTGTGGATCTGGGTGGCGTCCGCCACGCCCGAGGCGGCGAGACGGAAGCTTGCCACCGCCCAGTCGAGATAGCCCTGCCAGTCGCGCCGGCGCAGCGGCAGCCCCTCGCGCAGCGCAGCCTCGTCGATCTGGACGATGCGCGCGCCGGCGGCCTCGAGGTCGAGCACCTCGTCGCGGATCGCCAGCGCGATCTGGCGGCAGGTTTCGGCGCGCGGCTGGTCGTCGCGGACGAACGACCAGTTGAGGATCGTCACCGGACCGGTGAGCATCCCCTTCATCGGACGCTTGGTGAGCGACTGCGCATAACGCCACCAGTCGACCGTCATCTCATGCGGGCGCGCCACGTCGCCGAAGAGGATCGGCGGGCGGACGCAACGCGAGCCATAGCTCTGTACCCAGCCGTGCGTGGTGAAGGCAAAGCCGTCGAGTTGCTCGCCGAAATACTGAACCATGTCGTTGCGCTCGAACTCGCCATGGACCAGCACGTCGAGCCCGACCGACTGTTGCCAGCGCACCGCATGCCGGGTCTCGTCGCGGAGAAACGCGGTATAGCCCGCATCGTCGAGTTCGCCGCGATTGTGTGCGGCGCGGGCGCGGCGGACCTCGGCGGTCTGGGGGAAGGAGCCGATCGTCGTGGTGGGAAAGAGCGGCAGGTCGAGCGCGGCCGCCTGGGCGCGGGCGCGCGCGGGCTGATCGGAGGCGCGGCGCGCCATCGCCGGCGTCACCGCCGCGAGCCGGGCAGCGACCGCCGGGTTGTGGATGCGCGGGGATCGTGCGCGGCTCTGAACCGCCCGGCGCGCCGCGGCGAGCGGTTCGGCCACGCTGTCACGGCCATGGTTGAGCGCCTGCTTGAGGATCGCCAGCTCGTCGAGCTTCTGCACCGCAAAGGCGAGCCATTGCGCAACCTCGGGGTCGAGCTTGCGTTCGAGCGCGAGGTCGAGCGGGACATGGAGCAGCGAGCAGGAGGGCGCGAGCACCAGGTCGCGGCTTGCCGCGACGGGTTCGAGCCGGTCGAGCAGGGCGTCGAGATCGGCGCGCCACACGTTGCGGCCGTCGATCACGCCGAGCGAGAGGAGCAGGTCGCGCGGGGCGGCGCGCAGCAGCGCATCGAGCTGATCGGGCGCACGCACGAGATCGACATGGAGCCCGGCGACCGGAAGCGCCGCGGCCAGCCCCAGATTATCGTCGAGCCCGCCGAAATAGGTCGTCAGCATCAGCCGCACGCCGGTGCGCGCGAGCCGGGCATAGGCGCGCGTGAAGGCGCGGCGCTGAACGTCGGTGAGATCGGTGGCGAGCACGGGCTCGTCGATCTGCACCCACTGCGCGCCGGCCTGGCCGAGCTGGCCGAGGATCGCGACATAGAGGCCGAGCACCGCGTCGAGATAGTCGAACGGATCGACACCGCGCCCCTTGGCGAGGCTGAGCCACGTTACCGGCCCGACCAGTACCGGGCGCGTTTCGAAACCCTGCGCGCGCGCCTCGCGATATTCCTCGACCACCTTGAGCCGGTTGAGCGCGAGCCGGTCGCCGAGCGCGAGTTCGGGGACGGTGAAGTGGTAGTTGGTGTCGAACCACTTGGTCATCTCGCAGGCGGTATGGCTGGCATGGCCGTGCGTGCACCCGGCCTCGCCGGTGGTGCCGCGCGCCATCGCGAAATAGGTGTCGAGCCCCGCCTCGCCGGGCGCCGCGCCATAGCGCGACGGCACCGCGCCGAGCATCACGCTCATGTCGAGCACATGGTCGTAGAGCGAGAAGTCGTTCGAGGGCAGCCAGTCGATCCCTGCCCGCTTCTGCCGTGCCCAGCCGGCGGTGCGCAGCGCACCCGCCGCCTCGACCAGCATGGCCTCGGTCGAGCGACCGGCCCAGTAATCCTCAAGCGCGAATTTGAGTTCACGGCGCGGCCCCATGCGCGGGAAGCCGAGCGTGGCAATCGAAACGGTCATCGGTTTCTTCTACCCCGAAGAAGGGCAGGACACCGGGCCGAACGCGGGCGCGCGCGGACGCCGGGCGGCCGCGACAGGCAAGCGGCCAGCCCGGACACCCCGCCGGTGGACGTTATCGCGTCGGAGGCAGGTCTCCTGGCTCGCGGGTCGACGCGGGCGGTCTGGCCTTCCCGGAAGCAGTCGCCTCCAGTGACACGTATCGACCGTCCGCTCACCGCTTACAGTTGCGGGGGCAGCGCCGGAATCGCACCGGCTTCCCGTCTTCGCTTCGGCGCGGCGCGAGACCGGCCGAAGAACCTCGACCCGGCCAGCATCGCGGTACATCGGCAGCGCGTCAAGCCTGATATAAAGATTTCTTTATATCACGTTCCACGCCGTGCCTGGGATCCTCGCGCGCTTTCGCAACCCGCAACGCGGCTTTGCCCGCCGATATATTTTCTAACCAGCGCGCGCGGCGACGAGCCTATAGTCCGATCCGGACAATCAGAATTAGGGGCAATCCAACGATGCGATTCCGCACGACCACGCTGCTTTCGGCCGCCACGCTGGCGCTGGTGCACGCCGCACCGGCATGGGCACAGGACGCGACCGCCGCGGCCGAAGACAAGAATGCGAGCGAGGCCCGTTCGGGCCAGGCGGGCGCCGCGGCAAACGAAGGCGACGTCATCATCGTCACCGGCACGCGCGCGCAGGGCCGCTCGCGGCTCGACACCGCGTCGCCGGTCGACGTGCTCGGCGGCGCGGCGCTGCGCCAGCAGGGAACGACAGAGCTCGGCAGCGCGCTGGCTGCAGTGGCGCCGTCGATCGACTTTCCGCGTTCGTCGGCGACCGACGCCACCGACGCAATCCGCCCGGCGACGCTGCGCGGGCTTTCTCCCGACCAGGTGCTGGTGCTCGTCAACGGCGTCCGCGCCAACAGCTCGGCCCAGCTCAACACCAACGGGTCGGTGGGCCGCGGCAGTTCGGCCGTCGACCTCAACACCATTCCGACGGTCGCGCTCGACCGGATCGAAGTGCTGCGCGACGGTGCGTCGGCACAATATGGTTCCGACGCGATCGCCGGCGTCATCAACCTGCGGCTGCGCGAGGCGCGTGAAGGCGGCGGCGCGTCGGTGACCTATGGCTTTTACGATACCGACATCATCACCGCGCGCGGGCGCCGCCACACGACGGGCGAACCCGCGCTGACGGCGTCGGCGTGGCAGGGCTTCGGCTTCGGCGACGACGGCTATGTCACCGTTTCCGGCGAGTATCTGAACCGCAAGCCGACCAACCGGGCCGATTTCGACCCGCGCGTCACGCCCGCAGGCACGCTGACCGGCCGTTTCGGCGATCCCGAGCTGGAGCAGTATAGCGGTTATGTGAACGCGGGCAAAAGCCTGAGCGATTCGCTCAAGCTCTATGGCTGGGCAGGCTATCAGGACCGCGACAGCAAGGGTGCGGCCTTCCCGCGGCTTGCCAGCGCCGCAGCCGCGGGCGGCGTGGGGGCGATCTACCCCAACGGCTTCCTGCCGATCATCAACACCAAGTCGATCAACGCCAACGGCGCGATCGGGCTGAAGGGCGAGTTCGGCGACTGGTCGACCGACCTCAACCTCGCCTATGGCCGCAACAAGGTGAGTTTCCGGACGCTCAATTCGGCCAACTATGCCTATGGCAGCGCGTCGCCGACCAACTTCTATGACGGCGCAGTGATCTATGACCAGTGGGTCGCGGGTCTCGACGTGTCGCGCAAGTTCGACCTGTTCCGGTCGCTCAACCTCGCCTTCGGCGTCGAGGCGCGGCGCGAGGGGTACAAGATCACCGCGGGCGAGCGCGCCTCCTATGGCTATCCCGAAGGCGCGACGGTGTTCAACCAGACGCCGGGCGCCCAGGGCTTTGGCGGCTTTTCGCCCGCCAATGCGATCGAGCGCAGCCGCAAGAACATTTCCGGCTATATCGACGTCGAGGCGCAGCTGACCGACGCGCTGTTGATCGGCGTCGCGGCGCGCGGCGAGCATTATACCGATTTCGGCGACACCGCGACCGGCAAGCTGTCGCTGCGTTACGACGTGACGCCCTGGTTCGCGCTGCGCGGCACGGCGTCGACGGGCTTCCGCGCGCCGAGCCTGCAGCAGCAATATTTCACCTCGGTCGCGTCGGTCGTGCAGAACGGCGTGCCGGTCACCACGGGCACCTTCCCGTCGGTCGATCCAGTGGCCAAGGCGCTGGGCGGCAAGCCGCTCGAGCCCGAGAAGTCGACCAACCTTTCGTTCGGCACGGTGATCCGCAGCGGCGGGTTCGACCTGACGGTCGACGCCTATCAGATCCGGCTGCGCGACCAACTGGCGCTTTCCGAGAACATCTCGCGCACGTTCAGCGCCGAGGTGGCAAAGATCCTGGACCCGCTGGGCGTGCCGCAGGCGCGGTTCTTCATCAACGGGCTGCGCTCACGCACGCGCGGCATCGACGTGGTGGCGCATTACCGCTTCGCCACCGCCGCGGCGGGCAAGTTCGACCTGACGCTGGCCGGCAACGTCAACGAGACCGTGATCACGCACGTTCCCAACTCGACCGCGACGCTGGCCAACCCGCCGGTGCTGTTCGGGCGCAACCGCGTGCTGAGCCTGGAGGAAGGCACGCCGGGCGAGAAGCTGACCGGCACGATCGACTGGAGCCTGGGCGATCTGGGCGTCACCGCGCGCGCCACCTATTACGGCAACGTCAACCAGCCGGGCACGACCCCGGCGGCCGACGTCAACAGCGGCAAGCACGTCATCACCGATCTGGAGTTCCGTTACAGCCCGCAGAAGGGGGCGCAGTTCGCGCTGGGCGTCAACAACCTGTTCGACGTCTATCCCGACGCGACGATCGCGGCGAACAATTCGACCGGCGTGGTCGGCTTCCCCTATTACTCGCCCTTCGGCTTCGGCGGGCGCTATCTTTATGTCCGCGCCGGGCTGAACTGGTAAGCGGATACCGGCGGGGACGGCCATGTCCCCGCAACCATCGCCAAGGGAGCGAGCCGAAGCAGAACGGCGGCGGCCGCTCCCTTTCCGATGCGGCAAAGCCACATGCGCCATTTTCGTTGCCGGCGATGCGCGATCGAGGCCGATTGGCGCTTGATACTTTATATCATCCCGTCTAACCGCCACGCAGCTCTCACGATCTAACGGATTGCCCATGCTGCGTTTCCTGCTTCTTGCCTCTGCCGCCATCGTCTCCCCGCCCGCGTTTGCCGACGGCAGCGACACGACCGCGCCGGCCGGCGCAGCGACGGCGACGCAGGACCATGATGCGCCCAATGCCGAAATCGTCGTCACCGGCACGCGCGCGCGCGCCAATGTCGACGTGCTCGGCGGCACCACGGTGCTCGCCAAGGAAGAACTGACGCGCGAGATGCGCTCGACGATCGGCGAGACGCTGGCGCGCCAGCCGGGCGTTTCGGCCACCTCGTTCGGTCCGAATGCGTCGCGGCCGATCCTGCGCGGCTTCACCGGCGACCGGGCGCGGCTGCTCGTCGACGGGATCGGCAGCATCGACGTTTCGAACACCTCCGCCGACCATGCCGCGATCATCAACCCGCTGACCGCCGAACGAATCGAGGTTCTGCGCGGGCCGGCCGCCCTGATGTTCACCCCGTCGTCGGTCGGCGGCGTCGTCAACGTCATCGACGCGCGCATCCCGCGCCACGTTCCCACCGAACCGGTGCACATCGACGCGATCGCCACCTATGGCAGCGCCGCCGACGAACGTACCGTTTCCGGCGCGGTCGACGTGCCGCTGGCCGGGAAGATCGTCGTCCATGCCGACGGCAGCTACACCAAGACCGACGATCTGGGCATCGGCGGGCATGTGCTGAGCCGTGGGCTGCGCGCGCAGGCGCTGGCGAGCGCCGACCCCGAGACGCGCGCGCTGGCCGACCTGAAGGGCACGCTGCCCAATACGGCGACCGAGAACTGGGAAGTGGCCGGCGGCGCCGCGCTGATCACCGACGGCGGCAATCTGGGCTTTTCCGCGAGCCATTACGACACCTTCTATGGCGTGCCGGTGCGCTATTCGCTCGATCCCGCGGTGGAGGCCGAACGCGTCCGGCTGCACGCCAAGCAGGACCGTTTCGACATGCGCGGCGAGGTCGATGTCGGCGGCGGCTTCCTGCAGAAGATCCGGCTGCGCGCCGCGGCTGCGGATTACCAGCACAGCGAGATCGCCGAGGACGGCACCGTCGGCACGACCTTTTTCAACCAGGGTTTCGAGGGGCGGCTCGAACTGGTCCAGAAGGTTCGCGGCGGCTGGGACGGGCTGATCGGCGCCGAGGCGTCGGTGCGCGACATGCACGTCGTCGGCGACGAGAAGTTCCTGCCCAAGAATTCGAGCAACCGCGTCGGCCTGTTCACGCTCCAGTCGCTCGATTTCGGGCCGTTCCGCGCCGAGGCCGCGGGCCGGTACGAGCATAACGAACTGACCGCACAGGCGGATGCCGACATCGGCAACCCCCGCATCCAGCGACGCTTCGACAGCTTTTCGGCGTCGCTGGGCGGCAGCTATGCGCTCGCGCCCCGGCTGCGCTTCGGCGTCAATGTGTCGCGCAGCGAACGCGCGCCGACGCCCGAGGAACTGTTCGCCAACGGCCCGCATGCCGGCACCCAGGCCTATGAGATCGGCAACGCCGATTTCCGGTCGGAAAAATCGTGGGGCGTCGAGGCGACGCTGAAAGGCAGCGGCCAGGGCTGGAACCTGTCGGCCGCAGGCTATTACACCTGGTTCGACGACTATATCTATGACACGCCGACGGGCGCGGTGCGCGACGACCTGCCCGTGTTCGAATATCGTCAGGCCAATGCACGCTATTACGGCTTCGAGGTCGAAGGGTCGGTCGTGCTGGGCACGGTGGGCGGGTTCCGCATCAACGCCGACGGGCTGGCCGACTATGTCCACGCGCAGATCGTCGACGGCGGCCCGGTGCCGCGCATTCCGCCGCTGCGCCTGATGGGCGGGCTCGAGGCGCAGTCGGACCAGCTCACCGGCCGAGTCGAGATCGAGCATGACTTCGCGCAGGGCCGGATCGCCGCGTTCGAGACGCGCACCGACGCCTATACGATGGTCAATGCCTCGATCGCGTGGAAGCCGTGGGGTGCGCAGTCGAACACCAGCCTGGTTCTTTCGGCGAACAACCTGTTCGACGTCGAGGCGCGCCGCCATACGAGCGTGCTCAAGGACTATGCGCCGCTGGCAGGACGCGACATCCGCGTGACGGCGCGCTTCCAGCTCTGAACGCAAGCGCTTGATGCGCAAAGGGGGCGCCCGCATGGGCGCCCCCTTTCTGCCGCCCCCTTCGGGAAGGGGGCGAAGATCAGCCCTGGCGTTCGGCGAGCTTGCGTTCCCAGGCCAATGCGTCGCGCACGATACCTTCGAGATCGTCGTGACGCGGCCGCCACGGCAATGCGGCGAGGATCGCGCCGTTATCGGCAACCAGCGCGTCGGGATCGCCCGCGCGGCGGCCTTCGAGCCGACGGTCGATCTTCATGTTGGTGACGCGATCGACGGCGTCGAGCACCTCGAGGACCGAGAAGCCGCGCCCATAGCCGCAATTGAGCGTGTGGCTGGTGCCCGGATCGGCGATCAGCAGGTCGAGCGCATCGACATGCGCCGCGGCGAGATCGCTGACATGGATATAGTCGCGCACGCCGGTGCCGTCGGGCGTCGCGAAATCGGTCCCGAACACGCTGACATGGCTGCGCTTGCCGGTCGCCGCCTCGACCGCGACCTTGATGAGGTGCGTTGCCCCCGCGGTCGACTGGCCGCTGCGCCCCTGCGGATCGGCGCCGGCGACGTTGAAGTAGCGCAGCGCGCAATAGTTGAGCGGATGCGCCGCGGCGACGTCGCGCAGCATGATCTCGGTCATCAGCTTCGACATGCCATAGGGGTTGATCGGCGACTTGGGCGCATCCTCGCGGATCGGGATCGCATCGGGGATGCCATAGGTCGCCGCCGTCGACGAGAAGATGAAGTGCCGCACGCCGCACGCCACCGCGCTTTCGATCAGCGAACGGCTCGCGACCGTGTTGTTGCGATAATATTTGAGCGGGTCGGTGACCGATTCGGGCACCACGACCGATCCGGCGAAGTGCATCACCGCGACGACATCGTGCGCGCGCATCGTCTCGCGCACCGTTTCCGAATCCTCGATATTGGCGACCACGAGCTTCGCGCGCGGATCGACCGCCCAGTCGAAGCCGGTCACGAGATTGTCGACCACCACCACCGGCCAGCCCGCGTCGAGCAGCGCGAGCACCGCGTGGCTGCCGATATAGCCCGCACCGCCCGTGACCAGCACCGTTCCGTTACGCATTGCGTCAAATCTCCTTTGCGCGCGGACCTACACCCACGCGTTGCATGGCGCCATGGCGCACCTATCTTCGAGACGACGAAACGAGGAGATTTTGATGACGATCGAGACCGCGACGCTGGCGGGCGGCTGTTTCTGGTGCACCGAGGCGGTGTTCAAGGACGTGATCGGCGTCCAGTCGGTCGAGAGCGGCTATACCGGCGGCACGGCGGCCAACCCGACCTACAAGCAGGTCTGTTCGGGCGATACCGGCCACGCCGAGGCGATCCGCGTCACCTATGACGCCGATCAGTTGCGCTATGCCGACCTGCTCGACATCTTTTTCGCGACGCACGACCCGACGACGCTCAACCGCCAGGGCAATGACGTCGGCACCCAGTATCGTTCGGCGATCTTCCCGCATTCGCCCGAGCAGGAAGCCGAGGCGCGTGCCGCCATCGCGCGCAACCAGGCCGAATGGCCCGCGCCGATCGTGACCGCGATCGAGCCGCTGGGCGAATGGTGGCCCGCCGAGGACTATCACCAGCAATATTGGGAAGGCGAAGGCCAGCGGAACCCCTATTGCCTGGCGGTCATCCCCCCCAAGCTGCGCAAGCTCCGCAAGAGCTTCGCCGCGCGCGTGAAGGAAGAGGGCGCCACGCCCGCCGCCTGACACCCGCGCGCGCCGCGGGTTCGCCGCCCCTACCCGGCCGTGTTGCCGGCGGGGGTGGCATCGCGCGGAAAGGCGGCCCGGCGGAGGCGGTCGTTGATCGCCACGCCGATGCCGCTTTCGGGCACCGGCGCAACGGCGATACGCGGCGCCGGTGCGGCGTCGGCGCGATGGAGGGCATCGAACAGCCGCGCCGCCGCCTCCGCCGGATCGCCCGTCGCCGACAGCGTGTCGTCGCCCGCAACGGCGCCGAAGCCGATCAGCCATTCGTCCGGATCGGCGACGGTGACGCCCAGGCGGACGGGCTTGCCCGGCGCATAATGGCTCGACATCTGCCCCGGCGCGACGATCCCGGCGGTGGTGGCGACGCGATCGGCCAGGCCGAGCACCGCCGCGGTCAGCGGCCCAGGGCGCAGGATCGCATCGCCCGCCACGATCGTCGATTCGATTCCCGCCGGCGTCGCGCCGTCGTCGATCACCAGCGGGATGCGGCCGGCGAGGCTTGCCGCGACATGCTCCGCGCGCGTGGGACTGATCGAACCGCTGGCATTGGCGGAAGGGGCGGCGAGCGGACGCCCGCTGGCGGCGAGCAAGGCCTGCATCGCCCGGTGACGCGGCACGCGCAGCGCGACGGTCGGCAGGCCCGCGGTCACCAGGCTGGCGATTTGCGACTCGGGGCGAAGCGGAAGCACCAGCGTCAACGGCCCCGGCCAGAAGCGACGGGCAAGATCGCGTGCCCGATCATCGAACACCGCGATCCGCTCGGCTGCGGCAAGATCGGGCAAATGGACGATCAGCGGGTTGAACGACGGCCGCCCCTTTGCCGCGTAAATACCTGCGACCGCTTGGGAATTGGTGGCATCGGCGGCAAGGCCATAGACGGTTTCGGTGGGCACCGCCACGCAGCCGCCGGCCCGGATGATCGCCGCCGCTTCGGCGATCGCGGCCGTACCAAAGGTCATCAAACGCGGATTTGCTGAGATCACCTCCCTGGGGCTATAGCGCCGACGGGAGTCACACAAGAGAGGGCAAGAATGTTCACCCCCGCCACGACCGAGCAGCGTTTCGTACTGGACCATGTCGTCCGCCTCTCGGAAATCAGCGATGAAGCGACGCCGGACCTGGTCGACGCCGTTCTCGAAGGCGCGGGGCAGTTCGCAGCGGGCGAATGGGCGCCGCTGGAACGGCTCGGCGATACACAGGGTCCGAAATGGACGCCCGAGGGCGTCAAAATGCCGGAAGGCTTTCCGGCCGCGTACAAGGCCTTTGTCGAAGGCGGCTGGGGCACGATCGGGTCGCCTGCCGATTTCGGCGGGCAGGGCTTGCCCGTGAGCCTGTCGGTCGCGGTGCTGGAGACGCTGGGCACGGCGAACATGGGCTTTGCCCTCGCCCCCATCCTGACCGTCGGCGCGGTCGAGGCGCTGACGCACCACGGCTCGGCCGAGCAGCAGGCGCTTTACCTGCCCAAGCTCGCGACCGGCGAGTGGAGCGGCACGATGAACCTGACCGAGCCGCAGGCCGGTTCGGACGTCGGCGCGCTCAAGACCAAGGCCGAGCCCGCCGGCGAAGGCAAGTGGAAGATCAAGGGCACCAAGATCTTCATTTCGTTCGGCGACCACGACATGGTCGACAACATCGTCCATCTGGTCCTGGCGCGCACGCCCGGGGCACCGGCGGGCACCAAGGGGCTGTCGCTGTTCCTCGTCCCCAAGTACCGCCTGAACGCCGACGGTACGCCGGGTGCGTTCAACGACATCCGCGTCGTGTCGATCGAGCACAAGATGGGCCTGCATGCCTCGCCCACCTGCGTGCTGAGCTTCGGCGACAATGACGACTGCATCGGCGAGCTGATCGGCCCCGAATTCGGCGGCATCCGTGCGATGTTCACGATGATGAACAACGCGCGACTGAACGTCGGCCTGCAGGGCGTGCAGGTCGCCGAGCGCGCGACGCAGCGCGCCGTCGCCTATGCCCGCGAGCGCATCCAGTCGGCACGCGCCGGCTCGGCCAGCCGCGACTCGGTGGCGATCATCGAGCATCCCGACGTGCGCCGCATGCTGCTGCGCATGAAGGCCCAGACGCAGGCGGCGCGTGCGCTCGTCTATTACGCGTTCGGCCAGCTCGATCGCGCCCATAAGGGGATCGAGGGCGCGCAGGCGATGGTCGACCTGCTGACCCCGCTCGCCAAGGCGCACGGCACCGACATCGGCAACGAAGTCGCGAGCCTGGGCATCCAGGTGCATGGCGGCATGGGCTATATCGAGGAGACCGGTGCGGCCCAGCATTTCCGCGATGCGCGCATCACGCCGATCTATGAAGGCACGAACGGCATCCAGGCCGCCGACCTGGTCGGTCGCAAGCTGAGCATGGACAACGGCGCGACGATGCTGGGGCTGCTCGCCAAGATGCGGGCCGAGGCGGAGAGCCCGGTGCTGCTCCAGCTCGTCGATACCTGCGACGAGGTCGCGCGCTACCTGCTGGGCGCCGAGACCGACGACCGGCTGGCCGCGAGCTATCCGTTCCTCACCATGCTCTCGACCGCCGTGTGCGGCTGGCTGCTCGAGGACCAGGGCCGGATCGCCGCCCGCTCGGAAGGCGAGCCGAAGTTCCTGAAGATGAAGCAGACGGTCGCGCGCTTCTATGTCGAGCAGATCGTGCCGGAGGCGCTGGGGCTGAAGGCCGCGGCGATGGCCAAGGCCGACGTTCTCTATGCGGTCGAGGCAGAGGCGTTCGCCGCCTGAGCCTGCCGACCGGCTGAACCGACGATGCCCCGGGGGTGCCTGTCCGCACCGCCGGGGCATTTTCGTTGCGCCGCGGGCGACCTACTCCGACACCGGCGAAGCGTCAGTCGCCGCCCCTGCCGTCGTCCTGCGGCGACGCCACCTCCTCCGGAAGCGCCCAGAGCAGATCGCCCTTGCCCAGCACCCTGCCGTCATGCGCCTGGACCGTCACCGGCGCGATCGGACGATGGTCGCGCGCGTCGACCAGAATCGGGCTGGCGGGCATTCCCGTTTCCCACCGTTCGCCCCACTGGCGCAGCGCGACCATGGTGGGGAGCAGCGCATAGCCCTTCTCGGTCAGCCGATACTCGATCTTGCGACGATCGTCGGCGCACCGGCAGCGTTCGAGGATACCCTTGTCCACCAGCCGTTGCAGCCGGTTGGCAAGGATGTTGCGCGCGATCCCGAGTTCGGACTGGAACTCCTCGAAATGGCAGAGGCCGTTGAACGACCCGCGCAGGATGAGGAAGGACCAGCGCTCGCCCATCGCCTCGAGCGCGGCAGGAAGGCTGCACCGGGCCGCCAGTTCGCGCAGCGCCTGCTGGATCGCCCCTGCCATGTTCCATTCCCCTTTCGACTGACGACGCGAACGACACCACATCTTGCGCCGCAGCAATAGTTCTCCATTGCAACTTAACGTGATGTCATTAATCCTGCCGCGCAAGCATAATGGACAGGAGAGGGATTGAAATGCGGGGGATTTCCAGTGTCGCCGGGCTGGCTGCCGTCATGCTGGCAGCGACGACGGCGGGCATCTTTTCGACCGATGCACTCGCGCAGGCGCGCGGCGGCTATTATTCGGCGGTCCCGGCCAAGACATCCGCCAAGGCGAGCTTCGTGACGCGCAGCGCGATCTGGAAGTGCCAGGAAGGCGGCTGCACGGCGCCGCGCGCCGAGATGCGCGACGCGGTGATGTGCGAACTGGTTGCCCGCGAGATCGGCACGCTGACCGCTTTCCGCGCCGGCGAGACCGAGTTCAGCGCCGATGCGCTGGCCAAGTGCAACGCAAAAGCACGCTGACCGCGGAAAAGCGTTGCATTGCCGCGGCACGGCGCCCCATTTAGGTGCCGTGCTGCGACAATATGAACTGGTCGATCGGGTTCTTTCCTACGATCCTCATGCCGATGAGGCGCTGCTCAACCGCGCCTATGTGTTTTCGGTCAACGCCCATGGCACGCAGAAGCGCGCGTCGGGCGATCCGTATTTCAGCCACCCGATCGAGGTGGCGGGCATCCTGACCGACCTGCACCTCGACGACGAGACGATCGCCACCGCGATCCTTCACGACACGATCGAGGACACGGTGGCGACGCCGGACGAGATCCGGCGCCTGTTCGGCGAGAATGTCGCCCGGATGGTCGACGGCGTGACCAAGCTGTCGAAGATCGAGGCACAGACCGAAAGCGAGCGCGCCGCCGAAAACCTGCGCAAATTCCTGCTCGCCATGTCGGACGACATTCGCGTGCTGCTGGTCAAGCTTGCCGACCGGCTGCACAACATGCGCACGCTCCATTTCATCAAGAACCCGGACAAGCGCAAGCGGATCGCGCGCGAGACGATGGACATCTATGCCCCGCTCGCCGAGCGGATCGGCATGTACGAGTTCATGAAGGAGATGCAGACGCTCGCCTTTCGCGAACTCGAACCCGACGCCTATGAATCGATCAAGCGCAGGCTCGAGGCGTTACGCATCGAAGGCGAGGACCGCGTCCAGAAGACGTCGACCCAGCTCCAGCAACTGCTCGCGCGCGGCGGCATCGAAGCCGAGGTCACGGGGCGCGAAAAGCACCCCTATTCGATCTGGAAGAAGATGTCCGAGCGGCACGTCAGCCTTGAACAGCTGTCGGACATCATCGCCTTCCGCGCAATGGTCGAGACCGAGGAGGAGTGTTACCGGGCGCTGGGACTGATCCACCGCCGCTGGCCGATGGTCCCCGGACGGTTCAAGGACTATATCTCGACGCCGAAGCGCAACGGCTATCGTTCGCTGCACACCACCGTCATCCACGCCGAGAATATGCGGATCGAGGTGCAGATCCGCACCCGCGAGATGCACGCACAGGCCGAATACGGGCTCGCCGCGCACTGGGCGTACAAACAGAGCGCCGTCCGCCCCGACACGCAGGTCAGCTGGATCCGCGATCTGGTCGAAATCCTCGACCATGCCGCAAGTCCCGAGGAACTGCTCGAGCACACGCGGATGGCGATGTACCAGGATCGCATCTTTGCCTTCACGCCCAAGGGCGAGCTGATCCAGCTGCCCAAGGGCGCGACGCCCATCGACTTTGCCTATGCCGTGCATACCGACCTGGGCGACCAGGCAGTGGGGGCCAAGATCAACGGCCGGGTGGTGCCGCTGCGCACCGAAATCCAGCAGGGCGACCAGGTCGCGATCCTGCGGTCCAAGGCGCAGGAACCGCAGCCCAACTGGCTTGCCTTTGCCATCACGGGCAAGGCGCGCGCGGCGATCCGGCGGCACATCCGGCTGAAGGAGCGCGACGAGACGCTGAAGCTGGGCCGCAAGCTGTTCGAGGACATCCTGCACCGCCTGCCCACTCCCGCCGGCCCCGAAGCGACCGGCGACGCGCTGAAGCGGCTGAAGCTCAGCGACGAGGACGCGCTGATGGAGGCCATTGCGCGGCGCAAGCTGACCGATGCGCAGGTGATGGAGGCGATCATGCCCGGATCGGCGGAAAATGCCGAGCACGCCGCGCCCCCGCAAAGCTCCGCGATCGATATCAAGGGGCTCACTCCCGGCGTCGCATTCGTCCTCTCGGAGGATTGTCGACCGATTCCTGGCGACCGGATCGTCGGCATCCGCCGCCCCGGCAAGCCGATCGAGGTCCACGCCATCGACTGCGCGAGCCTGGCGGATGTCGGCGAGGACGACTGGGTCGACCTCACCTGGGGCGACAAGGCCGAAGGCGGGACCGCGCGCATCGCCGTGACGCTGAAGAACGAGCCGGGCGCGCTGGGCGCGATCGCGACGATCATCGGCCAGCACAAGGCGAACATCCTGGGGCTGCGGCTCGACAATCGCGACACCACCTTTCACACCAACACGATCGACCTGGAGGTACGCAACGCCGCGCACCTGATGCGGCTGCTTGCGGCATTGCGCGCGGCGGACGCGGTGAACTCTGCCGAACGCGCGTGACGACGCGGAACCTTTCGCCCGCGCCCTGCTAATCGCCTTTGCGAAGCGGGGCGCACAAGGCTAGAGAGGCCGCCCATGAACCGACCCAAACTTTCCGTCGTCGTCCCCTGCTACAACGAAGAAGCGTGCCTGGAGGCGCTGCACGCGCGCGTCTCCGCTGCGGCACACGCGGCCGTGGGCGACGATTACGAGATCGTGCTGATCAACGACGGATCGCGCGACAATAGCTGGCAGGTGATGCAGCGGCTTTCTGCCGTCGATCCGCATCTCGTCGCGATCAACCTGTCGCGCAACCATGGCCACCAGCTCGCGCTGACCGCCGGACTCGACCTGTGCGCGGGGGACGAGATCCTCATCATCGACGCCGACCTGCAGGATCCGCCCGAATTGCTGGCCGACATGCGCGCGGCGCTGCGGTCGCAACAGGCCGACGTGGTCTATGCCGTTCGGCGCAAGCGC
This sequence comes from Pseudomonadota bacterium, assembly GCA_023426225.1. Lineage (GTDB taxonomy): Bacteria > Pseudomonadota > Alphaproteobacteria > Sphingomonadales > Sphingomonadaceae > Sphingomonas. The sequence goes on along the minus strand of JAFABD010000172.1, from coordinate 12,750 downwards.
GCGGGCGAGAGCGTGTTCAAGAAGATGACGGCGGCGATCTTCTATCGCGCGCTCGACCGGATCACCGACACGCCGATCCCGCTCGACACCGGCGATTTCCGCCTGATGACCCGCCGTGCGCTCGACGCGCTGCTGTCGCTCCCCGAACAGGCGCGCTTCATCCGCGGGATGGTGGCGTGGATCGGGTTCAAGCAGGTGCCGTTCGTCTATGACCGGCACGAGCGCCACGCGGGCGTGACCAAATACCCGCTGGGCAAGATGATCCGCTTCGCACTCGACGCGATCACGGGCTTTTCGACCGCACCGCTGCGCTTTGCCAGCCATGTCGGCCTGATCCTGACGGCGGCATCGGCGTTGCTGGTGCTCTATATCGTGTTCGGCTGGCTGATGGGTTCGGCGATCCCGGGCTGGACATCGCTGATGCTCGTCGTCGTCGTGCTGGGCGCGGTGCAGATGTTCGTGCTGGGGATGATCGGCGAGTATCTGGGCCGCCTCTATGTCGAGTCGAAGCGCCGGCCGCTCTATCTGATCGCCGACATCGCCGGACCGGTGCAGCGCCACGCAACGCTCGGCTATCGCTATGCCGACGATGCCGAGGAGGAAGTGCCGCTCCACCCGCTTCAGGGCGAGAACGAACGCCACTGACACGGAACGGGGCGCCAGCCCCACACCGGCAAAAAGCCCCGTCGCGACCGAGCGCCGCGCGGGGCCGCCGGAACTAGCGCGGTTCGGCGAGCGCGATCAGCGAAAGGCCCGGCGGCATCGGCAGCCGCCCGACCAGATGGCGCTCGGCCGCAAAGATCCGCTGGAACACCGCATTGACCAGCGCGGGCGGCGGCGAGTCGTCGCTGTCGTCCTTGCCCATCAGCTTGCCGGCGAACCGCGCCGCGACCGCTACCGGGAACAGCAGCGAGTTGAAATAGCCGAGCTTGCGCCACTTGAGCCCGGCGCTGGCGAGCGCCGACTCGAACGCCGCCTTCGAATAGCGGCGCTGGTGATGGTTCACGACGTCATGCGCGCTCCACATCCACTGATGCGCCGGCACGGTGACGAGGATCTTGCCGCCCGGCTTGAGCAAAGTCGCCATGGCACGCAGCGCCCCGACATCGTCGGCGACATGCTCGACGACATCGAGAACGGCGACCAGATCGTAGCTGGCACGCGGCACGCCGGGCAGTTCGGGCAGCGGCGCGGTCCCCACCGGCTTGCCGAGCCTTTCGGCAGCCTTGGCGCGGGCGGTCGCGTCGATCTCGATCGCATCGACCGTCCCGAACCGCGACAGCATCGGCAGGTTATGCCCGGTGCCGCAACCGATCTCCAGAATATGGGCATCGGCGGGAAGATTCCCCCAATGCGCAAGATAGTCGGCCAGGATCTCGCGGCGCGCGCGATACCACCAGTGCGTGGTGTCATGCGCCGCCATGCGGTCGTAAACGATACGGTCCATCAGCCGAAAACCCAGAGACGATTGAGAAGGAAGGTGGCGAAGGGGGTGACGAACACCACCGGGACCAGCGGAAGCCAGGTCGGTCCCGGCACGATGCCACCGGTGAGCGCCCAGGTGAAGCCCGCATTGAGCAGCATTCCCACGCCCTGCACCACAAAGAAGCGAAACTGCGTGCCGGGCCCCTCATCGGCCTGGTGCCCGCGGAAGCTCCAGCGGCTGTGCATGAAGAAACCGAACACCACCGCGACCAAAAATCCGGCGATCGACGCCAGCACGGGATGCATCACGTGACCGGCGAGCGGCAGATAGACGGCGGCATAGACAAGCGTCGACAGTCCGCCGACGATGACGAACCGGATCAGCTGTCCCAGCGCCCCGCTGGCGTGCAGCGCCTCCAATCGATGAAGCAGTCCCGTCACGATCCCTTGCCCTGAAGCCAGAACGCGCCCTAATGCGCGCGACGGAACGAGGAAAGCCATTTTGCAGCGCAACACCATCGCCCGCCTGTTCGCCGGATGGCGGATCGACCGTGATCTCGATCAGAACTGGAAGACCTGGACCTTCGCCTTCTGGGCGGGCGTCGTCGCCTGGTTCCTGTGGCAGCGCCACGGCAACATCTATTGGCTGGTGCTGGGCGACACCGACGACAACATGCGGCTGATGCAGGTCCGCGCGCTGCTGGCAGGCCAGGGCTGGTACGACCTGCGCCAGTATCGCATGGACCCGGCGCTGGGCGGATTCGACATCCACTGGTCGCGTTTCGTCGATCTGCCGATCGCGGGGCTGATCCTGTTGCTGAAGCCGGTACTGGGCACTGCGGCGGCCGAACGCTGGGCCTGCGGCATCGCGCCGCTGCTTCCGCTGAGCATCGCGATGACCGGGCTGGTGCTCACCATCCGCCGCCTGCTGGACCCGGCGGCATGGCCGATCGCGCTCGTCATCCTGCTCGGCTGCACCTCGACGATGCTGATGTTCGCGCCGATGCGGATCGACCATCATGGCTGGCAGCTCGCATGCCTGGCGTTGACCGTCGCCGGACTGGCCGACCCCAAGGGCGGACGCGGCGGCGCCACCGTCGGCCTGTCGAGCGCACTGTCGCTGACGATCGGGCTCGAACTGCTGCCCTATTGCGCGATGGCGGCGGCGATCATCGCACTGCGGTGGATCTGGGATTCGGCCGATGTGCGCCGGATGCAGGTCTATGGCCTTTGCCTTGCCGGCGGATCGAGCGCCGGCTTTGCGTTCTTTGCCTCCAACGCCAACCACGCCATGCGCTGCGACGCGCTGACGCCGGTGTGGCTGACGGTGATGGTCGCCGCGGGCGCGCTGCTCTTTGCGCTCTCGCTGGCCAATCCGCGTAGCCGCTGGGCACGTTTCGGCCTGGCGGCGGTTGCCGGCGCGGCGATCATTGCCGGGTTCGTCGGCATGTTCCCGCAGTGCCTGGGCCGCCCCGAACAGGTTTCCGACGAACTGGCCAACACGTGGCTCAACAATGTCCGCGAGGCGCGGCCGATCTATCGCCAGACGTTCAAGAACGCGTTTCCGGTCGCGACGCTGCCCATTCTGGGGCTGATCGGCGCGCTTGCCGGCGTCTGGCGCACGCGGGGCACGCAGGCAGCGGCCGGGTGGGCGGCGATTGAGCTGTTCACAGCCTTTGCCGGCGGGATGCTGTTATGGCAGATGCGCGCCGCCCCCGCCGCACAGATGCTGGGCGTTGCCGGCGCGACGGCGCTCGTCTGGATCGTCGTGCCCTGGTTCCTGCGCCGCCGCTGGATGGCGGTGCGCGTGCTGGGGGCCGTGGCGGGCTTCCTTGTCGTCTCGGGCTTCTTCACCGGGCTCGTGCTCCGCTTCATGCCGGCAGAGAAGCCCGCCAAGCCGGGAACGAGCGGCCCCGACAAGGTCGCACAGGCCAATGCCGCCTGCGCCCGCGTGACGTCGCTCAGCCCGCTCAACAACCTGCCGCGCGCGATCATGTTCACGCATGTCGACCTGGGGCCGCGGCTGATCGTCGTGACGCACCATGACGCAGTTGCCGGCCCCTATCACCGGAACGGCGACGCGATCCTTGACGTCCACCACGCCTTCACCGGCCCGGCCAAGGCGTTCCGCGCCATCGCCGCGCGGCACCATGCCGAATATCTGCTGGTTTGCCCGAACCTGTCCGAAACGACGGTGTACCGCGCACGCAATCCGAACGGCTTTTACGCCCAGCTCCACCGCGGGCAGGTGCCGAGCTGGCTTGAGCCCGTGGCGCTGCGGGCCGGATCGCCGTTGCGGCTGTGGCGGATCCGCTATGACCTGCCCGACGACCCCGCGACGGACAAGAAGGCTGGCGTCAGTGCCCCGTCGCCGCGCGCACGGCCACAAGGCTAGCGCGGATCCCGTCGATCACGAACTGCGCCGCCAGTGCCGCGAGCAGCACGCCGAGCAGCCGTGACACCACGGCCTCGATCCGTGCTCCGACCAGCCGCATGATCGGCCCGGCGGCAAGCAGTGCCAGCAGCGACAGCGCGAGCACCGCGATCATCGCCGCGAGGACGACCGCCGAACGATCGAGTCCGCTGTTCTGCGACATCAGCAGCATCACCGACGCGATCGATCCCGGCCCCGCCAGCATCGGCATCGCCATCGGAAAGATCGAGATGTCGACGGGCTCGCCCGCCTTGACCTTCTCGGCGCGATCCTCACGGCGCTCGGTGCGCTTTTCGAACACCATTTCGAGCGCGATCAGGAACAGCATGATCCCGCCCGCAATCCGAAACGCGCTGAGGCTGATGCCGAGCGCGCGCAGCAACAATTCGCCGAAGAGCGCAAAGCCGATCAGGATGATGCCCGCGACGATCACGGCCCGGACCGCCATCGCGCGCCGGTGAACGGCATTGGTGCCCGCCGTCAGCCCCGCAAAGATCGGCGCACAGCCCGGCGGATCGATCACGACGAAAAAGGTGATGAACGCCGAGACGAAGAGTTCGATCATGCCGGACACGCTCCCGCGCCGATCACAACGCCGACTCGTCGAGATCGATGCCGTCGCGACGGTGCGCGGCAACCAGCGTGTTGCGGAGCAGGCAGGCGATCGTCATCGGCCCAACTCCGCCGGGGACCGGCGTGATCGCGCCCGCGACGGACGCCGCGCTGTCGAAATCGACATCGCCGACCAGAACCCCGTCGACGCGGTTGATGCCGACGTCGATCACCGTGGCGGCCGCCTTGAGCCATTCGCCCTTGACGAAGTGGGGACGCCCGACCGCGGCGACGACGATATCGGCATGGGCGAGGAAATGCGGCAGGTTGCGCGTGCGCGAATGCGCCAGCGTGACCGTCGCGTTGCGCGCGGTGAGCAGCGCCGCCATCGGCTTGCCGACGATGTTCGACCGGCCGATCACCACCGCGTTGAGCCCCGACAGGTCGCCCAGCCGATCCTCGAGCAGCATCAGGCAACCCAGCGGGGTGCACGGAACGAACCCGGGCAACCCGGTGGCGAGACGCCCGGCATTGACCGGATGGAAGCCGTCGACGTCCTTTTCGGGGTCGATCCGCAACAGCACCGCCTGCGCGTCGAGATGCGCCGGCAGCGGCAACTGGACGAGGATGCCGTCGACCCGCGGATCGGCATTGAGCTGATCGACGAGTGCGATCAGCGCATCCTGGCCGGCATCGGCCGGCAGGCGATGCTCGAAACTCTCCATACCCGCTTCGCGGGTCATCTTGCCCTTTGAGCGCACATAGACGGCCGATGCGGGATCGTCGCCCACCAGCACCACCGCAAGGCCGGGAACGCGCCCGGCTGCGGCCTGGAATTCGGAAACCTGGTTGGCGATACGGGCCCGCAGGCCCGCGGCAAAGGCCTTGCCGTCGATCAGTGCTGCGCTCATGGTTCGCCCTCATAGAGACGCGCGGCGATTTGCGCCAGCGCCGCGGCGTCGCCGGCGACCGCCAGCCGCTTGAGCCGCGCAGTATCGCCCGCAATCAGCCGGACGTCGCGCCGCGCCACGCCAAAGCTGCGCGCGACCAGCGCCACGAGTGCGGTGTTCGCCGCCCCTTCGACGGGCGGGGCGGCAAGCCGGGCGGCGAAATGGTCGGGCGTTCCCGGCCCGATCCGGTCGCGCGAGGCGCGCGGCGTCACGCGGACGGCGATCTCCAGTCCGTCCGCCGTCTCACGCCACGCAGGCACTCAGACGCCGGCTGCCGACAGCGCGATCTGGCGCGCGGCAAAGGGGATCAGGTAATTCTGCAGAATGATGACCAGCAACAGCACCACGAAGGGCGAAAAATCGAGCCCGCCGAAATCGGGGAGAATCCGGCGGATCGGCCGATAAAAGGGTTCGGTCATCACGCGCAGCGCGTTCCACAGCGAACGCACGAAATCGTTGTAGGTGTTGATCACGTTGAACGCGATCAGCCACGACATGATCGCCTGGACCACGATGATCCACCAGAACACCGTCAGCAGCATCTGCACGATCTGCAGCAGCGTTATCAGAAAGTCGCTCAAGGGGGTCTCCGCAATTCGCCGAGGGGCTGGATACAGGAAAGCCTGCCGCGCCCACAACCGGCATTATCGTCCGGGCATATAGGGGATGCACAACCCGGGCGCATCCGCCGCCCGGGTCGTAGCCTCAGGCGCGGACCAGCGTCCCGGCGCCGCACCGGGTGAAGATTTCGAGCAGCATCGCGTGCGGGATGCGGCCGTCAAGGATCACCGCGGCATCGACCCCGGCCTGGACCGCAGCGACGCAGGTATCGACCTTGGGGATCATGCCGCCCGAGATCGTGCCATCGGCCTTGAGCGCGGCGATCCGGGCCGGATCGAGATCGGTGACGAGTGCGCCCGACTTGTCGAGCACCCCCGCAACGTCGGTCAGCAGGAAGAAACGCGATGCGCCGCACGCGCCGGCGATCGCGCCCGCCATCGTGTCGGCGTTGATGTTGTACGTATGGCCGTCGGCACCCATCCCGATCGGCGCGACCACGGGGATGAAGCCCTGGTCGGCGAGCGTCTTCAGTAATGACGGATCGACCTCGACCGGCTCGCCGACGAAGCCGAGGTCGACGTGGCGCTCGATCCCCTGAAGCGGGTCGGCGGCGCGCCCTTCAACCTTCCGTGCAGTGACGAGGCCGGCATCCTTGCCCGCGATCCCCACGGCCCGGCCGCCCGCCTGCGCGATCCAGCCGACGATTTCCTTGTTGATCGAACCCGCCAGGACCATCTCGGCGATCCGTGCGGTTTCGGCATCGGTGACACGCAGGCCGCCGACAAATTCGGATTCGACGCCCAGGCGCTTGAGCATCGCGCCGATCTGGGGGCCGCCGCCATGAACGACGATCGGGTTGATCCCCACCGCCTTGAGCAGGACCATGTCATTGGCGAACTGGCGCTGAAGCTCAGGATCGCCCATGGCGTGGCCGCCATATTTCACCACAAACGTCGCCCCCGCATAGCGCTGCAGATAGGGCAGCGCCTCGGTGAGCGTTTCGGCCTTGGCGAGCATCGCCGGATCGGGTGCGTGATCGGTCATTCGGGCGCCCTTAGGCCAAATGATGACGAAGCCCAACCCCTGGGACGACGCACGCCCCCTGCGACGTCAGAGCGGACGCCGCCCGTCGAGCCGGCGCCCGAACGCGACAAAGGCATAGATCAGCGGCGGAACGAGCACGAGGCTGAGCACCACCTTGGCAATCATCTGTCCGACGAGCAGTTCGCCGATCGGAAAGACGTTATAGAAGGCCACGGTGACGAAGATCAGCGTGTCGGCAATCTGGCTGAGCATGCTGGCCAGCGCCGCGCGCAGCCACAGCATCCGCCCCGTTCCCGAACGCAGCGCGCCGAAGATCGTCACGTTGAGGATCTGCGAAATGCCATAGGCGATGATTCCGCCGAGCCAGATTCGCGGCGTCCCCTCCATCATCAGGGTGAAGGCGGCGAGCCGGTTCGGCTCCATGCTCGCCGAAGCGGGGAGCCTGAGGACGAGCAGCGAGAGCAGCACCGACACGACGAGCGGCACGAAACCGAACAGCACCAGGCGGCGCCCGATTTCCGGACCATGGAGTTCGGCAACCGCGCTCGACACCGAGACGAGCATGAGGAAGGCAAAGATTCCCGCCTCGACCGCGAGCGGACCGACGCCCACCCATGTTCCGAGGACCGACAGCGGCCCGAGCGAGACCTGCTTGTTGCCAAGCACCCCCGCAATGCAGACCATGCCGCCGTAAAAGACCGAGAAGAAGAAGAGCGAGCGCGTGATGCTGGCGCTGGAGCGGATTTCCATCGGAGGACGCTAGCGGCAAAGCGCCGCCGGCGAAAGAGGGCGGCGGCACGACCGTGCACCGAAGCCGCCATGAAGGCGTCGCACCTGTCCCATTTGCGCGCCTGCATCGTCGATCGGACGCGTGCAATGCCCCCTATCGCCTTCGCCCGCCCGACGTGTATGAACGGCAAGTTTGGCCGGCCGCCCATGGGCCGGCGCTGGGGCGCATTTCAGCGGATGACTCATTTTCCGACCGGTATCTTCGGTATTCTGGCGATCCTTGCGATCGCATTCCTGCTTTCGACCAACCGCCGCGCGATCCAGCTTCGCGTCGTGGGCGCGGCATTTGCGTTGCAGACCGGCATCGCGGTGCTCGTGCTGCGGACCAGCTGGGGCCAGGCCCTGTTGCACACGATGTCGAACGGCGTTTCGGCGCTGCTCGGCTATGCGAGCGCGGGCACGAGCTTCCTGTTCGGCCCGCTCGCCAAGCCTGAACTGGGGGGAAACAGTTTCGCGATCAGCGCACTGCCGGTGATCGTCTTCTTCGCCGCGCTGGTCTCGATCCTCTATCACCTTCACATCATGCAGTTCGTGATCCGCTGGATCGGCGGCGCGATCGAGAAGGTGGTGGGAACGAGCAAGGTCGAATCGCTGTGCGCGGCGGCCAACATCTTCGTCGGCCAGAGCGAATCGCCGCTGGTGATCCGGCCTTATCTGGCGCGATTGACGCCGTCGCAGCTCTTTGCGGTGATGAGTGTGGGCATGGCCGGCGTCGCGGGCACGATCCTTGCCGCCTATGCCAGCCTGCTGGGGCCGGGGTCGCTCCCCTACCTGCTCGCCGCGTCGTTCATGGCGGCACCGGGCGGACTGCTGATGGCCAAGATCATCATGCCCGACACCGACGTCGCCGATGACGAACTGCCGCTGGGCGACGATGTCGAGGAAGAGGTCATCAAGCTCGCCGAGCACGACCTGGAGGAAGAGCGCGCCGCCAACATCATCATGGCGGCGGCGACGGGCGCGTCGACCGGCGTCAAGATCGCGGTGGCGGTCGGCGCGATGGTGCTTGCGTTCGTCGCGCTCGTCGCGCTTGCCAACGGCCTGCTCGCGAGCGCAGGCGACTGGGTTTACCACGCGAGCGGCAATGCCGCCTGGGCAAGCGGCCTGGCCGGGCTGAGCTTTCAGAAGATCATCGGCACCATCTTTGCCCCGGTGATGTACCTGCTCGGCATTTCGTGGCGCGAAGCGGTCGAGGCGGGCGGCCTGTTCGGCACCAAGCTGGTGCTCAACGAGTTCGTCGCGTTCATCGACCTGGGCAACATGACCGACCTGGCGCCGCGCACGCGCGCGATCATCACCTTTGCGCTGTGCGGCTTCGCCAATTTCAGCTCGATCGCGATCCAGATGGCTTCGACCGGAAGCCTCGCACCCAATCAGCGCCCGCTCATCGCCAAGCTGGGCATCCGGGCGCTGATCGCCGGAAGCCTGGCCAATCTGATGTCGGCGGCGCTCGCGGGGCTGCTGCTTCCCTGACGCATCCGCGCCATCGCGAACCAAAAAAGGGGGGCGCCCGGCACTGGCCGGACGCCCCCTTTTCGATTGCGGCAACCGCGAAGATCAGCGCGTCGGGACCGGCTCCGGACCGGTATAGTCGTAGAAGCCGCGCTTGGTTTTGCGACCGTACCAGCCGGCTTCGACATATTTTACCAGGATCGGCGCCGGGCGGAACTTGGGATCGCCCGTCCCCTCGAACAGCACGCGGCAGATCTCGAGGCAGGTGTCGAGACCGATGAAGTCGGCCAGCGTGAACGGCCCCATCGGGTGGTTGAGGCCCAGCTGGCACGCCGCGTCGATGTCACGGATCGTCGCGACGCCCTCGCCCAGCGCGAAGCAGGCCTCGTTGAGCATCGGCAGCAGGATGCGATTGACGATGAAACCGGGCGCGTCGTTGGCATGAACGATACGCTTGCCGAGCGACTGACCGAACGCCTCGACCGTCTTCACCGTCGCGTCCGAGGTCGCAAGGCCGCGGATCAGTTCGATCAGCCCCATCACCGGCACCGGGTTGAAGAAGTGGACGCCGACGAACCGCGCGGGATCGGGCGCAGCCTGCGCCAGCCGCGTGATCGGGATCGACGAGGTGTTGCTGGCCAGGATCGCGTCGTCGCCGAGCACCTTGCCGACATTCTCGAAGATCTGGCGCTTGATCGACTCACGCTCGGTCGCGGCCTCGATCACGATGCCGCACGGCGCCATCGCCGCGACATCACCGACCGGCTCGATCCGGGCGAGCGCGGCGTCGGCGTCGGCCGCGGCGATCTTTTCCTTCTCGACCAGACGCTTGAGCTGCTTGGCAATCCCCGCCTTGCCGGCTTCGGCACGCGCGACGTCCACATCCGACAGGAGCACATGGTACCCCGACTGCGCCGAAACCTGGGCGATCCCCGCCCCCATCTGACCTGCACCGATTACACCGATCGTCTGCATCGTTTCGTCTCCGTTGGTGGTTCGTGACCGCCGCCCTACCGCTCCCTGCCCGGCTCGGCTAGACTGCGATCATGCTGCTCCTCGCGATCCTTGCCGCCGTACCGACCGATCCTGCCATGGGTTCGATCAAGACTTTCGCCGATTGGGCCGTCGCCTGCGACAATGTGCGGGCGTGCGAGATGACCGCGCTGGCGCCCGATGGCGGCGACTGGCCCGATGATGGACCGCGGCTCGCCTCGATCGAGCGCAAGGCCGGGCCGGATGGCACGTTCCGGGTCTCGATCGACGCGGGGGATGCCAAGGGCGACGCGGTGGTCGCCATCGACGGGCAGCGGATCGGTGCGGGCCGCATTGCCGAGGGGCAAGTGACGCTGACGGGTGCGGACGCCGCGCGGCTGGTCACGGCCGCGGCCAACGGCACGGCACTGACGCTCGCCGACGCGCGGGGGAAGATGATCGCGCGGGTTTCGCTGAAGGGGTCGTCGGCTGCACTGCGCTTTATCGATGCCGAGCAGGGGCGTGCGGGCGGGGTGACGGCAGCGATTGCGCGGGGGCCGAAACCGGCGTCGGCAGTGCCCGCACCGCCGGCGGTGCCGCGGATTGTCGGGGTGAAGGCCGATGGGACGGCGGTGCCGATTACCGCCGCGATGCGGGCGCAGATGGAAAAGATGGTGGATTGTTCGAGTAATTACAGCGACGACAATCCCGCCCCGGAAGTCGAGACGGCAGCACTGGGCGGCGGCGCGACGCTTGCGCTGCTACCGTGCGGGAACGGTGCCTATAATTTTTCGAGCGTCGCCTTTATTGTCCGCGGAAGCAAAGTAGAAACGGCAGACTTCGATTATCTCGGCGACGCGGAGTTGCTGACGAATGCGGGATGGGATCCGAAGAAATCCGAACTATCCACCTATTCAAAAGGGCGCGGCGTCGGCGATTGTGGAGAAAGTGCGCGATATATTTGGGACGGCACCTCGTTCCGCGCGATCGAGGTGCGCGAGATGGACGAGTGCCGGGGGTCGATCAACTGGTTGCGAATCTGGCACGCGGAAGCCGTAACGCGTTGAGATAAAACAGCTTATCAGGGCGCGCTGGTCATCGCGCGCGCCTGGCACAGCAGCAGCGCGAACCAGTCGCGCGGATCGGTCCATTCGGCCACGGGCTCCCAATGGCCGGCGCGAAGCAGCAATCGGCTGCCGTTCGGGCCGTATTTATGGCTGTTTTCGGTGTGAATCGTGTCGTTCGCCGCGATTTCGAAGTCGTTCCCGGAAACCGAAAAGCCAACCGCCCGGACTGCCTCGAGATGCATTTCGATCCGCGCCGCATCGGCATTCCAGATCGCGCGATGGCGGAAGGCGTCGACCGGGATCGTCCCGTCGAGCTCGCGATTGATCCGTTCGAGCAGGTTGCGGTTGAACGCCGCGGTCACGCCGGCCGCATCGTCATAGGCGCGCACGAGGATGTCGGGATCCTTGATCCGGTCCATCCCGATCAGCAGCCAAGCCCCCTCGCCCAGCCAGTCGCGCATCGCGCGCAACAGGTCGACTGCGGCCGGCGCGGTGAGGTTGCCGATCGTCGAGCCGGGAAAGAAGCCGATCTTGGGCAGCCCCGCGACCGGCGCGGGGAGCGGCACCGGGCGCATGAAATCGGCCTCGACCGGATAGACGGGCAGCCCCGGAAACGCGCCGCCGAGCGCGGTCGCCGATTCGCGCAGGAAATCGCCCGAAATGTCGATCGGCACATAGGCCGCAGGCGCGACCGCGCGCAGCAGGTGCGGCGTCTTGGCCGACGCGCCCGACCCGAATTCGACCACCGCCGCCCCCCGCGGCACCGGCAGCGCCGGACAGACGCGTTCGAGCAGCGCGGTCTCGGTCCGCGTCGGATAATATTCGGGAAGCCGCGTGATCGCTTCGAACAGTTCGGAGCCGCGCCGATCGTAGAACCAGCGCGCCGGAATCGCGCGCGGCCGCCGCGCGAGCCCGGCGAGCACATCGGCGCGGAACTGGGGGTCGACGCGCGAGCGCGGCCCCGTCGTCGGATGGGCGAGCGCATCGGCCGGCGTTTCGAGAAGCGTGTGCATCGTCAGAGATCCTTGGCGAGCCGCACGCCGGTGAACTGCCAGCGCTGATGCGGGTAGAAGAAGTTGCGGGTGGTGGCGCGCACGGTGCCGCGCGGCGTGGCGCAACTGCCGCCGCGCAGCACGAACTGGCCGCTCATGAACTTGCCGTTATATTCGCCCACCGCGCCCCCGGGCGGATCGAAGCCCGGATAGGGACGATAGGCGCTGCCGGTCCATTCCCAGACATCGCCGAACCAGCCCGCGCCCGCACCCGCACCCGCACCCGCCGGACGCGGCGCCACCGGACCGGCGGCGTCGAGCTGGTTGCCGCCGTCGGGATCGTCGCCCGCGGCCGCGGCCTCCCATTCGGCCTCGAGCGGCAGGCGCGCGCCGGCCCAGCGCGCATAGGCGTCGGCTTCGAAAAAGCTGACATGCGTGACCGGCGCCGCCGGATCGATCGGACGCCGCCCGTCGAGCCCGAACCGCGTCCAGCCGTCGCCGTCGCGCGCGCG
>JAFABD010000168.1 GCA_023426225.1 Pseudomonadota bacterium | reverse complement strand
CATCGGGGCCGCGGCTCATCGCGCCGCCTCCTGCTCGGCCATGAAGGCGCGCAGCCGCGCCGCGGTCCGCGCGCGCAGCTCGCGTCCGTTGCGCAGGTCGGCGACCAGCCGCGGATCGCCCGCCGCCAGCCGTCCGAAGCGCGTCGGCGGCATCGCCGTCCGGCGCAGGAATTTCTCGACCTCGCGATGCACCGACATCGTCCCTCTCCGTTGAGTCGCGTGATATGATCCTGTTTTGTTCTCCAAATCCTACTTGTCTAGGAAAAATCCTATGGCTAGGGTGCGGTCATGGAACCCGACGCCCAACGCGCCGCGCTCGCCGCGCTTGTCGAGCAACGGGGCATCAGCCTCGCGCGCCTCTCGCGCGTGCTCGGCCGTAACCCGGCCTATCTTCAGCAGTTTCTGCACCGCGGCACCCCGCGCGTGCTGACCGAGGCCGATCGCGGCCGCCTCGCGCGCTATCTCGACATCCCCGAATCGGTGCTCGGCGGCCCGGGGGGGCGGGGGGAGGGGCTGGTCGCGGTCGCCCGCCTCGACGTCGATGCCTCGGCGGGGCCGGGGCGCGTCGTCCAGGATCGCGCCGCCGCGCCGCATCTCCTGTCCGAATCGCTGCTCCGCCTGCTCGGCGTCCGCCCGGCGGCGGCGTCGATCATCCGCGTCGCGGGCGATTCGATGGAGCCGCTGCTCCACGACGGCGACGAGATCCTGGTCGACCATGACCGCACCGCGCCCGGCGCGGGCGTGTTCGTGCTCCGCCTCGACGGCGAGCTGATGGTCAAGCGCCTGCGCCGCGCCGTCGGCGGGATCGAGGTCGTCAGCGACAACCCCGCCTATCCCCCGCGCTGCGTCGCCCCCGCGCGCGTCGTCGTCGTGGGGCAGGTGGTCTGGCTCGGCCGCGCGCTCGTCTAGCGGCGCGCCCGGTCGATCAGCCAGACGATCAGCGCCAGCACCACGCCCGCGCCCAGCCCGGCCAGAAAGCCGATCGACGCCTGCCCCTTGCTCGCGCCGACGAACACGCCGATCAGCACACCGACGGCGATCAGGAAGCCGCCGGCCTGCGGCGTGCGGGAATTGGGTCCGGTCATGCCCGCTTCCTGCCACGCCCGCCCGCGCCGCGCCAGCACCTGCCGCGCCGCCGCGCGGGCATGGTTGACGCGCGTTCACGCTGCCCGTTGGGCGATTTGGCAACGCCGCGCTGGCATAGCCCCGGGTCATGCCCGCCTCGCCCGACAGCCTGCCCTTCCTCGCCGATCGTGCCGAGGCTGCCGACGCGCTCGCGCTCGTCCGCGAATTCGGCCCCGGCGCCGCCGCGGTCGCCGCCGCGCGCGCCGAACGCAGCCGCGATCTCGGCAACCACCTCCATTTCTGCCGCTGGCGCCAGATCGAACGGATGATCGCGCTGATGGGCCGCCCGGCCGACGACGCCACCGTCCACTGACCGGACGCCGTCGCCGGATCGTCACGGACCCGTTCCGCCCGATGGCGCGTTACGCGCTGCGCCTGGCGATGATCGGTTCGAGGTTTGATGACGCTTCCCCAAATGCTGTCCGTCGGCGTGCTTGCCGGCATGATGCTGCTCTTCGTCTGGGGGCGGCTGCGCTACGACATGGTCGCGGTGGTCGCGCTGCTCGCCGCGCTCGCCACCGGCATCGTCAAGCCTGCCGATGCCTTCAGCGGCTTTTCGGATGATATCGTCATCATCGTCGCCTCGGCGCTGGTGCTGTCGGCGGCGGTCCAGCGCTCGGGGCTGATCGAACGCGTGATGCAGGGGCTTCAGCGGCGCATCCGCGGCGAGCGGGCGCAGGTGCTGCTGCTCTCGGCCAGCGTCGGCTTCGCCTCGGCGCTGGTCAAGAATATCGGCGCGCTCGCCATGCTCATCCCGGTCGCGATCCAGACCGCGCGCCGCGCCGGCCGCTCGCCCTCGGCGCTGCTGATGCCGATGTCGTTCGCCTCGCTGCTCGGCGGGCTGATGACGCTGATCGGCACCTCGCCCAACATCATCGTCAGCCGCGTGCGCGAGGAAATGACCGGCCGGCCCTTCGGCATGTTCGATTATGCGCCGGTCGGGCTGGGGCTCACGCTGATGGGGCTGGTGTTCCTGCCGCTCGCCTATCGGCTGCTCCCGCGCGAACGCCGCGCCGCGCCCACGCTCGGCGAGGCGCTCGACATCGAGGATTACGTCACCGAGGCCGCGATTCCCGCCGGCTCGCCCGCGATCGACGAAACCGTCGCCGGCTTCCGCACGCGCCACGACCATGAAATCACCGTCTCGGCGATCCTGCGCGCGGGCATCCGCAGCACGCCCTTTCCCGACACGGTGCTCAAGCCCGAGGACGTGCTCATCCTCGCCGGCGCGCCCGACAGCCTCGAACGCGTCATCGCCAGCGACGGGCTGACGCTCGAGGGCGAGGAACGCTCGCAACGCGACCAGGAACAGGGCGAAACCGGCGTGATCGAGGCGGTGATCGGCACCGACAGCCTGATGATCGGGCTGTCCGCCGGGCGGCTCGGTCTCCACGAACGCTTCGGCGTCAACCTGATCGCGGTGTCGCGCCAGGGCGAACGCCTCGCCCGGCGGCTGGGCGAGATCGAACTGCGCGCGGGCGACGTCATCGTGCTCCAGGGGCCGCTCGACACGCTGTTCGAACGGCTCGGCGATCTCGGCTGCCTGCCGCTCGCCCAGCGCGAGCTGCGCCTCGGCAGCGCGCGCAAGGGGCTGCTCCCGCTCGTCGTGCTCGCCGCGGCGATGATCGCCACCGCGTTCGGCTGGGTGCCCGTCGCGGTCGCCTTCTTCGCCGCCGCCGGGGTGGTCGTGCTCACCGGCGCGCTGCCGGTGCGCGAGGCGTATCGCCACATCGAATGGCCGATCCTGGTGATGCTCGGCGCGCTGATCCCGGTCAGCGATTCGCTGCGCACCACGGGCGCCAGCATGCTCATCGGCGACTGGCTGTCGCACTTCGCCGCGACGCTGCCGCCCTGGGGGGCGGTCGCGCTGATCCTCGCCGCGGCGATGGCGGTCACGCCCTTCCTCAACAACGCCGCCACCGTGCTCGTGATGGCGCCGATCGCCGCCACCTTTGCCAGCACGCTCGGCTATCGGCCCGAAGCGTTCCTGATGGCGACCGCGGTGGGCGCGGGGTGCGATTTCCTCACGCCGATCGGGCATCAGTGCAACACGCTGGTGATGGGGCCGGGCGGCTATCGCTTCGGCGACTATGCCCGGCTCGGCGCGCCGCTGTCGCTGTTGGTGCTGGTGCTCGGCACGCCGCTGATCCTATGGGTATGGCCGGTGCATTGATCGGTGCGCGCGCCCCGGCCGCGCGCAAACGGGCCAGGGAGGACAGGCGGATGGCACAGGATGTGACGGCGCGGGCGGCGCGGATCGAACGGACCGGCGGGCCGGAGGTGATCGGCTGGCACGATGTCGTGCTGCCGCCGCCCGGCCCCGGCGAGGTCCGGCTGCGCACCACCGCGGTCGGACTCAACTTCATCGACACCTATCAGCGTTCGGGCCTCTATCCCGTGCCGCTCCCCAGCGGGCTGGGCAGCGAGGGGGCGGGCGTGGTCGAGGCGGTCGGCGACGGCGTGACCGGCCTTGCCCCCGGCGATCGCGTCGCCACCTTCGGCCCCGCGCTCGGCGCCTATGCGACGCATCGCAACCTGCCGGCGGCGGCGCTGTTCCGCCTGCCCGACGGAGTCGACGACGATGTCGCCGCCGCCGCGCTGCTCAAGGGCTGCACCGCCGAGTTCCTCGCCGAACGCTGCGCGCGCGTCGAACGCGGCTGGCCGGTGCTCGTCCACGCCGCGGCGGGCGGCGTCGGCCAGCTCCTCGTGCAATGGCTCAAGCTGCTGGGCGCCGAAGTGATCGGCACCGTCGGCAGCGAGGCCAAGGTCGCCGTCGCGCGCGCGGCGGGCGCCGACCATGTCTTGCTGTCGCACGACGACGATCTGGCCGGGCGCGTGCGCGCGCTCACCGGCGGGGCGGGGGTGCGCGTCGTGTTCGACGGCGTCGGCCGCGCCACCTGGGCCGCCTCGCTCGCCGCGACCGCACGGCGCGGGCTCGTCGTCAGCTACGGCAATGCCAGCGGCCCGGTCGAAGGCGTCGCGCTCGCCACGCTCAACAGCCACGGCTCGCTCTTCGTCACCCGGCCCAAGCTGTTCGATTACTATGTCGATCCCGCCGAACGCACCGCCGGGGTCGAACGGCTGTTCGGCATGATCGCCAGCGGCGCGCTCACCGTGCGGATCGGTCGCCGCTTCGCGCTTGCCGACGCGGCCGAGGCGCATCGCGCGCTCGAGGCGGGGGAGACGACGGGGTCGAGCATCCTCGTCCCCTGAACCCCGCCGCGCCGCCGCCGCACCCGTGGGGGCGGGGCAGGCGGGGCGGGGCAGGCTGGGCCTGGGCAGGCGGGGCGATCAGGCGTAAAGCCCGACCACCGCCTTGGTCTCCAGGAACTCGGCCAGGCCGAACCGGCCATGCTCGCGGCCGTTGCCCGACTGCTTGTACCCGCCAAAGGGCAGGCTCGGATCGGGCTGGCCGCCGTTCACATAGACCATGCCCGTGCGCAGTTGCGGCACGACGCGGCGGATCGCGGCGTCGTCGCCGAACACCACCGACGACAGGCCGTAAACGGTGTCGTTGGCGATCCGCACCGCCTCGTCCTCGCCGTCATAGGGCATGATCGTCACGACCGGGCCGAAAATCTCCTCGCGCGCGATCGTCATGTCGTTGGTCACGTCGGCGAACAGCGTCGGCTGGACATAATAGCCGCGGTTGACGCCGCCGGGCAGGCCGGGGCCGCCCGTCACCAGCGTCGCGCCCTCGGCCATCGCGCTCTCGATCAGCCGCTGCACCTTGTCCCATTGCGCGCGGTTGACCAGCGGGCCGATATGGCGGCCGTCGACGGCGGGGTCGCCCACTTCGGTCGCTTCCATCACCGCCTTGGCGCGCGCGACGAGCGCGTCCTGCTGGTCGCGCGGGACGAGCAGGCGGGTGGGCGCGATGCAGCTCTGGCCCGAATTGATCAGCACGCTCTGCAACGTCGCCTGCGCCGCGCGGTCGAGGTCGGCGCCCTCCAGCACCAGCGACGGCGCCTTGCCGCCCAGTTCCTGGTGGACGCGCTTCACCGTGTCGGCGGCGTTGCGCGCGACCGCGATGCCCGCGCGGGTCGATCCGGTAAAGCTCACCATGTCGACATCGGGGTGGCGCGACAGCGCGGTGCCGACGCCCGGCCCGTCGCCCTGCACCAGGTTGAACACGCCCGCGGGCACGCCCGCCTCGTGCAGCACGTCGGCAAAGATCGCGGCCGAGGTCGGGCATTCCTCCGACGGCTTCAGCACCATCGTGCATCCCGCCGCCAGCGCGGGGGCGACCTTGCACACGATCTGGTTGAGCGGCCAGTTCCACGGGGTAATCATCGCCACGACGCCGATCGGTTCGTGGACCACCGCGCCGTTGCCGACGCGCTCCTCGAAGGTGAAGTTGCGCAGCGCGTCGATCGTCGCCTTGAAATGGCCGATGCCGCTGCCGACCTGCGCGGTGCGCGCCAGCGCGATCGGCGCGCCCATCTCGGTCGAAATCGCCTCGGCGATCTCGCCCGCGCGCGCCTTGTAGACGCTCAGCACGCGCTCGAGCAGCGCGATCCGCTCGGCGACGTCGGTGCGCGAAAACCGGGCAAAGGCGCGGCGGGCGGCGGCGACGGCCTTGTCGACATCGGCGGCGGTGCCCAGCACGATCTCGCTCGCGGGCGCTTCGGTGGCGGGGTTGATGACCGTGTGGCGCACGCCACCCTCGCTGTCGGTCCAGGCGCCGTCGATATAATGCTGGGGAAAGCTGCGCATCCTCATCCTCTTTGGCTGGCGTTCTTGGCTGGCGTTGCGGCCGGTTTGACGGCGCCGAACATGGGCAGGCGGCGATTGCGTTGCAAGCTGCAACCCGCAACCCCCGCCCCGCGCCGCCGCCCCGCGCCGCTTGTGCCTGCCGTCGGCTGCGGGCACCTTCCGCCGCGCGCGATCCGGCGCGGTTCGGAACATGGCGGGAGCAAGTCGTTCGATGTCGCAAAATCCGTGGCAGCAAAGTCCCTGGCAGCATCATCGCAGCGCGGCGACCGCCGACGATGTCGATTTCGAGATCAAGGGGCAGGAGCTTCAGTTCGTCGAGATCGAGCTCGATCCGGGCGAAAGCGCGGTGGCCGAGGCGGGGGCGCTGGTGTGGAAGGATGCCAGCATCGGCATGACCACCGTGTTCGGCGACGGCAGCGGCGCGGCGGGCGGCGGCTTCATGGACAAGCTGCTGGGGGCGGGCAAGCGGCTGCTCACCGGCGAGAGCCTGTTCACCACCGTGTTCACGCATCACGGGTCGGGCAAGGCGCGCGTCGCCTTCGCTGCGCCGACGCCGGGGGCGATCCTCCCGATCAAGCTCACCGATGTCGGCGGCACGCTCATCTGCCAGAAGGACAGCTTCCTCGCCGCGGCGCGCGGCGTGTCGATCGGCATCCATTTCCAGCGCCGCGTGATGACCGGGCTGTTCGGCGGCGAGGGCTTCATCATGCAGAAGCTCGAAGGCGACGGCTGGGTGTTCGTCCAGATGGGCGGCACCGTCGTCGAACGCACGCTCGCGCCGGGGCAGGAACTGCACGTCGATACCGGCTGCGTCGCGGCCTTCACTCCCGACGTGTCCTTCGACCTCGTCGGCGCGGGCGGCGTGCGCAGCATGTTGTTCGGGGGCGAGGGGCTGTTCTTCGCGCGGCTCACCGGGCCGGGGCGCGTGTGGATCCAGTCGCTGCCCTTCTCGCGCCTCGCCGGGCGGATGCTCGCGGCGGCGGGGAGCAGCGGCGGCCAGAATCGCGGCGAGGGGTCGGTGCTCGGCGGGCTCGGCGACCTGATCGGCGGCAATCGCTGACCCGGCTGCTGGCCGGCTGCTGGCCGGGCGCGCGGCCAGGAATCGGGGCATGGACTCGATGTTCCTGCGAACGGCGCGTTTTGCCCGCGAACGACATGAAAAAGCGCCCCGATCGCGGGATCGGGGCGCCTTTCTGCATCCGAACGGCGGCATCTGCCGCCGATTGGGGCCGGTTCAGGCCGAATAGTACATGTCGTACTCGACCGGGCTCGGCGTCATTTCCCAGCGGGCGACCTCCTCGCGCTTCAGCTCGATATAGGCCGCGATCTGGTCCTTCGAGAACACGTCGCCCTTCAGCAGGAAGTCCATGTCGGCTTCCAGGCTGTCCAGCGCCTCACGCAGCGAACCGCACACCGTCGGCACCTGCTCCAGCTCGGCCGGCGGCAGGTCGTACAGGTTCTTGTCCATCGGCTCGCCCGGATGGATCTTGTTCTGGATGCCGTCCAGACCCGCCATCATCAGCGCCGCATAGGCGAGATAGGGGTTGGCCATCGCGTCGGGGAAGCGGAACTCGACGCGCTTCGCCTTGGCGCCCGCGCCATAGGGGATGCGGCACGACGCCGAGCGGTTGCGGCTCGAATAGGCGAGCAGCACCGGCGCCTCATAGCCCGGCACCAGCCGCTTGTAGCTGTTGGTGGTCGGGTTGGTGAAGGCGTTGAGCGCCTTGGCGTGCTTGATGACGCCGCCGATGAAGTAAAGGCAAGTATCCGACAGGCCGGCATAACCGTTACCCGCGAACAGCGGCTTGCCCGCTTCCCAGATCGACATGTGCGTATGCATCCCCGAGCCGTTGTCTTCCTTGATCGGCTTCGGCATGAACGTCGCGGTCTTGCCATAGGCGTGCGCGACCTGGTGCACGACATACTTGTAGATCTGCATGCGGTCGGCGGTTTCGACCAGCGTGCCGAAGGTCAGGCCCAGCTCGTGCTGCGCAGCGGCGACCTCATGGTGATGCTTGTCGCACGGCAGGCCCATTTCGAGCATGGTCGAAACCATCTCGCCGCGGATGTCGACCGCCGAGTCGACCGGCGCGACGGGGAAATAGCCGCCCTTGGCGCGCGGGCGATGGGCAAGGTTGCCCGTCTCATATTCGCGGCCGGTGTTGGTCGGCAGTTCGATGTCGTCGATCTTGTAATAGCTGGTCGAATAGCTGTTTTCGAACCGGACGTCGTCGAACATGAAGAACTCGGCCTCGGGGCCGACATAGACCGTGTCGCCCACGCCGGTCGCCTTCAGATAGGCCTCGGCGCGCTTGGCGGTGGAGCGCGGATCGCGGGCATAGAGTTCGCCGGTCGAAGGCTCGACGACGTCGCACACCAGGATCAGCATCGGCGTGGCCGAGAACGGATCGACCCACACCGCGTCGAGATCGGGCTTCAGGATCATGTCCGATTCGTTGATCGCCTTCCAGCCGGCGATCGACGATCCGTCGAACATCAGGCCGTCGGTAAGCTCGTCCTCGCCGATGACCGACGCGACCATCGTCAGGTGCTGCCACTTGCCCTTGGGATCGGTGAAGCGGAGGTCGATCCACTCGATCTCCTTCTCTTCGACCATCTTCAGGATGTCACTGGCCGTATTCGCCATGAAATAACCCTTTCGCTCTCGTTCCCGGACCCGTCGACTCGGGTCGCCCTAACCCCTTGCGCAGGCCAGCATCGGGCCTGCGCTGCATTGCGTCAAATCGCGTTTTCGTTGCGCTCGCCGGTGCGAATCCGCAGCGCGGTCTCCACCGGAATGACGAAGATCTTGCCGTCGCCGATGCGCCCGGTCTGCGCCGCCGCGGCCACCGCCTCGACGACCCGTTCGGCCAGCGCGTCCTCGACCACCACCTCAAGCTTCACCTTGGGCAGGAAGTCGACGACATATTCGGCGCCGCGATACAGCTCGGTATGGCCCTTCTGGCGGCCAAAGCCCTTGGCTTCGGTGACGGTGATCCCGCTCACGCCCACTTCGTGCAGCGCTTCCTTAACCTCATCGAGCTTGAACGGCTTGATGATCGCTTCGATCTTTTTCACGTTGACCCCCGAATGGTGCGGCACATCCTCGTAACGCGCGGTGCAGCAACATTCGTGCCACCCGGGAACGAGACTGGCTGCGATAGTGCGCGCGGGCAGGGGGCTTGCGCAAGTGCCTAGCAATTGGGCACGCGCGGCGCCGCTGCCCGATTGCGGAGCAGTGCCGGTTTCCGCGGCGTCGGCGGCGAAATGCCGGTCGCGCCGCGCCCGCCGGACATCGGACATTTCCGGATGTTCGCGATCACCTCTTGCGTCCGGCCGCAAAATCCCCCTTTAGGGGGCGCGTTTTGCCGCGAGACGGCGGCAGATGCGTGACGGTCGCTCTGGCTACACCGCGATCGCCCGCCAATGACAGGAACAGTCGCCCGATGGAACTTGTTGCGCGCCCTGCGGCGCAGTTGCCCGAGCAGAAGGCCTTTGTCACCGTTGAGGTGAAGTGGGTCCGCCACTGGAACGAACATCTGTTCAGCTTCGCGGTCGACCGCCCCGCAAGCTTCCGTTTCCGTTCGGGCGAGTTCGTGATGATCGGCATGCTCGACGAGGCGGGCAAGCCGTTGATGCGCGCCTATTCGATCGCCAGCCCCGCCTGGGCGGAGGAGCTCGAGTTCCTCTCGATCAAGGTACCGGACGGTCCGCTGACCTCGAAGCTTCAGCTCATCCAGCCGGGCGATCAACTCTATCTCGGCAAGAAGTCCACCGGCACGCTCGTCGCCGATGCGCTGCTGCCGGGCTCGCGGCTGTTCATGCTGTCGACCGGGACGGGCCTCGCACCGTTCCTCAGCCTGATGCGCGACCCCGACATCTATGATCGTTTCGACCAGGTGGTCATCGTGCATTCGGTCCGCCGGGTCAGCGACCTTGCCTATCGTGCCGAAATGGAAGCCAAGCTCGCCGAGGATCCGCTCGTGTCCGATCAGGCGGCCGCCCAGTTCCATTACGTGCCGACCGTCACGCGCGAGCCGTTCCACACGACGCAGCGCATCAACGTGCTGGCCGACAACGGCGCGCTGTTCAACGGCCTGCCCGGCACCCCCGCCTTCAATCCCGAGACCGATCGCGTGATGCTGTGCGGCAGCATGGCGATGATCCGCGAATTCGCAGCCTATCTCGAGGGGGCGGGCTTCAAGGAAGGCTCGAACGCCGAACCCGGTCAGTTCGTGATCGAGCGCGCGTTCGTCGACTGACCCAGCCGAATCGGCGTCGACCGAAACAAAAAGGGCCGCGGGGATCATCCTCCGCGGCCCTTTTGCTTGGGTTGCGCCGGTAGTGCCGCCGTTCAGGCGGCGTAGGGCGGGCAGTGCAGGCCCTTGGGGCTCAGCGTGAAGATCTCGCAGCCCGTTTCGGTGATGCCGATCGAGTGTTCGAACTGTGCCGACAGCGAACGGTCGCGCGTCACCGCGGTCCAGCCGTCGTCGAGCACCTTCACATCGGCGCGGCCGATGTTGATCATCGGTTCGACGGTGAAGATCATGCCCGGGCGCAGCTCCGGCCCGGTGCCGGGGCGGCCGACATGGACCACCTCGGGCGCATCATGGAACATCTGGCCGACGCCGTGCCCGCAAAAGTCGCGCACGACACCATAGCGATGCTTTTCGGCATGATGCTGGATGGCATGGCTGATGTCGCCCAGATGGTTGCCCGGCTTGGCCTGTTCGAGCCCGAGCATCAGGCATTCATAGGTCACTTCGACCAGCCGCCGTGCCTTGATCGGCACGTCGCCCACAAGGAACATGCGGCTCGAATCGCCATGCCAGCCGTCGAGCAGCGGCGTCACGTCGATGTTGACGATGTCGCCGTCCTTCAGCGTGCGATCACCCGGAATGCCGTGGCAGACGACATGGTTGATCGAGATGCAGCAGCTATGCGTGTAGCCGCGATAGCCCAAGGTTGCGGGAACCCCGCCCGCGGCAAAGCTCATCTCGCGCACGATGTCGTCGAGTTCGCCCGTCGTCACGCCGGGCACGACGTGCGGCACCAGCGCGTCGAGGATTTCGGCCGCAAGCCGCCCCGCCTTGCGCATCCCCGCAAAGCCTTCCGGCCCATGCAGCTTGATCGCGCCGGTGCGCGCCTGCGGCATGTCGGCCGTTACATGCACATATTCGGTCATGGCGGGCGATATAGGCGTTTGCGCGCGACAATGCGAGGTTTAAGGAATGCGCATGAACGAGCGTATCTGGACCGCGGCAGTGCTGGTGATCGGCGACGAGATCCTTTCGGGCCGGACGCAGGACCAGAATGTCGCACAGCTCGCGACCTGGCTGAACGCACAGGGTATCCGGCTGCGCGAGGTCCGCATCGTTCCGGACACGCAGGCGGCGATCGTCGAGGCGGTGAACGCGCTGCGAACCCGCAACGACTATCTGTTCACCACCGGCGGGATCGGGCCGACGCACGACGACATCACGGTCGAGGCGATCGCGGTCGCGCTGGGCGTGCCGGTCGTCATCCATCCGGAGGCGCGTGCGGTATTCGAAGCCTATTACGCGACGCGCGGCGGGCTTACCGACACGCGCCTGCTGATGGCGCGCGTCCCCGAAGGAGCGTCGATCATCCGCAATCCGCGTTCGGGGTCGATCGGCATCCGTCACGGCAACGTGTTCATCCTCGCCGGCATCCCGCGGATCGTCACCGACATGCTCGACGCGCTGACCGGCACGATCGAGGGCGGGCGCCCGTTGTTGTCGCAGACACTGGGAAGCTGGGTACCCGAAAGCGAGGTGGCCGAGCTGCTCCGCGAGACCGAACGCGCGCATCCCGGAACCGCGATCGGCAGCTATCCGTTTTTTCGGGAAGGCAAGATCGGTGCGAATTTCGTGATCCGCGCCGTCGATCCGGCGGTGCTCGCCGGCTGCGCGGCGGCGCTTCGCGACGGGCTCGTCGCGCGCGGGCTGGTTGCGGTGGAAGGCGGGATCTGAACGGACGCTGCGCCGCCCCGGCGGTGAAACGGTCTGTTTCCAACTTGGGCTTTGACCCTCCGTCGGGGACGGAGGACATCAGGGGCGTTCAATCCTGTTCGGGAGCACATCATGCGTCTTCGTCATGCAATTCTGGTCGCCGGCCTTGCCATTGCCACCCCGCTTGTCGCGCAGCAGGCCGCGCCGCAGCTGCCGGGTGCGGTCGACACCAGCCGCGTCGCCGCCGGCACCTACAAGGTCGATCCGGCGCACACGCTGGTCGGCTGGCGCGTCAACCATTTCGGCTTCACCGACTATTTCGGCATGTTCGGCGACGTGACCGGCACGCTGGCGCTCGATCCCAAGAATATCGCGGCGGCCAAGCTCGACGTGACGATCCCCGTTTCGAAGGTGACCGTCGCGAGCCAGCATCTGGCGCAGCACCTGATGACCAAGGACTTTTTCGGCCCGACGGTCAACGACGCGCGCTTCGTTTCGACCAAGGTCACGCCGCGCAGCGCCACCGCGGCCGACGTTACCGGCAACCTGACGCTCAACGGCGTGACCAAGCCCGTGACGCTCGCGGTCAAGTTCACCGGCGCGGGGATCAACCCGATGTCGAAGGCGGAGACGGTCGGCTTCGAGGGGATGGCCACGATCAAGCGCAGCGACTTCAACGTCAGCTACGCGATCCCGTTCGTGTCGGACGAAGTCCGGCTCGACATCGTCGGGGCGTTCGAAAAGGCGCAGTGACGCCGCAGCCGGGCGCGCCAAAGGCGGCGCGCCCGGCAT
Source organism: Pseudomonadota bacterium (assembly GCA_023426225.1). Classification (GTDB taxonomy): domain Bacteria; phylum Pseudomonadota; class Alphaproteobacteria; order Sphingomonadales; family Sphingomonadaceae; genus Sphingomonas. Next base: position 10,050 of record JAFABD010000168.1, on the reverse strand, counting down.
CCGCGATCAGCGGCGCAGCGCGCGCCGGACCGCGTCCCAGCGGATCAGCTTGAAATTCTGGGCCTCGGGTGCGTTGTCGCCGTCCTGAACGATCATGATGCCCCTGGGAAAATCGGGGCCGAAGCCCTTGGTCGAAATCTCGATGCCGTCGGTTTCGCTCGTTCCGTCGACCACGCCGTCGACCACGCGGAAGCGCCCGGCATAGCGCATGTCGGGCAGCCGCCACGCCGCATAGGCCGAGTCGCCCTGGCTCGACGCGAGCAGCCAGCCGCCGCGACGGCCGCGGGCGGCGATCGCCAGCCCTTCGGTGTCGGCGACCAGCCGCACGCCATCGGCGGGCGCGACCAGCTTGCCCTCGCGTGCCCCCTCCGCGCGCGCATCGAAGCGCCAGATGCCGACATCCTCCTCGGCGACGTACAGCGTGTCGGTGCGATCGTCGGCGACACAGCCTTCGGACTGGGTCGCGAGCTTCATCGTGCGCAACAGCTTGGCATTGGCGGCGATCGGGTCAATCGACAGCTGCACGATTGCGCCTTCCTTCATCACCACAAACGCCTGGAGCGGCCCACGCCGCGGGCGATAGAGGCAGAAGCCATAGGCTTCGCCCGGGCCTGCCGGGATCCGCGCGAGCGGGGTCAGCGCGGCCGTCGCCGGATCGAGCGTGAACAGTGCGACGTGCCCCTGCGTCTTGTCGTTGCGGTCGCTCGCCGCGACGATGATCCGCCGGCCGCCGGGCACGCTCACTTCGCGCAGGTCGACATTGTTGACGCGGCCTGCGGCATAGCTCGCGCGCAGCCGGCCGCTCAGGTCATAGACGTTGAGCCCCGCCTTCTTGTCGGTGGCGACGATCAGGCTGCGTTCGGGATGAAGCGAATCGCGCCAGATCGCGGGATCGTCGGCGGCATCCTTGGCGCTGGCCACGGCCTGGGTCTCGCGCAGCGCGCGCACTTCCATCGTGGGCGCGGCGGTGGCGGGCGCGGGCGGCGCGGGTGTCGTTCCTCCGGCCTGGAACAGCATCAGTGCGGTCGACAGCATCGGCGTGAACAGCATCGCGGCATTCCCCCTTGGTGCGGCGGGGGCGGCTCTAGGCGAGCCGTGCGGCGTGCGCAACGCCGCTCGCCCATGCAACCGGCGGCGGCGGAATAACGGCTGTGCCAATCCGGGTACGCAGGTTCTTTGTCATGCAATTGCAACGACTTTGACGCGGCTTCGTCACCGCCGATCCCTAGGCGCGGGCGCAATTGCGGCACGGGGGGTGCCGGCTTTTCAGGGGGATCATGCGATGACGATTGGCATGCGCGGGCGCCGCAGCGCCTCGCTTCTGGCTCTGGCGACGGCAATGTCGGCCGCAGGCGCACTGCCTGCCGCGGCGCAGCAGCGGTCCGACATCGCCGCCGGCGACGTTTCGGCGGTCGAGGCCGATGCGGACAGTATCGTCGTGACCGGCCAGCGCGAGGCCGAGATCCGTGCCGTCGAAGCCAAGCGCCGCGCCCGTACGATCCAGGACAGCGTCGGATCGACCGACGTCGGCAAGCTGCCCGACCAGAACGTCGCCGAGGCGGTCAAGCGGTTGCCGGGCATCTCGATCGCGAACGATCAGGGCGAGGGCCGCTATGTCATCATCCGCGGCGTCGACCCCAATCTGGCCAACGTCACGCTGAACGGCCAGACCGCGGCGGCACCCGAGCCGGAGGGACGCCAGGTCAAGCTCGATGACCTGCCCTCGTCGCTGATCGGTTCGGTCGACGTGGTCAAGTCGCTGACCGCCGATCGCGATGCCAATGCCATCGCGGGGCAGGTGGATGTGAAGACGCTGTCGGCGTTCGACCGTCCGGGTACCTTTGTCTATGCGCGCGGCGCGCTGGGCGCGAACAATCTGAGCGGGCGCAACCCGTGGGAGGCCGATGCGACGATCGGGACGCGGCTGGGCGATGCGTTCGGCATCGTGCTGTCGGGCAACTATTCGTGGCGGCCGATCGAATCGCAGAATGTCCAGGGTTCGACCAACTGGAGTGCCAAGGGCATTCCCGACGATTTCCGCCTGCGCGACTATAATCTGGTCCGCAAGCGGCTCGGGCTCGTCGCCAATATCGACTATCGCCCGAGCGATGACGTGAACCTTTATCTCCGCACGCTCTATTCGGAGTTCAAGGACAACGAGACGCGCGACCAGTTCCGTGTCGACGTGAGCGGCAACACCGCCGACGCCACCACCGGGATCAAGGCGCGCGGCACGCGCTACCAGCGCCGCCGCGTCGAGAATGACGAGACCTATACGATCCAGGGCGGCGGCAAGTTCGCGCTGGGGACGGGGAAGCTCAACGTCGAGGCGAGCTATTCCAAGGCGATGAAGAAGGACCCGCTGCGTTCGGACGCGCAGTTCCGTACCGACAAGGGCGCGCTGCTCGCCGATCTGGACCTGTCGCAGACGGTGTTCAACGCCACGCCGAATGCTGCGGGCTATAATCCCAGCCTGTTCAAGGCCAACCAGATCAGCTTCGACAACCGCCGTGCCGCCGAGCGCGTGATCCAGACGCGTGCCGACTACACGCTGCCGATCGCGTCGCTGGGCAAGGACTCCGAGGTCAAGTTCGGCTTCAAATATCTGGGCCGCAAGAAGGACAATGACCGCGACTATCAGCAATATGCGCTGAGCGGCTTCACGCTTGCGACGCCGGGGATCAGCCCGGGGATCGGCGACACGCTCTATGGCAGCCGTTATGTCTTCGGCCCGCTGGTCGATCGTGATGCGGTGGCGGCCTATATCGCGGCGAACCCGTCCTCGGCCAAGCTGAGCGCCGCGGACAGCATCGCCAGCACGCTCGCGAACGACTATCGGGTCAAGGAGGACATCTTCGCAGGCTATGCCAGCGCAGTCCTCAATTTCGGCAGCCTGACGGTGATCCCCGGCGTTCGCGTCGAACACACCAAGGGCCGCTACCAGGGCAAGGCGTTCAACGCGGCGATGACGGCGGACCCCGGCTTCAACGCCGAGGCGCGCAAGTCCTATACCGATGTGTTCCCGGGGCTGAACCTGCGTTACGACCTGGGCAACGACGTCGTGCTGCGCGGCGGCGCGACGACCTCGATCGGCAGGCCCAATTATCAGGACATCGCGCCGTTCACCTCGGTGACCGACATCGACAACGGCAAGGGCACGGTCCAGCTTGGCAACGCCGGCCTGAAGCCGCTGCGTTCGAAGAATCTCGACCTGTCGGCCGAATATTATCTGTCGAACAAGGGGCTGATCTCGGTCGCCGCCTTCTACAAGTCGATCGACGATCCGATCTTCTCGTTCGGACAGACGGGCGTGGCGGGAAGCTGGGGCGGCGTCGCGCTGACCAGCGCCAATGTGACGCAGAAGGTCAACGGCGAACGGGCGCTCGTCTATGGCGTCGAGGCCAATGTGCAGGTGCCGCTCACCTTCCTGCCGGGCGTGCTCAAGGGGCTGGGCGTCAACCTCAACTATACCCACACCGGCGGGCACAGCAGCGGGATTCCCGGTCGTTCGGGGAAGGCCGACAATTATCTTCAGTCTAGCGACGTCGCCTCGGCGCAGCTCTATTACGAGCAGGGGCGCGTCGCGCTTCGCGTCGCCTATTCGTATCGTTCGCGCTATCTCGACACGGTCGGCGTCACGGCGGCGCAGGACATCTATACCGCGTCGAACGGGCAGCTCGACGCGCGCGCGAGCTTTGCGATCGTGCCGCAGGCGGTGCTGTTCGTCGAGGGCAGCAACCTCACCGATGCGCCGTGGCGCCGCTATATCGGCAAGTCGAACCAGCTGGTCGAGAACGAGCGGTACAGCTTCACCGCGCGCACGGGGATCCAGCTCGCCTTCTGAACCCCGAAGCGTCGTCGTTCATGCCGGTGCCGTCTCCGCCCCCGTGCGGAGGCGGCGCGTGCGTTTCCGGGATCTGGCATTTGCGGCGCGGCGCCGATCGCCTAGGCTCGCCCGCGGCCGCGCGAGCGGGTGTGGCCAGGGAGAGGAAGAAGATGATCGGTGAACTGTTCGAACGCTTTGCCCAGGCGGTCGCGGGCTGGGCGGGGCGGCCGCCCGCCTTTGTGCTGGCGGTGCTGATCGTGCTCGTCTGGGGCATTACCGGCCCGGTGTTTCAATGGTCGAACACCTGGCAGCTCGTCATCAATACCGGCACCACGATCATCACCTTCCTGATGGTGTTCCTGATCCAGAACGCCCAGAATCGCGACGCCGCCGCGATCCAGGCCAAGCTCGACGAGGTGATCCGCGCGGTGGGCGAGGCGCGCAACGACTTCATCGGGATCGAACATCTGAGCGAGGCCGAGCTGATCCGCATCCGCGACCGGCTGGAGAAGGAATGCGGGCAGGATCACGGGGCGCATATCGGCTTCGGGCACGTTATCCGCCGCCGCTGAGCACCCGCCGCGCGCGATCAGTGCAACACGCCGATCGCGCGCCCCGCGGCGCGGATCTGGAAGGCGAGGACGAGCATCAGCACGCCGAAGAACAGTGCATAGGCGCCGATCCACAGCGCCATCGCATAGGCGCCCGCCACCGGCTTGACGGCGCAGAGCAGGCCCCAGACGACCGATACCAGCCCCGCCAGCGCCATCGCCCAGCGCCCCTCGGCCATGCCCGTCGACGCGACGATCAGCGCGACGCCGCTGAGGATCGCCCAGAACGCCAGCAGCAGCACCAGTCCGAAGATCGCGACCGCAGGGGCGATCGCGGCGATGACGCCTGCGGCCAGATCGAGCAGCGCCTCGGCGAGCAGCCACAGCCAGGCCCGGTGCGCGCGGGCGGCGCGGATCGCGGCGGCGAACGCCAGGACGCCGTCGACGAGCATATAGGCGGCGAACACGAGCGCGAGCGCGTCGAGCGTCGCGGCGGGCGCGGCAAAGCTGATCGCGGCGAAGAGCATCGCCAGGACGCCGCGGAGCGCAAGCATCTGCCACCCCTGGCCCAACGCGAAGCTGAAGGCATGCGGCGCGGCGGAAGAGGCGCGGGGCGGGTAGACGGTCATGATCGGCTCCTGTCGAAACGCCCGGCATGGGCCGAGGACGCGGGCAGACTCGCCCAGCGGAACGGCGGGCGCGATTGGGAATTGTCCAGATTGCGGCAGCGGGTTTCGATGGTGGAAATCGTGCCGGAGCGGGCGATCACAGGAGCTGCGACAATGGTGATGGGAATGGACCGGGGCACGCGCGCGGCGCGCACGATCGGGCTGATCGGGACGGGGATGCTGGTGGCCGCAGGGGTCGCGGCGGGGCTGTTGATCCGACGCCGCCGGCGCAAGAGTACGGACGGCGACGCGGAGGCGACGGGGCCGACACCGGCCGCCTTTGCCCAGCCGGCGGGCGTGCGCGGCGGGTTCGACCAGACGCGCGACGCGGGCCCGGACAATATCCGCGACGAGGACGGCGCGGTGTGGGACGCGGTCGACCAGGGATCGGACGAATCGTTCCCGGCGAGCGATCCGCCCGCCTATTCGCGCACGCCGGCATGAGCAATCCGTCGCGCAGGCGGCTCGATTCACGGCCTTTTTCGTCACTGCTGCGGCAAGACTGATCTGCCGCAACGCGGAACGCCGGGCGGCGCGGCTGGTTGTTGCGGCAGACGGATCGGCGGATCGCGCGTCGCCCAGAGGCGCCGCGCGGGCCGTCGCCGTTGCCAGTGAGGACGACATGACTGCCGAACCCGACGACTATTATTACGACCGCGCCGAAGCCGAGTTGCGGCTGGCGCAGATGGCCGACCACCCCGCCGCCGTAAGGGCGCATTACCTGCTGGCGGGGCATTATCTGGACCGTTTCTATGGCCCCGCCGAGACCGGCGAGCCCGAGGCCGCGGCGGCGCTCGCCGCCCGGTAAATTGCGCCGCGGGCGCCCGTGCGGCGCCCGCGATTGCGCTCAACGCAAGAACCAATCCCCCCGTTCACAGAACAAAAGCGACGAAATCGCGCATTTCGGATGAAGTTTGCCGCCGTTCGCGAGCAAATTCGCGTCGTTCGCAAAACGTTGCTGGGATTGTTGGAAATCCTGTGGAAGATTATACCCGAATCGCACGACGTACCCGCGGGGGCACCCGGGTCGATCGGGCGACGAGGGGGAAATATGCGCCAGACGACCTTGTCGGTCGCACTCGAGGTCAAGCCCGAGAGCTACGACCATCTGTCCGCGCTGCTCGACGCGTTGCGCGATCGACGAAGTACGGACCCGGCGGGCGGCGAGGGGCCGTTTGCCGAATTCCTGACATCGGTGCCCGTGCTGCACTTCATGTCGCTGAGCGTCTTTCCGGGTTACGACTATGACCCGCTGTTCGTCATCGAGGCCAATTTCGACGGCGAGCCCGGCCCGTTCTGGGCGCAGCTCGAGGCGGCGATCGGCGAGGAGCTGCGCGCCTATCTGCGCTGCTGCAAGCGCCCGCTCAACCGCTGGGGCACGCTGTTCGATGCGGTGACGGCCCCCGGATCGCGCGCGCCGGTCGCCCCCTATCTGGAGGCGCAGGCGCTGACGCCGACGGTGTTCCACCACGGCAACCGCGGCATGAACCGCGACCGTATCCTGAACGAGCGCGCGCTGTTCCTGGCGACGCGCGTCGAGATCGCGAGCGACGAGCCCGGCTATCGCCGGCTGACCCCCGCGGCGATACACGCGCGGCTGCGCGGGGCGCTGATCGAGCGGTTCCCGTGGCTCGACCAGCCCGCGCCCAAGCGCATCCCGCTGTCGGTCAACCTGCGCGACTGGGCCAACATGATCGCGTTCGTCGTCGCGACGCTGTTCGCGGTGTCGCTGCCCGGACTGGTGCTCGTGCTCGCGCTGCCGTGGGAGCGTTACCTGATCCTGCTGGGCGTGCTGCTGCTCGGCTTCGGCATTGCGCTGGGCCGCGTCGCGGGCGCCTTGCCCGGCACCGCGACGCCGACGCGGTTCAGCCTGGCGCGGTTCCTGTTCGGCCAGCTCCTCCCCGTGCTGGTGTTCATCGGCCTGTACCTGCTGATCGCGGGCGCGATCGCGACGCCGGCGGCGATGCTGTTGCGCGGCACCGGCGCCGCGCGCGCATGGCAAGAGGTGATCGCCTGGCTCGGCTGGGGACTGGCGAGCGTGCCGGTCACGGTGGTCGCGGTGCTGTTCTGGCTGCGCGTGCTCGAACGCAACGACAGTTCGCAGGACGCCCCGCCCGTCGACCCGCGGATGCTGCGCGAGATGGCGCGGCGCGAGGACTGGATCCCGCAGAACCACATGGGGTCGATCGTGCTCATCAAGCCCGGCATCCTGCGCGCGGTGCTGATCCGCGCGGGGCATCTGGGGCTGGGGCTGTTGCTGCGCATCATCGCGCGCGACGGCTATCTGGGGTCGATGCGCACGATCCATTTCGCGCACTGGGCGATGGTCAACAACCAGAGCCGGCTGATGTTCTTTTCCAATTTCGACCAGACCTGGGAAAGCTATCTCGACGACTTCATCGAAAAGGCGCACGCCGGGCTGACGCTCGCCTGGTGCTGCGGCGTCGGTTTCCCGCCCGCGCGCTTCCTGATCTATGACGGCGCCAGCCATGGCCGCCAGTTCAAGGAATGGGCGCGCCATTCGATGACGGTCAGCCGATTCTGGTATTCGGCGTACAAGGACCTCACCACCGAGCAGGTCGAGCGCAACTATCGCATCGCCCTCGGCCTCCGCAAAACCGCTCTTTCCGAAAAGGAAGCCGCGACGTGGATCAACGACCTGTGAGCGCGCCCGCGAACGCGCCGGCGAGCAAGGGCCCGCCGAGCTGGCGGCTGGCATCGCCGCACGACAAGCTGGCGCAGGGCATGGTGGTGAGCGGCTTCGGCGCGCTGCCCACCGGCCGCGCGCTGTTCCTGCAGTTCGAATGGGACGGCATCCGCCGCGAGGGCGGCGGCGCCTGGCTGAAGGCGCTGCGCGAGGTCGCGCCGGTGACCGACGCCGACGGCCGCGATCCGCGCTGTTCGTCGCTGGGGCTGACCTGGCAGGGGCTGCGCAAGATGGGCCTCGACGCCAACGCGCTGGAGAGTTTCGACCGGCCGTTCAAGGAAGGCATGTTCCAGGAGGACCGGCTGCGGCGGCTGGGCGACCGGCGCGGCGACGACTGGTTGCCGACGGTGATCGAGGGCGGGCCGCATTGGAGCGGCAACACCCCGCTCGACGCCGCCGCGCGCGACGCCGCCGCGCACGCCTTTGCCGATGACGGCCCCGACGTGTCCGAACAGCGGATCACGACGCCGCTGACGGTGCACGCGATGCTGCTGCTCTATGCCGCCGACGAGGACCAGGCCGACGCCTGGTGCCGCACGGTCGACGCCGCGCTGACGCCGCACGGCGTGCGGACGGTGCGGTCGCTGCCGCTCGACCTGCGCCCCGACGAACGCGGGATCGCGCGCGAGCATTTCGGCTTTGCCGACGGCGTGTCGCAGCCCGTGCCCTATGCCCCCGGCGTGGTGATGATGCCCGACGGCAGCGATGCGCCGCACGACCCGTGGAACGGCGTGCCGCTGGGCGAGATCCTGATGGGCCATCGCAACGGCCATAACGAGATCGCGCCCGGCCCGGTGGTGCGCGACACGCCCAGGGCGCAGGCGGCCGGGCTGCCCGCGCATCCGCGCGGCGAAGGCTTTCGCGACCTGGGGCTCGACGGCAGTTACATGGTGGTGCGCGAGCTGCACCAGGATGTCAGCGCGTTCTGGAAGTCGATGGACGCGGGCGCGGCGCGGATCAACGCGAGCGACCCCGTCGGCGGCAAGCCCGTCGATGCCGACTGGATCGCCAGCCGCGTGATCGGGCGCGACCGCGACGGCAACCTGCTGTGCCCGGCGGGGGTGCTGCCGCCCAACGCCTATGACCAGCCCGACAATGATTTCGGCTTTTTCGACCGCGACCGCCACGGCCATGGCTGTCCGATGGGAAGCCATGTCCGCCGCGGCAACCCGCGCGACGGGCTGGCCCCCAAGCCGAGCGATCGCCAGACGCTGCTCGACGCGGCGAACAACCACCGCATCCTGCGCCGCGGCCGCAAGTTCGGCCCCGACATCGCCGACCCGCGCGTCGACGACGGCAAGGAACGCGGGCTGTTGTTCATCTGTCTGAACACCGACATCACGCGTCAGTTCGAGTTCGTCCAGCAGACGTGGATGCTCAATCCCAATTTCGCCTTTCTGTACGACGAGACCGATCCGCTGATCGGCCCCGCCGGAACGATGACGATCCCCGAGACGCCGCTGCGCCGGATCATCAAGGTCGACACGTTCATCAAGATGGCCGGCGGCGAGTATTTCTTTCTGCCGAGCATGCCGGCGCTCGCCTATCTGGAGGCGTTGTGACCGTGAAGGCGGGGATTGGAGCGGCGGGGGGCACCGGCGCGGCGCCGGGCGTGTCCGACGACGCGCCGGCGATCCTGGGATCGACCGCGGTGCTGCGCCCCGGCGCGACCGGGCTGCGCGGCGCGATCCAGCGGCTGGTCTTTGCCGCGATGCCGTGGTTCTTCAGCGTGCTGCGGCGGGTGAAGCCGGTGATGCGGCTGGGGAGCATGACGCTTACCTCGCGCTATGACGACGTGCGCGAGGTGTTCGGCGACGACCGCCGGTTCGGCGTGATCTATGCCCCCAAGCTGGCCGTCATCATGGGCGGCGAGCCGTTCTTCCTGGGGATGGGCGACACGCCGCAATATCATGCCGATGTCGACGCGATGCGCCGCGTCGTGCGCGCCGACGACCTGCCCCGGCTGGGCGACGCGGTCGAGGCGCAGGCGGCGGCGATCGTCGCGGCGAGCGGCGGCGAGATCGAGGTGGTCGACACGCTGGTGCGGCGCGTCACCTTTGACTTCCTCGCCGATTATCTGGGCGTGCCGCCGCCCGCGAACGGCGACCTGCGCGTATGGGCGACGCGGCTGTTCGAGTTCCAGTTTGCCGACCAGGGCGACGACCCGGCGTTGCGGCGCGAGGTCGACGTGATCGCCCCCGCGCTGCGCACGCACCTCGACGCCACGATCGCGCAGCGCCACGCCGCGCCGCCGCGCGACGACGTGCTCGGCCGCTGCCTGGACGCGCAGCGCGCGGG
>JAFABD010000161.1 GCA_023426225.1 Pseudomonadota bacterium | reverse complement strand
CTCCCCGCCCGGACCGAGGCCCGTGCGGCGGAAGGGGTGAACACGCCTTACGCCTTGTTGTCGTCGACTTCCGAGAATTCGGCGTCGACCACTTCCTCGCCGCCCTTGTCGGCGCCCGCGGCACCGGCGTTGGGCGAGGCATTTTCGGCGGCCTGCTTTTCATAGATCGCCTGGCCGAGCTTCATCGCGACCTGGGCGAGGTTCTGCGCCTTGGCGGTCATCGCCTCGGCATCGCCGCCTTCGACCGCCGCCTTGGCCTCGGCGATGGCAGCTTCGATCTCGGCCTTGAGCGCCACGTCGACCTTGTCGCCGTTTTCGGCGAGCTGGCGCTCGGTGGTGTGGATCAGGCTTTCGGCGTTGTTCTTGGCTTCGGCCGCGGCACGACGCTTCTTGTCCTCCTCGGCGAAGCGTTCGGCATCCTTGACCATCTGGTCGATGTCGTTGTCCGAAAGACCGCCCGAGGCCTGGATGCGAATCTGCTGCTCCTTGCCGGTGCCCTTGTCCTTGGCGGACACGTTGACGATGCCGTTGGCGTCGATGTCGAAGGTGACTTCGATCTGCGGCACGCCGCGCGGCGCCGGCGGGATGCCGACCAGATCGAACTGGCCGAGCAGCTTGTTGTCCGCCGCCATCTCGCGCTCGCCCTGGAAGACGCGGATCGTCACCGCCTGCTGATTGTCGTCAGCGGTGGAGTAGACCTGCGACTTCTTGGTCGGGATCGTGGTGTTGCGGTCGATCATGCGGGTGAACACGCCGCCCAGCGTCTCGATGCCGAGGCTCAGCGGGGTCACGTCGAGCAGCAGCACGTCCTTGACGTCGCCCTGGAGCACGCCGGCCTGGATCGCCGCGCCGATGGCAACGACTTCGTCCGGGTTCACGCCGGTGTGCGGTTCCTTGCCGAAGAAGTCCTTCACGACCTGACGGACCTTGGGCATGCGGGTCATGCCGCCGACGAGCACGACTTCGTCGATGCCGCTCGCCTTGACGCCGGCATCCGCCATCGCCTTGCGGCACGGCTCGAGCGTGCGCTGGATCAGGTCGTCCACCAGCCGCTCCAGATCGGCGCGGGTGATGCTCTTCACCAGGTGCTTCGGACCGTTCTGGTCGGCGGTGATGAAGGGCAGGTTGACCTCGGTCGTCTGCGCCGACGACAGCTCGATCTTCGCCTTTTCGGCAGCTTCCTTCAGGCGCTGCAGCGCGAGCTTGTCCTTGGTGAGGTCGATGCCCTCGGCCTTTCGGAACTCGTCGGCAAGGAACTGGACCAGCTTGGAGTCGAAATCCTCACCGCCCAGGAAGGTGTCGCCGTTGGTCGCCTTCACCTCGAACACGCCGTCGCCGATCTCGAGGATCGAGATATCGAACGTGCCGCCGCCAAGGTCATAGACTGCGATCGTCTTGCCGTCCTGCTTTTCCAGGCCATAGGCGAGCGCGGCAGCCGTCGGCTCGTTGATGATGCGCAGCACCTCGAGGCCCGCGATCTTGCCGGCGTCCTTGGTCGCCTGACGCTGGGCGTCGTTGAAATAGGCCGGCACGGTGATGACCGCCTGGCTGACGCTTTCGCCCAGATACGCCTCGGCGGTTTCCTTCATCTTCTGAAGGATGAAGGCCGAAATCTGCGAGGGGCTGTAGTCCTGGCCGCCCGCATTGACCCAGGCGTCCCCGTTGGGGCCGCGGGTGATGCTGTAAGGCACCAGTTCCGTGTCGCGCTTGGTCACCGGATCGTCGAAACGGCGGCCGATCAGGCGCTTCACCGCGAACACGGTGTTGTCCGGATTGGTCACCGCCTGGCGCTTCGCCGGCTGGCCGATCAGACGTTCGCCGTCCTTGGCGAAGCCGACGATCGACGGCGTGGTGCGCGCGCCTTCCACATTCTCGATGACCTTGGGCGTACCGCCTTCCATCACGGCGACGCAGCTGTTGGTCGTACCCAGGTCGATGCCGATAACTTTAGCCATGGTCCCTCATTGGCCCCTAGTTCGAAATCAAAGATATGCCCCCCGCACCCCTGCAACTTAGGCAATGCGGAGCAGCGAACTGGAACGCGATATAGGTGCGTGTCGGCTTGCCGCAAGAAGGGGGGACCCCTAGCATCCGCACGGCGCGTCGATGGGAGGGAAACAATGATGCGAACGGCATGGACGGCGATGGTTGCGGCGGTGGCGCTGACGGGGTGCCAGCAGGCGCCCGAACTGAAGGCGGAAAAGGCCTGGGTCCGGCTGCCGGCGGTGGCCGGACACCCGGGGGCGGCCTATTTCACGATCCGGGGCGGCCCGCGTCCCGATACGCTGGTGGCGGTCTCCACACCCGCCGCGCTGCGGGCCGAACTGCACGAAAGCATGAAGCGCAGCGAAGCCAATGGCGCGCCGATGATGACGATGCAGCCAATCCGCGACATCGGCGTCCCGACGGGCGGAACGCTGGTGTTCGCGCCGGGCGGCAAGCATGTGATGCTGTACGACCTCGGTCCGGCCGTAAAGGCAGGCGGCACGATGCCGCTGACGCTCTCGTTCGCGAGCGGGCGCAAGCTCGACGTGACGGCAAAGGTGGTGGGTGCGGCCGATCCGGCGCCCTGACGCACTGCGGCGGTGATGTGAGGGGGGATGCGGGAGCGATGACAGCGGCCGGCCCGCACCCCATCTGTCCGCCATGAACGACCGACCGCTGACCCCGGGTGAGATCGCGCTCGCGCAGACGATGTTCGGCGCGGCGATCGACTATGCGCGCGTGCGGATCGCCGCGCGAAAATGGGCGTTTTTCCAGCCGCGCGCCACGGTGATGGCACCGCGCGGCACGATCCATTTTCATCCCCAAGGCGGCCTGTACCGTGACGATTTCGCCCCGGCGGACCTGCCGCTCCAGGGGCTGTTCATCCACGAGATGGTGCATGTGTGGCAGCATCAGCAGGGGATTTTCCTGCCCCTGCGGCGCCATCCCTTTTGCCGCTATCGCTATCGCTATGCACCGGGGCGGCCGTTCGCGCGCTATGGCATCGAGCAACAGGCCGAACTGGTGCGCCACGCCTTCCTGATCGATCGCGGCCATGCCGTCCCGGGCGCGCCGCCGCGCGATGCGCTGGCGGCGCTGCTGCCCTTCCCGCGCGGCTGAACGCCGCGACGCGCGCCGATCAGTCCTGTTGCCGGATCTGACGTTCGAGCACGGCGTGCCCGTGCTCGACTCGCGGCGGCGGTGCCGGATGCGGTGCCGATGCCGGGC
>JAFABD010000066.1 GCA_023426225.1 Pseudomonadota bacterium | reverse complement strand
CCGCCGGCCATCGCCGTCGGGTTTGCCGGGGTGGTCGCATCGCCCATGCGCCGCGCGCTGCTGCCGCCCGGATTGCGGGGGCCGCGCGCGGGCGTTTCGGGCTGGGCGGGGGCCGGGGCAGGGGACCGTTCGGCGGAAACCGCGGCGGCGACGGCAATCGCTGCACCGTCTGGCTGCGGCGTGGTGGCCATGTCCTTGCCCGTATCGGGAAGCGGCGCCTCGCCCGGAAGCTTGGCCGACACCGGCTTGCCGTCGGCATCCGTCGCGGCGACGGCCAAGCGCAGCTCGGTGCCGTCGCCGGGAGCCTGCGGGGCGTCGCCGGGAGCTTGGGGGGCGTCGCCGGTGGCCAGCCCGTTGGCGGCCAATGCCGCGGCAAGCGCCTGGCCTGCGACGCCGCTCATCCGGGCGGCGGTGCCGGTTGCGGCGTGCGGCGTCGGTGTCTGGTTTGTCGGCGTCTGGTTTGCCGACGTCGTTGCCGCGCCCTGGCTCGGATCGCTCGAAGCAGCGGTTGGCGTCGCCGTAGCGGTGGTCAGCAGTTGCGCCAGCGTCGGGCGCGACTGCAGGCCCGACAGCGGCGATCGCGACGGTTCGCGCGGCGCTTCGCCCGCAACGGGTTCTGCCATCGGGGCGGGAAGCGCGGAGTTCGGCTCGGCGGAAACGGCAAGGTTGGCGGCATCGGTCGCCGGCACCGCGCCGTTGGCGGGGACGGCCACGGTGGGCGCAGCCCCGGCCTCGTTCAGCAGCGCAGCCGCCTCGAGTGCCGGATCGCCCGCCACGCCATTGGGCTGCGTGCCCAGCGTCGCGGCGTCGACCGTCGCGGCGCCGTTGCCGCGCATGGCGGCAGGATTGCCCGTGCCGATCGGCATTCCGGCGAGCATGCCTTCCAGCGCCTGGGCAAAGCCGGCATCGGCATTGCCCGCCGCTGCCCCCTGTCCTGCGCCATTGCCGGTGGGGAAGCCGATCAGACTGACTTGCATGCACTACCCTCTATGCTGCCCGAAAACGCCGGGAGCCCACCCATCATTATAGGACGGGTTTCGGCCAGGCGGGTTCAGCCGATGATACCGAGCGCGCGAATACGGGCGCGGGCGTGGATTTCGTTCTGCGACAGCACCACCGTCGCCGGCCGCACGCGCTCGATGATCGAGCGGACGAACGGGCGGATGCTCGGGCTGGTGAGCAGGCACGGAATCTCGCCGTCCTGCGCCATCCGGTCATAGGTGTCGCGCACCGATCCGATGAACCGCTGGAGCGAGCTCGGCGCCATCGCCAGCTGGCGGTCGTCGCCCTGGCCCAGGATGCTGTCCGCGAACTCCTGATCCCATTCGGCCGACAGCGTCACCACCGGGATCGCGTCGCCGCGCTGCTGCTGCGCGCTGATCTGACGGGCCAGGCGGCTGCGGACATGCTCGGTGATCTGCGTCAGGTTGCCCGTCAGCGGGGCCGCCTCGGCGATGCCTTCCAGGATCGTCGGGACGTCGCGGATCGAAACGCCCTCGGCGAGCAGGTTCTGCAGGATGCGCTGCACGCTCGAGATCGAGACCTTGGACGGGATGATGTCCGAAACCAGCTTCTCGGCGTCCTTGTGCACCTCGGTCAGCAGCTTCTGCGTCTCCGAATAGGAAAGCAGGTCGGCGATATTGTCCTTCACCAGCTCGGTCAGGTGCGTGGTGATGATCGTGCCGCATTCGACCACGGTCAGCCCGCGGAACCCGGCCTCGTCGCGCAGTTCGCGGTCGATCCACAGCGCGGGCAGGCCGAAAACCGGCTCCGTGGTCGGCTCGCCGGGCAGGCCGACGGGGCCGCCGCCCGGGTTGATCAGCAACAGCTTGTCCAGCCGGATCTCGCCGCGCGCGGCCTCGGTTTCCTTGATCGTGATGACATATTCGTTGGGCTTCAGCGCCATGTTGTCGATGATCCGCACCGACGGCAGTACGAAGCCATAGTCGGTCGCCATCTGGCGGCGGAGCGCACGCACCTGGTCGTCCAGCCGCGGCTCGCGCTCGCTGTCGTTGATCATCGGCAGCAGCGCATAGCCGATCTCGACGCGGACCGGATCGATCGCCAGCGTCTGCGCGATCGGCTGTTCGACGATCTGCGCCTGGAGCTGTTCCTGCGCCTCGACGGCACGTTCGAGCAGCGCCTTCGCCTCGGCCCGCTTGGTCATCCGCCAGGCGGCGAACCCCGCCAGGCCCGAAAACAGCGCGAAGGGGACAAAGGGCAGGCCGGGCAGCAGCGCGAGTGCGCCCATCAGCACCGACACCATGCCGAACGCCTTGGGGTAACGGCCCAGCTGGTCGCCCAGCGCCGTTCCGGTCTTGCCCTTCACGCCGCCCTTGGAAACGAGCAGGCCCGCCGCGGTCGACACGATCAGCGCCGGGATCTGGCTGACCAGGCCGTCGCCCGCGGTCAGCACGGTATAGGTGCGGAACGCCTCGGCGATCGGCACGCCGTGCGACACCACGCCGATCGTCAGCCCGACGACGATGTTGATCGCGGTGATCAGCAGGCCGGCGATCGCATCGCCCTTCACGAACTTCGACGCACCGTCCATCGCGCCGTAAAAGCCGCTTTCGGCTTCGATCTCGGAACGACGCTCGCGGGCCTGTTCCTCGGTGATCATGCCGGCCGACAGGTCGGCGTCGATCGCCATCTGCTTGCCGGGCATCGAATCGAGGCTGAAGCGCGCCGCCACTTCGGCGATGCGGCCGGCGCCCTTGGTGATGACGACGAAGTTGATGACGATCAGGATCATGAAGATCGTCAGCCCGATCAGCGTCTCGCCGCCCATCAGGAACTCGCCAAAGGCGCCGATCACGCCGCCCGCGGCGTCGGGGCCTTCATGGCCGTGGCTCAGGATCAGGCGTGTCGATGCCAGGTTGAGGCCCAGCCGCAGCATCGTCGCGATCAGCAGGATCGTCGGAAACGCGCTCAACTCGAGCGGCTTCTCGATGAACAGCGCGGTCATCAGGATCATGACCGACACGGTGATCGAAAGTGCGAGGCCCAGGTCGAGCATCCAGCCCGGCATGGGCAGGATCAGCATCGCGATGATCGCGATGACGCCGCCCGCGAGCGCGAGGTCGCGATTGGCGCCGATACGCTGGAGAAGATTGACGAGCATCGGAGGCATCAGCAGCAGCCTTGCAGCAGCGGATCAGTCAGGACGATAGGGGCGCCGGCGGCACGCATGCGCGTCACGCCGCCGGCGAAACGGGAATGCCGGCTTCGATGAACGTGCGCAGCTTGTTGCGCATCGTGCGCACCGAAATGCCCAGGATGTGCGACGCCGAGGTGCGGTTGCCCTGGCAGCGTTCGAGCGTCTGCAGGATCAGCTCGCGCTCGACTTCCTCGACGGTACGGCCCACCAGCCCCTGGATCGGCAGGCGCGGCGCCTCGGCGGGACTGATTTCGCCCAGCCGCGTGCCGTCCGAACGAACCAGGTCGTCGGGACCGATCATCTCGCCGCGCGCCAGCAGCATCGCGCGATGGACGCAATCCTCCAGCTCGCGGATATTGCCCGGCCAGGGGTAACGCGTCAGCAGCGCCTGTGCGGCATCGCTGAACGCGCGCGTCGGCACGCCGTCGCTTTCGGCGAAGCGCGTCGCGAAATGGCGGGCGAGCTGGATCACGTCGTTGCCGCGCGCGCGCAGCGCCGGCACCTCGACGCGCACCAGCCCCAGCCGCACGAGCAGGTCGGCGCGGAAGCTGCCGGCCTCGACCATCGCTTCCAGATCCATGCTGGTCGATGCGATCAGCCGGGCGTGAAAGGCGACGCGGGCATTGCCGCCGAGGCGGGCGAAATGCTGCTGTTCGAGCGCCGCGACCAGCCGCGCCTGCGTGGCGGGGGCAAGCGCGCCCACCTCGCGCAGCAGCACGGTGCCCGATCCCGCCTTTTCCAGCCGGCCCAGGCGACGCGCGGGCGCGCCGGGAAAGGCGCCGGCCTCATGGCCGAACAGTTCGGATTCGAGCACGTCGGACGCCACGCCTGCGCACTCGACGACCAGCAACGGATCGGGACGCCCCGATGCCTCGTGGATTGCGCGCGCCATCGCCTCCTTGCCGCTGCCCTTTTCGCCGACGACCAGCACCGGCGCGCCGCTCGGCGCGATCGCGGTGGCGAGCGCCAGTGCGCGGGCCAACCCGGGATGCTCGCTCAGCTGCACCGGCGCGCGGCTCTCGGCGGCCGAGGCGATCGCCGCGGCGATCAGCTCGCGCTGCGGGGGCAGGGGCACATAGTCGCGGGCGCCGGCCCGGATCGCGGCCACTGCCCGCTGGGCGGGGGCGTTGATGCCGCAGGCCAGGACCGGGATCGAAAACCGTTCGGCCCGCACGCTTGCCATGAAGCGCGGCACGTCGGCCTCGACGTCGATCATCACCAGGTCGCCGCCGGCATCGCGCAGCATGGCCAGCGCCTCGTCGGGCGTATCGGCCATGGCCACGTCGGCGCCGGCGTCGCGGGCCATTTCGGCCGCGCGCCGGAACTCGCCGCCGGGCGCTCCGATCAACAACATGCGGATATTGGTCGGCATCACTGATCCTGGCGGACGATTTCGGTCAGGGTCACGCCCAGCGAATTGTCGATCAGCACGACTTCACCGCGGGCGATCAGGCGATCGTTGACAAAGATGTCCACCGGCTCGCCGACGCGACGGTCGAGTTCGACGACCGCGCCGCTGTTGAGGTGCAGCAGTTCGCCGATCGGCATCCGTGCGCGCCCCAGCACCGCCTGGACCTTGACGGGCACGTCATAGACGGCCTCCAGGCCCTCGCTGCCCGCGGGGTGATGCTCCTGCGCGGGCGATGCCGCGAAATCCTCGAACAGGGGCGACGGCTGGTCGCTGTTGTCGGCCGGGATGATCTCGTTGGGTTCGGGTTCCATCGTCATAATCCTATGCGTTCATCCACTGGCGGATCACCGAAGCGGCTTCGGGCGGGTTCTGCGAGATCGCCTCGCCGATGCGCTTCAGCGCCGAAAGCTTGATGCGGCCGTCCACCTGGGCCAGGGCGATTTCCTGTTCGAGCAGCGGCTGTTCGGAGGCATGCGCCATCGCCTCCAGCTCCTTGCGCGCCTCCTCGTCGCCGTCGGCGGCGCGTTCGGCCAGCGCCAGCATCTCGGGCGACTGGGCGCCGATCAGCTCGGGTGCGGGCTCGCCCTCGATCGGGGCGGGGAGCGCGGCCTTCGGGCGGAACATGCGCAGGGCGAACAGGCCTGCACCCACCAGCACCAGCAGCTCGATCAGTCCGATCGCGCGGTCGGAGGTAAAGGCCGACCACCAGCTCGACTGCTTGTCCGCCAGCGGGTCGCCGGCCGAAAACGGCATGCTTTCCACCACCACGCTGTCGCCGCGCTGCGTGTCGGCGCCGACGGCGTTCTCGACCAGGCGCTGCAGGCGCTGGATCTGCGGCTGGGGCAGGCCCTTTTCACCGCCGTCGACCATCACCGCGACGCTCAGCCGCGTGACCTTGCCCGGCGCGCGCACCGTGACCGTCTTGGTCGAGCTGTTGTCATAGGTGGTGTCTTCGGACGTCTGGTTGCTCGCCGACTGCTTGCTCGATCCGGGGGCGTTGTTTGCCTGGCCCTGCGTCTCGGGCAGCTGGTTGGCGACGCTCGCGGTCTGCGGGCCGGCATCGGTCTCGCGGTTCTGGTCGCCGCTCTCGACGGTGACCTGGCGCGAGATGACCTGCTTGTCGGGGTCGAAGACGTTCGCTTCCTCGCGCGTCTGGTCGCGGTCGATCTGTGCCGAGACCTCGGCACGCACCTTGCCCTGGCCGACGATCGGCTCGAGCAGCGATTCGATCTCCTGGCGCAGCTTGGCTTCGACCGCCTGCTGGCGTTCGTCGGCATCGCCCGCGGCGGCCGAGTTCGGATCGCCCGCCCGCGCCAGCAGCGCGCCGGTCTGGTCGACGACCGAAACCGCGTCGGGCGACAGTTCGGGGACCGACGACGACACCAGGTAACGGATCGCGGCGATCGTTTCGGACGGCAGGCGGCCCTTGGTCTTGACCGTCACCGCCGCGCTCGCCTTGCGCGACTCGTTGGCGAACATCTGGCGTTCCGGCATCACGATGTGGACGCGGGCGGCGCTGACATTCTGGATCGTCTGGATCGACTTCGACAGTTCGCCCTCGATCGCGCGCGTCTCGTTCATCTTGGCGCGGCTGGCGGAAACGCCGAAGGGCTGTTCCTCGTCGAGCACCTCATAGCCGATCTTGCCGCCCAGCTTCTCGCCGGCCAGCGACATGCGCAGCTCGGCCAGCTTGCTCTCGGGCGCCATGATCGACGTGCCGTCGGCGGACAGCGTGTAATCCACGTTCTGCGCCTTCAGCTTCTCGGTGATCGCCGAAGCGGCCGAGGGGTCGAGATCGGTGTACAGATAGCCCATCGTGGGCTTCGAGGTGCGCGTGGCGACGAACGCCAGCGCCGCGAGCAGAATGAGGGCTACGCCCCCCATCAGCATCAGCCTTTTGGGGCCGATCTGCTCGGCAAATTTCTTGATCGCTTCCAAAGTCGCCCCGTCAGATGGACCTGGGGCCTTCGCCCCCTCGATCAAATTATAGGAGGGGCGGACGCGGCAGATTGTGCCGAGTGGGAATTTTTTGCCGGGTGCCGGCGCCGCACCGGCACAAGCCATGGTGCGGCCAACAAAAACGCGCCGTCCGCGGTGCGGCTCGGCGCGTCAGTTGACCGGCGATGCTTGCGACGGGAGCTGTGTCGTCGATCGCCGGTCGAATGGGCAGGGGATCAATGCGGGAGCAGCGTTTCCAGTTCCGCGCGCACCGCCGCGCGGCGCGCGTCGGCGTTGACGGCCAGGCCGCCTGCTTCCCATCCGATCACGGCGTCGCCCGGCGCGACGGTCACGTCGCCGACGACCACCAGGTTCAGCCGGCGCCGGTCGCGCGCCTGGCGATCGGCGATGCGTGCCTCGATCGGTTCGATCAGTTCGGGGTTCACGCGCACCTCGATCTCGGTGCCGCGCGCGACCTGCGACAGCGCGCGGCCGATCGCCTCGTCGATCGCAAGGTCCGGGTCGAGCCGCAGCGCGCGGCCTGCGATCATGTCCGCCGCCGTCAGCGCGACGTCGGCGGCATCGCTCGTCAACTGCCGGGCCACCTCGTCGAACCGCTCGTCGAGCGCCTCGATCCCGGCCTGCAACGCGTCGACCGCGCTCAGCAGTGCCACGTCGCGCTCGCTGCGCGCCTGGGCCAGCCCGGCGTCGAAGCCCTGCGCGCGGGCGAGGGCGATCTGCGCGCCCTGTTCGGCCTTCATCGTCGCGATTTCGGTGCGCAGCACCTCGATCTCGAGCTGAAGGTCCGACGGCACCGGGGCTGCGGCAGCCGCCCCGGGTGCGTCGTCCATCTCGGCCGAGAAGACCCGGTCGAAACCAAAGCGCTGAAAGGTCTGAAGGCTCATCGAAACTCGATCCTCAGATAATCATCGCGTCGTCGGACTTGGGGTCGACGAGCAGGATTTCGCCACGATCGGCAAGGCCCTTGGCCAGGCGGACGAGCGCGGACTGCGCTTCCTCGCAATCGCGTGCGCGAACCGGGCCCATCGCGGCCATGTCCTCGCGCATCAGCTTGGCGGCACGTTCGGTCATCGCGCCGAAGAACATCTGCTTCAGCTTGTCCGGCGCGCCCTTCAGCGCCAGCGCCATCTCGCGCTTGTCGGCGTTGCGGACGATAACGGCGATCGCGGTCGGCAGCAGGTTCGACAGATCCTCGAACGTGAACATCAGCGCGCGGATGCGTTCGGCGCTTTCCGGCGCGCGGGCGTCGAGCGCGGTGAGCATCGCTTCCTCGGTCGAACGGTCGAGCGAGTTGAACAGCTCGGCCATCGCCTCGTGCGGGTCGCGCTTCTGCGAGCGCGACAGGTTGGTCATGAACTCGCTCTTCAGCGTCTGCTCGACCTGGTTGATGACGTCCTTCTGTACCGTTTCCATGCGCAGCATGCGCATGATGACGTCGACCGAAAAGTCGCGCGGCAGCTCGGCGAGCACGCGCGCGGCATGGTCGGAACGCAACTTGGAAAGGATCACCGCCACGGTCTGCGGATATTCGTGCTTCAGCGCCCCGGCAAGCACCGTCTCGCTGACGTTGGACAGCTTGTCCCACATCGTGCGGCCCGACGGACCGCGGATGTCTTCCATGATCTCCTTGACCTTGTCGCCGGGCATGATGCCGGCGAGCAGGCGCTCGGTGGTCTCGAAGCTGCCGTGGAGCGTCGCCATCGAGGCGACTTCGCTGGTGAACTGCACCAGCAGATGTTCGACGACTTCGGACGGCACGCGGCCCAGGCTGGCGATCGTGGAGGAAAGCTCCTTGATCTCCTCGGTGGTCAGCTGTTCCCAGATCGGCGCGCCGTGCTCGCGGCCCAGCGCGAGCATGAGGGCGGCCGCACGCTGCGGCCCATTATAGCGCTTCAGCTCGGGCGGCTCGGCCACCGGTGCCATTAGGCTCATTCGTAACCCCTGAAAAATGCCGTCACGCCCACCGCATGCAGGCGTACCCGTCTATTATAGGACTATCCTCGGGGGATGGATGGACGACGCATGGTTAATTTATCGAACGGTCTGACAGCTCTAAGCCTGCTTTCCGGAAGCGACGCGTTCAGCGCCGCCGCCGCGGCGGCGAGCGCGGTCAAGATCGAAAGCAAGGACGTGCGCGCGGCCAAGGCGCTGTTCACGGCGACGCCGACGACGCCGCCTTGGGACGCGAAGGGCAGCACCTCGACCGGCTCGCTCTCGTCGCAGGTCTCGTCGGTGCTGGCGATGCGCACGATCATCGATCGCGGCGTCACCGTCGGCGACCAGCTCGATCCCGACGTCCAGACGTCGTTCATCGCGTACAAGGCGCTCGACCGGCTGCGCGTGCTCAGCGAAAGCGCGTCGGCGACCACCACCTCCGATGCCCAGCGCGCGACGCTGCAAAAGGCGTTCGCCAAGGGGCTCACCGATCTGCAGACCTTCCTCGGCCAGGCGCCGTCGGACAAGGTCAACCTTGCCTTCGCCCAGGCCAACCGCCTGGTGAAGACGGTCGCGGTCCAGGATCCGTTCCAGTACAGTTTTTCGAGCAACGGACTCGTCAAGAACCGCGACGATGCCTTGCCGGGGCTGGCCGGCAACGAGGTGTTCACGATCGGGCTGTCGAGCACGCGCTACAACGACAAGGTCACCGTCGACCTGTCGCAGGGGCCGCAGCCGCCGACGATCGATTCGGTGGTCAACGCGTTCAACGCAGCGATCCAGGCTGTGCCCGCGCGCAATCCGGACGGCACGATCGCGCTCGACGACAACGGCAATCAGCAGTCGCGCTGGCGCTCGCATTTCGAGGCGGAGAAGCAGGGCGACAAATGGGGCATCAAGCTCGTCACCCCCGGCGGCGTCGAGCATCTGACGCTCGACCAGGTCGGTGCGAAGAACGCGCTTGTCGTCACCACCGGCCAGACCGCCCTTGATTCGCCCACCGCCACGACCGTGTTCCGGATCGACGATCCCACCGGCGCGGCGACGCGCAAGTCGATGGCGACGGTTGCGGCGCTCGACGCGCCCGAGACCGAACGCGCCAAGCTGCTCGGCAAGACGACGACGATCTCCACCGCCAAGACGGGGGACGACGGCAAGGTCACGATCGAAAAGACGACGACCAGCAACGTCTATGCGGATACCAACGCCGCCGGCACCGTCACCGATGCCGAAGGCAACACCTATGTCGTCGGCACCACCAAGGGCGATCTGGGCGCGATGCGTTCGGACGGCGACGACAATCTGTTCCTCACCAAGCTCAACGGTGAAGGTCAGGTCGTGTGGCAGCGCAGCCTGGGGGCTGCGGGCTCGTCGACCGGTGCGGCGATCAGCATGGCGCCCGACGGCAACATCGTCGTCGCCGGCACGGTCAACGGTGCGTTCAACAACATGAGCACCGACGGCGACATGTTCGTCACCAAATATTCGCCGATCGGGGACGAGCAGTTCTCGACCGTCGTCCGCTCGGCCGGGGCAGACACCGCCAAGTCCGTGGCGGTCGGCGCCGACGGCTCGATCTATGTCGGCGGGCGCCTCGGGAAGGACGGCGGCGACGGAGCGATCACCCGGCTCACCGCCGACGGCAAGATCGCAGAGCGGCGGATCATCAGCGGCGCCACCGACAATTCGGAAAGCGTCACCGGCCTTGCGGTCGACGGCGACGGCAACCTGCTCGCGCTGGTCTCGAACAACGGCGTCGCCGAGCTGCATAAGATGAGCGGCTCCAGCCTCGCGACCGACATGGGCAGCCTGACGCTCGGCGCGGCCGATGCGCGTGCGATCGCGGTCGGTCCGGACGGCACGATCGTCGTCGGCGGCGCCACCAGCGGGCCGCTTGCCGGCACGCAGGTCAATTCGACCGCCGACGGCCGCGACGGCTTCGTCGCGCGGATCGACGCGGGGCTCAGCGGCGCCTCGGTCACCTATCTCGCCACTTCGGGAACCGATCAGGTCGACAGTGTCGCCTTCATGGGCTCCGACCTCTATGTCGGCGGACGCACCAGCGGGGCGCTCGGCGGTGCCAAGAGCGGTTCGGTCGACGGCTTCGTGTCGCGGATCGACATGGCGTCGGGCGCGATCGTCAGCACCAACCAGTTCGGCACGCCGCTTCAGCGGACCGAGCCTGTGCGGGTTGCCGCGGATGTCGGCGGGGCGAACGCGCTCTCGGCGATCGGTTTCGCGCGCGGCGCGATCAATCCGGTCATCTCGGCCAATCTGACGACGCAGACCGCGCTGCGTGCCGGCGACTCCTTTTCGATCCGTGTCGACGGCGGCGCGATCCGCAAGATCACGATCGAAAAGAACGAGACGATGACCACGCTGGCCGACAAGCTGCGCTGGATCGTCGGCTCGAAGGCGCTGATCTCGACGCCCAAGACTTCGGAAGGCCGCGCGCTCGGCGTCAACGTCAAGGCCGGGCATTCGATCGACTTCATGGCCGGCCCCGCCGACTCGGATGCGCTCGCCAAGCTCGGGCTCGACCCCCAGCGCGTGGCGACGCCCGACACGGTGTCGGCTTCGGCGCCCAAGGTCCAGCCCGGCGGCACCTATGGTCTCGGCCTTACCGAGGCGCTCAGCGTCAAGACCGCCGATGCCGCCAAGATGGCCTTCAAGAAGATCGAGGCCGCGCTCTCGATGACGCAGACCGCCTATCGCTCGCTCTATTGGGACGACGGCAAGGCCGCGATGGTCGATGCCTATAACGCCTCCAAGTCGGGCAAGAGCGGCGGCAGCGTCTCGGCCTATCAGCAGGCCCAGCTCAAAAACTATCAGGCCGCGTTGCAGCGCCTGACTGCCGGAAGCGGAACGCAAGCATGAGCATGACCACCCCCGCCATCCTCACCGGCATCCGCGAGCGGATGCAGAACCTGTCCGAACGCCAGCGCGTCGTGTCGCAGAACATCGCGAACAGCGAAACGCCCGGCTACCGCGCGCGCGAGGTATCGTCGCCCAGCTTCGCCTATCTCGTCGGCGGCAGCGGCGTCGTCGAAAAGCCCAAGGTCGAGCTGACGCAGCGCATGCGCGGGCTCGGCGCGATCCAGCGCGCGGGCAGCAACCTCGTGTTCGACAAGGACATCACCGAGACCAAGCCCGACGGCAACAACGTCACGCTCGAAGACCAGCTGCTCAAGATGGGCGAGGTCCAGGCCGACTTCACCGCGATGACCAGCCTCTATCGCAAGCAGATCAGCCTGCTGAAGACCGCGATCGGCCGCAACAACGGCTGACGCCGCGACCACGGCACAACGAAAAGGGGCTTCGCCACGCGGCGGAGCCCCTTTTTCATGCCGTCGCCGATGACGCCGGCAATTCGACCATCCCGCCGACGTGGTGGAACAAGCTGCCCATCAAAAAAGGCGGGGCTCGGTTGGTCCGAGGCCCCGCCTTTCGGGTTCTGCGCCTGCCGTCGCGCGGGTACGCGACGCCGTGGTCAGAGGCGTGCGTTGATCGAGATCGGCGCGGCGATGTCCATGCCGCCCAGCCCGCCGCTCGCACCATAAACGGTGCTGCGCGAGCCCGAGATCCGCTGTGCCTCGGCGGCGATGGCGGCCATCATCTCCGACGACAGCTCGATCTTGCGCGCCAGGATGTCGGCGTTGACGGTCGATGCGTCGCGCAGTTCGCGGCTCGCGTCGGAAAGCACCTGGCGCGCCTCGGCGTCGAGCGTTTCGGGCCATTCGGGCGACTGGCGCTTCAGTCGGGCGAGCTCGGCTTCGATGCACCCGGTCAGGCGGATCTTGGCGTTGGCGATCTCGCCGATTTCGGGCACGAACCCGCCGCGGCTGAGCCTGTCGCTCTCTTCTTCCATCAGTGCGGTCAGCGACTGCATGGCGTCGATTAGCTGTTCGGTCATTTTTGTCCCTGCTGAAGCTTGATGATCTGGTCGAGCACGGCCGGCGCAAGGCCGATGCCGCCGCGCTTGGCGATTTCGGTGCCCAGCTTTTCGGCCATCACACCGCGAAACATCTCCTCGCCATGGCCGCCGCTGAATTCACCGTCGGTCTGGGTGTTCTCGAACATCAGCTGCGTCATCTGGCCCAGGAACACCGCCTCGAAATCGCGCGCGGTCGCGGCGTCCTTGGGGTTGACCCGGGGCGTCGTGCGCGTGCCGGCCGCACCGGTCGCCGCGCTCGTCTGCGGGGTGGGAAGGGGGGTGATTTCGGTCATTACTGCACCTCGATTTCGGCCTGGAGCGCACCCGCCGACTTCACCGCCTGAAGGATGGTGATCAGGTCGCGCGGGCTCACGCCCAGCTTGTTCAGTCCGCTGACGAGCGACTGGAGCGATGCGCCGTGCACCAGCGCCAGCGATGCGCCGTTGCCGTCGTTCACCTGCACCTGGGTGCGCGGCACCACCGTCGTCTGGCCGTTGGAAAGCGGCGCGGGCTGCGAAACCTGCGGCGTTTCCGAAACGGTGATCGTCAGCCCGCCCTGCGCGATCGCCACCGGGGTGATCCGCACATCGGCGTTCATCACCACCGTGCCCGATGCCTCGTTGATGACGACGCGCGCCGGCTGGTCGACCTTGATCTCGAGATCGCCGACCTGCGTGACCAGGTCGACCACCGATCCGGAAAAGCCCGGTCCCGGCTTCACCTCGACGGTGGCGGGGTCCAGCACCTCGGCGGTGCCCGCAAAGCGGCCGTTGATCGCGCGTGCGATCCGGTCGGCGGTCGCGAAATCGGGGTTCTTGAGCGCGAGCTTCAGGCTCGTCGCCGAACGCAGCGAATAGGGCACCTCGCGTTCGATGATCGCACCGCCCGCGATCCGTGCCGAGGTGGTGACGCCGCGGCTCACGCTCGCGGCGGCGCCCTGGCCCTTGAATCCCGAAACCGCGACCGGCCCCTGCGCGACGGCATAGATCTCGCCGTCCAGCGCGCGCAGCGACGACGCGATCAGCGTCCCGCCCTGCAGGCTGGTGGCGTCGCCGAGTGCGGAGACCTGCACGTCGATGCGCGATCCCGACCGGGCGAACGGCGGCATCAGCGCGGTGATCGAAACCGCCGCGACATTCTGGATGCGCATGCTGGTGCCGCGGATGTTCACGCCCATCCGTTCGAGCATCGCCTGCATCGATTCTTCGGTGAACGGCGTGTTGCGCACGCGGTCGCCCGTGCCCGCCAGACCCACGACGAGGCCATAGCCGACGAGCTGGTTCTCGCGCACATTCTCGACATCCACGATGTCCTTGATGCGCGTCTGTGCGTGCGCGCCGGGCACGGCGGCGAACGCCAGTGCGAGGCCGATGAACGAAGCCGCTAAACGCTGCATAAACCCTCAAAAGCGTGGAAAGTCCGCGGTAATCTTCTTATAGAAGAAAAGGGGGAGCCATTTGGGCTTCGAGGTAAGAAAACGTGCGGATCGAAACCATATCGCCGATGCTGGTGCGCAGCCTTGTGGCCGCGTTGCCAAAGGTCGCGCCCCGGTTCGAAACGCCGCTCGATGCGCCGCCGCTCCCGCATGCCAATCCCGCGCACGGCGGCACCGCTGCGGTGACGACGCCGTCGGTGCAGATGCTCGTCGCGCTCGGCACCACCGATCCCGAGGTCGAACGGCGCCGCCGCATGGCGCGTGACGCCGAACGCGGCCTCGACGCGCTCGACCGGCTGCATCGCGAATTGTCGACCGGCGTGGCCAGCGTCGACCGGCTGCGCGAGATCGCCGAATGGTCGCAGACGTTCGAGACGAGCGACAATCCCGTGCTGTCGAACCTGTTGTCGGAAATCGACCTGCGCGTCCGCGTCGAACTCGCCAAGTTCGATATCGAGATCTGATCGCGTCCGTCCGGGCCCGTCCGGGAACATCGGCGCACCCGGACGACGGCTTTCGGCCATCCCGGCAATCACAAAACGGAGCTGGAAAGGGAAGGGGGCGCGGGCATCGTCGCCCGTAGCCCGGCCGCGCGTCAGGCGCGCTGGCGTGCGATCCGCAGCACGTAGCTGATGACTTCGGCCACCGCGGCATAATGCTCGACCGGGATCGGCCGGTCGAGTTCGGCGCTGGCATAGAGCGCGCGCGCCAGCGGCCGGTTCTCGACCATCGGGATATTGTGCTCGGCCGCGATCTCGCGGATCTTCAGCGCGATCGCGTCGACGCCCTTCGCCACCACCACCGGTGCCGCCATCACGCCATGGTCATATTGCAGCGCGATCGCATAGTGTGTCGGGTTGGTGATGATGACGCTGGCCTTGGGCACATTGGCCATCATCCGGTTCCTGGCGCGCTGCATCTGCATGCCGCGGATCTTGGCCTTGATCTTGGGGTCGCCCTCGGCGTCCTTGTGCTCGTCCTTGATCTCCTGCAGGCTCATGCGCATCCGCTTCATGAACGCGCGCCGCTGCCACACGAAATCGAACAGCGCGAGCGCGCCGACCAGCATCGCGATCGGGCGCAGCATCGCCAGCACGATCGACGACGCCGCCGCACCCGTGGTGTACAGGTCGGCACCGACGAGTTGGTCGACGCCGGCGGCATAGGGCCAGGCGATCACGCCGGCGATGCCCGCCACCATGCACAGCTTGGCAAAGGTCTTGAAGAACTCGACCAGCGACTGCTTGCCGAACATCCGCATCAGCCCGCTGGCGGGGTTCAGCTTCGACCATTTGGGCTTGATGCGGCTCCACGCCAGCATCGGCCGCCCCTGCAACAGCCCGCCGAGCAGCGCCATGCCGAACAGCGCGCCCATCAGCGGCAGCATCGCGGTGGCGATCATCTCGAACAGGCCGGTGGCAAAGGCCTGCGCGCCTTCGGGTTCCAGGCGGAAATCGTCCGCGCCGCCCCACAGGCGCACGAACAGCGTGCCCATCGACCGCAGCGTATAGGTGCCCAGCCCGCCCATCACGACCAGCATCGCCACGAACATCGCGGCATGGCGCATCTCGGGCGCCATCGGCGTCTCGCCGCGCTCGCGCGCGTCCTGCAGCTTCTTGTCTGTTGGGTCGTGGGTCTTGTCGTCGCTGTCGCCGCCCCCGGCCATCACCAGCCTCCCTGCATCGCGTCGGCCATGGCCTTGGCGAACATGGTCAGCATCGTGCCGATCGTTGCGGCGGCCAGGCTGACGCCCAGCAACAGGTTGAGCGGCTGCGCGATGAAGAACACCTGGATCGCCGGGGCGACGCGCGCGGCCAGCGCCAGCGCGACGTTGAAGACGATGCCATAGACGAGCAGCGGCGCCGCCAGGCTGAAGCCCAGCGTCATCGAACGCGACAACGCCTGCACCGCCAGCTGGGCAAAGTCATGCATCGGCGGCAATCCGCCGACGGGAAAGCTGTGATAGCTCTGGATCATCGCGCCCAGCCACAGGTGATGCACCTGCATCCCCAGGCAGACGAGCGCGGCGGCGATGCCGACGAACTTCGACAGCAGCGGCGCCGAACCCGATTGCGACGGGTCGAACACCACCGCCGACGAAAAACCGGCCTGCATGCTGACGATCGAACCCGCCATCGCCATCGCAAAGAACAGGATGCGCACGATCGTGCCGATCGCCAGGCCGGTGACCAGTTCGCTCACCAGCACCGCGGGCAGCACCGCGCCGTGCGACAGCGCGTTGCGCGCGGGATCGCCCAGGATGCCGAACAGCGCGGCCGACATGCCGAACGCGATCATCAGCCGCACGCGCCCCGGGATCGAATCGTCGCCGAAAACGGGCAGCAGCATCAGCACCGCGCCCACGCGGGCGAACACCACGAAGAACGCGGCGACGGTCAGCTCAAGGTCGGGGGGGACGATCATCCGTGGATCATCCGTGGATGATCAGGTCGCTCACCCGCGCCATGAACCCGGCAAGCGCCTGGCCCATGGTCGGGAGCATCAGCAGGAAAACCAGGCCCATGGCCAGGATCTTCGGCACGAAGGTCAGCGTCGTTTCCTGGATCTGCGTCAGCGCCTGCAACAGGCCGATCAGCGAACCCACGATCAGCGAGGTCAGCAGCAACGGGCCCGCCACGGTAAGGACGAGCAGCAGCGCCGCCTGCGCAAGATCGATGACCTGGCCCGGGCTCATCGGTCAGATCTGCATCCGCATGATTTCGGAATAGGCGCTGACGACGCGGTCACGCACCGCGACCATCGTGTCGAGCGCCGTTTCGGCCGCGCCGATCGCGGTGACGACGTCGATCAGGTCGCCCTTGCCGGCAACCTGCATCGCCGAGGCCTTTTCGGCGGTGCGCAGCTGGTCGGCGGTGTCGGTGACCATGCTCTCGACCATCGCGCCAAAGCCGCCCGTGCCGCCGATCGCGTCGGTCTTGCCCGTGCTCGCCTTGCCGCCCAGCGTGCCGCCCAGGCCGGCAACGCGGCCATAGGCATTGGTGGCGTCCAGTGCTCCGATAGACATAGGGATTCCTCGTTTGGTGAAACGGCGGGGCCGTTATTTCAGCAGGTCGATCGTGCGCATCGTCAGCGTCTTGGCCGCTTCGATGGCATTCAGATTGGCTTCATAGCTGCGCTGCGCGGCCTTCATGTCGGCGCTCTCGATCAGGCCGTTGACATTGGGCTTCAGCACATAACCCTTGGCGTCGGCGGCCGGGTGGCCGGGCTCGTACACGCGGGTAAAGGCCGAATTGTCAGCCTGGATGCCAGACACCTTGACCCCCGTCGCGCCCGTGGCGTGATCAACCTGGGCCTGGAAGCTGGCGACGCGGCGGCGATAGGGATTGCCGCCCGGCGTCGACGCGACCGAGTCCTGGTTGGCAAGGTTTTCGGCGATGACGCGCATCCGCAGCGACTGGGCGCGGAGGCCCGATGCCGAGACGGCGAGCGAAGTCTTCAAGTCCATGCGCTACTCCGGATGGGGCCGTAGGCGGCCTCACGACCATTGTAGGCAATTTTTGCCGCATGCGGCGTCGGGGGCGGAAAAAAGGTTCCTATAAGTCTTGGTGAAAGGGAGCCGCATGTCCGTTATCGATGGCATCACGATCGAACTGTCGATCGTCCTTGGATCGGCCGAGGTGCCGATCCGCAACATCCTTCAGATGAGCCGTGGGGCGATGATCCCGCTCGATTGCGGGCAGGACGATCCCAGCCTCGTCTATGTGAACGGCGAGCTCGTGGCCAAGGGCCGCATCCTCGTCGACGGCGACCAGATGTCGCTCGAAATCTCCGAGATTGTGAAGAAGCAGCGCCAATAATGGATATTCTGTCGATGCTGCGCACCATGGGTGCGCTGGGGATGGTGCTCGGCATGCTCGTGTGCGCGCTGTGGATCGTGCGCCGCTACGACCTCAAGCTGCCGGGCCGCGTTTCGGCGACTGGGCGCAAGCGCGTCGAGCTGGTCGAACGGCTGCCGGTCGACGGCAAGCGTTCGATCGCGCTCATCCGTCGCGACGGTTGCGAACATCTGATCCTGATGGGGCCGGAAGGCCATGCGACGATCGAAACCGGCATCGCGGCGCCCGCGCGCCCCGAGCCGCAGGGCGCGGCGGCCGAGCCGCCCGCGACGATCGAGCGCGATCTCGAGGTGCTGAAGTCCGGCTTCGCCCGGCTGGTCGAGCTGCCGCGTGCGGTCGCTGCCGGCGTCGCGCGTGCCCAGGCGCAGTTCAATGCGGCGTCGGGGGCGTCGGCCGCGTCGGCCGTGTCGGATGCCGACGCTCCCGTCGACGCGCTGCCCGCGGAGATCGACCCGGCGCCTTCGGCCTCGCCCGACGGCATGGTGGTGGTCGAACTGACCCCCGCCGAGGCCGCCGCCGAATGTGCGCCCGAACCCGTCGTCGCTGCGGCATCGCTCGTCCCGGCCGATCCGGCCGAGGCTCCGGCGCTCGTCCGCGCGCGTTCGCCGCGCGTCAAGGTGGCTGCCGAAGCGCGCACCCGCACCCGCCGCCCGCGTGACACCGCCCGGTGGAACCGCGCTGCGGTGCGCGAGGCGCTCAATGCGTAAACTCCTGATCGCCGCTGCGGTCGCCCTGATGCTGGTGCCGGTCGCGGCGCTGGCGCAGGTCGCGCAGCCCGCCGCTTCGGCGGCGGCCAAGGCGACGACGATCACGCTCGGCGGGGACGGCGCGCTTTCGGGCCGCGCGATCCAGCTCGTGCTGATGCTGACGGTGCTCAGCCTCGCGCCGGGGCTGCTGATGACCGTCACCAGCTTCACGCGCATGGTCGTGGCGCTGTCGCTGCTGCGCACCGGCATCGGTGCCCAGGGCGTGCCGCCCAACCCGGTGGTGATCGCGCTGGCGATGTTCCTGTCGTTCTTCGTGATGGCGCCCACGTTCGAAAAGGCGTGGAACGACGGTGTCGATCCCTACACCAAGGGCAAGATCACCGAGACGGTGGCGTTCGAACGCACGTCGGAACCGTTCCGCCAGTTCATGCTCAGCCAGGTCCGCGACAGCGACCTCAAGCTCTTCGCCGATCTGGCGCGCAAGCCGATCGCGTCGCGCGCGCAGACGCCGCTGTCGACGCTGACCCCGGCGTTCATGATCTCCGAACTGCGTCGCGCGTTCGAAATCGGCTTCCTGCTGCTGCTGCCGTTCCTCGTCATCGACCTTGCCGTGTCGGCGGTGCTGATGGCGATGGGCATGATGATGCTGCCGCCGACGACGATCTCGTTGCCGATGAAGGTGATCTTCTTCGTGCTCGTCGACGGCTGGGCGCTCGTGGCGGGGTCGCTGGTCAAGAGTTTCGGCACCGTCTGACGGCGTCCGTCCGCATCGCTTCCAGGGAGAAAGGGGTCTGCCGTCGGCAGGCCCCTTTTTCGTTGGGCGTTCGCCGGCGCGCGCCGGCCCGCCTGCGGGCGGGCACGGGGCCGGGGGAAGGTGTGGGGTGGGGCGGGGGTGGGGGGCGGCGTCCGCTTGTCCGCATCGGGCGCCTTGCGGCGGCGCCCGCGCCGGGATCAGTTGGTCTTGCCGCCGTGGCCCAGCCAGGCCGACAGCTCGTTGTACGAGATCGTCTCGACGAACGCGATCCCGACCTCGTCCTCGATGCTCCAGCGGACATGCGCGTGGCGCGGCGTCAGGCCGGCGACGTGCAGCGTGATCTGGTGGTCGAGTGCCGCCGGGCTCGACAGGCGCAGCCGCGCGCCGGTCTGCGAGATATTCTCGATCAGCACTTCCATGCCGCGGCCCAGATGGATCAGCCGTGCGGGGAAATAGACGTCGAAACGCGGCGCGCGCGGCATCGCCGCCTCGCCCGCACGGACGCCCGAACGCGCCTCGCTCAGCACGCGGTCGACCTCGATCGGCGCGTCGAACTGCACGCCGGCGCGGCCGGGCTCGGCCCAGGCGACGCGGCCTTCCAGCTTCTCGCCGCTGCGCAGCTCGACCGAGACCTGGTTGTCCCTGGCGAGCGACAGCGGCGATTCGACGAGCATGCCCGTCGCCGAGATGTTGCGGATGCGGCAGATCTGCTGGACCGTGCGCTCGCACATCAGCTTGCCCACCAGCAGGGTGGTGACGATGCGCGGTGCGCGCTCGACGTGATAGAGATGGGGCGCGTCGGTGCGGGTCTCGGCGTCGATCATGCTTCTCTCCTCACCCGAAGGCGTGTCGGCCTGGGGGTCGAGTCGCATCATCTTGCTCCGTTCCGCGGGGCGGCGCGCCTCCGGGCCGACACCGATAGGGTCATGCCGGGTTCACCTTGGTCACCGCCACCTTGCGCAGCACGCCCGGGCCGAATGCCTCGGGGGCCGACGCCATCACCACGCGGCGAAACGTCTCCAGATCGGGCAGCAGCCCGTCCGGACCGGACGCCATCGGCGTGCGGAACGTGCGCATGTTGATCGCGTGCAGCAGCAGCGGCAGCCGCGCGGTCACGTAATCGGCCTTGTCGGTCGGGACTTCGAGCTGGATGTGGAACTGGGCATAGCCCGACAGCCTGCCGTCGGGGAAAACCAGCGGGGCCAGCACGGTGCCGCCGTCGACGAAGGTGGGGGGCTTGGTATCCGCCGCGGGTGCGCCCGCCGGGCGCGGGCCGAGCAGCTTCAGCGTGCCATAGGCCGCGCCGCCGCCCAGGCCGAGGCCCAGCAATGCCACCACGAGCAGAAAGAGAATCTTCTTCATCGTGCGGTGCCCCTCAGAACTTGAAGCTCGAGTCGGACGGCAGCGACGACGCCTCCGCCTTCAGCACGATCGTGATACGGCGATTTTCGGGGCGGTCGGGCTGGTCGGGATAGACCGGCTTGGTCGCCCCCATGGCGACGACTTCGGCAAAGCGGTCGGGCGTGATCCCGCCGGCGATCAGCGCGGCGCGCGCCGCCAGGGCGCGTTCGCCCGAAAGCCGCCAGTTGGCCTCGCCCTGGCCGCCGGTGCCGTCGGTATGGCCCTCGATCGCGATCTGCGCGCCCGATTTGGCCAGCTTGGCCGCCGCCTGCGCCAGCAGCGCGCGGGCATAGGGGTTCAGCTCGGCGGTGTTGGCGCGGAACATCGACTGGCGGTCGGTGTCCATCAGCGTGATGCGCAGCCCGTCGCGCGCCGCCTGGATGTCGGTGTTCTTCTTGCCCTGCGACTGGCTGTTGGGAATCGAATCGAGCGCGACCTGCAGTTCGGACGCAATCACGCGCAGCGAGGCGTCGGGCACGTTGGCGGTGCCGCCGCGGGCCTCGCCCACGGTCGCCGCGGTCTCGGCGGGGACGCCGCGCGCCGCGCTCATGTCGGTCGACGACTTGCGCGACTGGCCGCCGGTGCCCTCCGACGCCCCCTGGATCGGGGACGCCGGGGCGCCGTTCGAAACGCTCGGCGAGAAATATTGCGCCAGGCCCTTCAGCCGCTGCTTGTCGGGGTTGGCGATCAGCCACAGCAGCATGAAGAACGCCATCATCGCGGTCACGAAGTCGGCGTAAGCGACCTTCCACGCGCCACCATGATGACCGCCGGCGACCTTCTTGACCTTCTTGATGATGATCGGGCGGTCATTCGCCGGATGCGCCATCTCAATGTCCCTTCAGCGCCGCACGCAATCGGTCCTGGACGGCGCCCAGCCGCACATGGCTGATGGCCGACATCGAATCCTCGCCGCCGGCGATCCGGTCGAGCAGGTTCACGCACTCGTCGGCGTGCTGGATCAGATAGTCGAACGCCTGGAGCTGCTCGAGGTACGAGGTGGCGAAATGCTCGTCGGCGACCAGCACTTCGGCCAGGCCTTCCAGCTTTTCGCGCATCTCGCGCAGCTCGCCGGCGATCACGCTGTGGAGAACACTCGACGCGTCGATCATCGGAAAGGAACCATCGGGGCGGGGCTGGGCGGGCACGGACATGAACGACATCAGAAAAGCTCCAGATCTCCGCAGTGCGCGGCCGGCGGAACGATCGGTGCGGGCGGGCGCTCCTGAACGCGCTCGGCGACCTTCGTGCAACGGCTGCGCCCCTCATAGGGCAGGAATTCGATCTTGCGGGCCGACGACCCGCCCAGATCACTATGGGCGACGGTAATGCCTTCGGTCTCCATGAACCGCCGCGCGAACGCGGCGTTCGAGGAACCGATGGCGCCCAGGCCAGAGATGATGTTGGCACCCCCGTAAAGGTGCGCCTGCAACCGGTTGCGCACGGCACCCCGCTGCATCATCCCGTTGATCAGCAGTTCCATGGCGTGGACGCCGTATCGCTGCATGTCGGACGCCGACACGCGATGGTCGGCACCCGGCTCGCCAAGGAGGAAGTGGTTCATCCCACCCACCTTGGCGACGGGGTCATAGAGACATGCTGCCACACAACTACCCAGCAACGTCGATACGACGACGTGCGGCTCGTTCACGATCGCATTCTCACCCTGGACGATCGAGACGCGCCGCATTAGCTCAGCTCGCCAAAGACGCGCTCGATCTTCTCCTTCAGCGCCGCGGGTGCGAAGGGCTTCACGACATAGTTGTTGACCCCAAGCGCAGCCGCCTTCTGGACGATTTCCTTGTCGGCCGATCCGGTGAGCATGATGAACACCGTCTTGCCGATCACGGGGTCCTTGCGGACCTCCTCCAGAAACTGCAGCCCGTCCATGTCGGGCATGTTGTAATCCGAAATCACCAGGTGGACGCGGTCGGTGCGGATCGACGCCAGTGCCTCGGGGGCGCTGGCCTTGTCGCGCACGTCTTTGAAACCGAGATCCTGCAGCGCACGACGGATCATCGCGCGCATGCTGGTCTGGTCATCGACCACCATCACCTTGATCTGTGCTGCCGCCGGCATCAAACGCTCCCAACTTTTTCGCGGCAAGCCCTGAGGATCGCCTCGGGCATTGCCGACAACCCAACTTCCTTCTCGACCGCGCCGATCTCGCGTGCGGCGCGGGGCATGCCCCACACCACACAGGTCTCGCGGGTCTGGCCGAGCGTGTGTGCGCCGGCACGGCGCATCTCGAGCAGACCCTGGGCGCCGTCCTGGCCCATGCCCGTCAGGATCACCCCGACGGCCGCGGGCCCAAGCGATGCGACCGAACGAAACAGCACGTCGACCGCCGGGCGATGCCCTCCCACCGGATCGCCGGCGCGCAGCTTGATGCGCCCGTCGACCCCGCCGGAGAGCTCCATGTGTTTCTCGCCCCCAGGAGCAATATAGACGGTTCCACGCTCGATTTGCGCACCGTCGGTAGCTTCCACAACTTTAACGCGACAGTCGTGGTCGAGCCGCTGTGCAAAGCTCTGCGTAAAGGTCGCCGGCATGTGCTGGACGATCAGCACGGGCGGGCAATCCTCGGGCAGCGAGGGCAGGACCGAGAACAGCGCCTCGACGCCGCCGGTCGACGACCCGATCGCGATCAGCTTGCCGGCGCCGCCGCCGGCGATCGACGGCTGGGCGGGCAGGCGCTGCGGTCCGGCGCGGGCGACCGAACGGGCGGCGGCCTTCACCTTCTCGCGCAGCAGCGCCGCGTCCTTCTCGATGTCCTCGGGCGTGCCGCTCGGCTTGGTGACATAGTCGACCGCGCCGAGGCGCAGCGCCTCGATCGTCACCTGCGCCCCGCGCGCCGTCAGCGTCGAGCACATGACGACGGGCATCGGGCGAAGCCGCATGATGCGTTCCAGGAACGACAGCCCGTCCATCCCCGGCATCTCGACGTCGAGCGTCAGCACGTCGGGGTTGAGCTGCTTGATCATCTCGCGGGCGGCATAGGGCTCGGGCGCCATGCCCACGACTTCGATCTCGGGGTCGGCCGAAAGCATTCGCTTCAGCGTCGCCCGCATCGATGCGCTGTCGTCCACGATCAGCGTGCGTACGGGTTTCATTCCCGTCCCTCCGGTTTCTGGTAGATGGTGTGCCCGCACGAGCGCATGTGGCGCGATGCGGGGCCGATCAGGCGTTCGGAATGGCCGATGTACAGAAAGCCACCCGGTGCCAGTTGGTTGACGAAATTGTGCTCCAGCTCGGCCTTCGCCGCATCGTCGAAATAGATCATCACGTTGCGACAGAAGATCACGTCATAGGCGGCACGCAGCGGCCATGGCTCGAACAGGTTCAGCACGCGGGCGGTCACCATGTTGCGTGCCTCGTCGGCCATGACGAAGCTGTCGCCCTGGCGGCGCATCCACACGCTCTTGTACGGCTCGATCACGCCCGATGCCGCGTTCTCGGCATAGACGCCGCGCTGCACCGCCTCGACCACGGGGGGCGAGATGTCGGTGGCCAGCAACCGCACATCGGCGTTGCGCAGCCAGGTCGCGGACGTGCGGTCCGGCCCCAGCAGGCACATCGCGATGGTATAGACCTCCTCGCCCGACGAGCAGCCCGCCGACCAGATCCGCACCGGCCCCTGCTTGCGCTTCAGCACCGGCATCACCGTTTCGCGGAAATGGTCGAAATGGTGCGGCTCGCGGAAGAAGTGCGTGTGGTTGGTGGTCAGCGCGACCACCATCCGGTGCCGTTCCTCTGCGTCGCTGTGAACCAGGTTCACATAATCGCTGAACCGGGTCAGCCCATGGGCGCGAAGCCGGCGGGCGAGGCGTGACTGGACGAGTGTCGTCTTCGCTTCGCTCAGGGCGATGCGCGCTTCATCGTGCATGATCGCGGCAATGGCGACGAAATCGCGGTGTGTGATCTCCGCGGTCTGTGCCGTTGCCGAGCCCCCGCCGGCAAGCGCCGCGGGGGCGCCGCCGGCGGCGCTCATGCGGCGATGTCCATGTGCTTGGTCAGGCTCAGCGCGTCGAGGTCGAGCAGCAGCACCATCGTGCCGTTCTCGTCACGCGTGCCGTCCTTGGCGCGGGTGGTGATGCGCACCAGGCCCTTGATGACGCTCTGCTCGATCGATTCGACCTCGGGCGCCGGCTGGATCTCGGCCTCGTTGATCGCGACGATGTCGTTGACCTCGTCGACCAGGAAACCGGCCTGCTTGCCCGCGATGTTGACGACCAGGATGCACGACCGCGCATGGATCACGCTCGGCTCCCAGCCCAGCCGCTCGGCCAGGCCGACGACGGGGATCACGTTGCCGCGCAGGTTGCTCACGCCCTTGATGAAGCTCGGCACGTTGGGGAGCGGGGTCGGCTCGTCCCATTCGCGGATTTCGATCAGGGCGCGCATGTCGATCCCGAAGGTCTGCTTGCCCAGCGAAAAGGTGACGATCTTGCAGCCGGTGTCGTTGGCGGCGGCGTTCTCAGTGGCGTTGGTCATGCTGCCAGTCCTTTCGGGGTGTAACGGGGGGAGGGCGAGGCGACGAGGGCCTCGATGTCGAGGATCAGAGCGATCGAACCGTCGCCCAGGATGGTCGCGCCACCCAGGCCGCGGATCGGGTGCAGGTTCTGGTCGAGGCTCTTGATGACGACCTCGCGGCGGTCATCGATGGTGTCGACGACCAGGCCGACCTTGCCCGAGGTTTCGCTCTCGACGATCACCACCAGCGAGTCCTCGATGGGGCGGTCGTCGTTCAGGCCGAAGATCTCGGTGGCACGCTTCACCGGCACATATTCGCCGCGCATGTCGATCACTTCGCTGTTGGGCGAGGTGCGCTTGACCTGGCCCGCCTCGGGCTGGACGGTCTCCAGCACGTGCGTCAGCGGCAGGACGAAACGCTGGCCTGCCAGCCGCACGATCATGCCGTCCAGGATCGCCAGCGTCAGCGGCAGGATCATGGTGAAGGTCGTGCCTTCGCCCGGCACCGAATGGATCTCGACGCGGCCGCCGAGCGCCTCGACGTTCGAACGGACCACGTCCATGCCCACGCCGCGACCCGAGATGTTCGAGATCTTGTCCGCGGTCGAAAAGCCCGGGGCACAGATCAGCTGGTCGATTTCCTCGTTGGTCAGATGGGCGTCGGCCGAAATGATGCCCTTCTCGATCGCCTTGCCGCGCACCTTCTCGCGGTTGATGCCGCGGCCGTCGTCCTGGACGCGGACAAAGATGCGCGCGCCCTTCTGCTCGGCCGACAGCTTGATCGTGCCGGCGGCGGGCTTGCCCGCGGCCAGACGCTCCTCGGCGCTTTCCAGGCCATGGTCCGCGGCATTGCGGATCATGTGGGTCAGCGGATCGCCGATCTTCTCGATGACGCCCTTGTCGACTTCGGTCGTCTCGCCATAGGTCTCGAGGTTGATCGTCTTGCCGGTCTCGGCCGAAAGGTCGCGCAGCATCCGGGGCACGCGGCTGAACGCCTGCCGGATCGGCTGGGCGCGCAGCGACATGACGTTGTCCTGGATCTGGCGCGTCAGCCGGGCGAGTTCGGGCAGTTCGACGCGCTGGCGATCGGCCGGCGACAGCCGGTCGGCCAGGATCGAGTTGCGGATCACCAGCTCGCCGACCAGGTTGAGCAGCAGGTCGAGCTTGACCAGGTCGACGCGGATCGTCTGCGCGGCCTCGGCGTGCGGCTTGGCCGCGCCGCCGCTGGGGGCGGCGGGGGCAGGCGCGCTCGCGGCGGCGGCAACCTCGACGC